>NZ_WSUT01000005.1:2192500-2545000 GCF_009789535.1 Sphingomonas carotinifaciens | reverse complement strand
CGAAATTCCTTGTCGGGTAAGTTCCGACCTGCACGAATGGCGTAACGACTTCCCCACTGTCTCCAGGACATGCTCAGCGAAATTGAATTCTCCGTGAAGATGCGGAGTACCCGCGGTTAGACGGAAAGACCCCGTGCACCTTTACTGCAGCTTCAGAGTGGCAGTGGACAAGAACTGTGTAGCATAGGTGGGAGGCTTTGAAGCATCGGCGCCAGCTGATGTGGAGCCATAGGTGAAATACCACCCTGTTGTTGTCTACTGTCTAACCTCGTACCGTGAAACCGGTACAGGGACCCTCTGTGGCGGGTAGTTTGACTGGGGCGGTCGCCTCCTAAAGAGTAACGGAGGCGCGCGAAGGTTGGCTCAGGCCGGTTGGAAACCGGCTGTTAGAGTGCAATGGCATAAGCCAGCCTGACTGCGAGACTGACAAGTCGAGCAGAGACGAAAGTCGGTCATAGTGATCCGGTGGTCCCTCGTGGAAGGGCCATCGCTCAACGGATAAAAGGTACGCCGGGGATAACAGGCTGATAACCCCCAAGAGCTCATATCGACGGGGTTGTTTGGCACCTCGATGTCGGCTCATCACATCCTGGGGCTGGAGCAGGTCCCAAGGGTTTGGCTGTTCGCCAATTAAAGTGGTACGTGAGCTGGGTTCAGAACGTCGCGAGACAGTTTGGTCCCTATCTGCCGTGGGCGTCGAAATTTGAGAGGAGTTGACCCTAGTACGAGAGGACCGGGTTGAACGTACCTCTGGTGTACCTGTCGTCGTGCCAACGGCGCAGCAGGGTAGCTATGTACGGACGGGATAACCGCTGAAAGCATCTAAGCGGGAAGCCTCCCTCGAGATAAGATTTCATCAAGAGCGGTCGAAGACCACGACCTCGATAGGCCGGATGTGGAAGTGCGGTAACGCATGGAGCTAACCGGTCCTAATTGCTCTGGTCGCGCTTGAGAGCTCCACACCCCCACCATCAGCCCTGGGCTAGATGAACGGGTGGATGGAAATAACTCTCAGCCAGATAAAACTTCCAAGGTGCATCGATTTCATCCCAACACAACCGCATGCTCGCAGGCTCCATTGCCTGGTGGCCATAGCGTCGGTGTCCCACCCGATCCCATCCCGAACTCGGCCGTGAAACCCGACCGCGCCAATGGTACTATCGCTCAAGCGATGGAAGAGTAGGTCGTCGCCAGGCATTGAAGCCCGCGAACATGCACACAAAGAACCCATTCACATCCCCCTTGCGCCACACAGCGCAAGAACAAAACCTCACCACCGCGGGGTGGAGCAGCCCGGTAGCTCGTCAGGCTCATAACCTGAAGGTCACAGGTTCAAATCCTGTCCCCGCAACCAACTTCATTTGCAACGCCTCGGAAGCCACCGCTTCCGAGGCGTTTTGCATGTCTGTGCTCGCGCTCAGCTCCAGCATCGACGCCAACTCGCCGCGTAGCTCGATCGCGAGGTCCTCGCCCTGTGGCGTCAGGACCACCGTTTCGATGAGCGCGCGGATGCGTTCGAACGCTTGCGCGCGCAGTGCATCGTCCTCGTAGGCTGACGTAAGCGTCGTAACCTTCTCACAATAAATCCGGCCGAGATCCGGACGCAGCAGCGACTCGGCTGCGTCTGGATGTTCGGCAGCGGCAAGCGCCTCGATCAGCACGGTACGTCGCGTGCCCAGCCTCTGCAACTCGTCGACGAACAACGACGGATCTACGCCTTTGAGGATCGCGGTTTTTGCGTGCGAAATCTGCTGGTCGACCTCGCTGAGTTCTGCCTCGTGCTCGGGGCGCGTGCTGACGCTGGCCTCCTCAAGCCGGTGGGTCTCTGCTGCATATTCCTCCAGAAATGCCGCGACCACATCGTCGCGCAGCATGGCGGTGGTCAGGCCTTTCAGCACCCTCGCGTCGAGCGCATCCTGCCTGATGGTCAGGCGATTGTCGCACCAGGTCGGGCCCTTCTTTGCCGCGCCTTGGCAGCCGAAGCGATGCTGACCGGATTTGGCGTAGCTCGCTCCGCATACGCCGCACGTCATCTTCCCTGTCAGCAGGTACTTCGGCCGCTGCTGAGCAAAATAGGGGCGGGCAGGGCCGGCCGGTTCCGTACGGGGGGGGCGCGCAAGGGCTGCCTGCCGGGCCTTCACGGCCCCCCACAAGGCGTCTGGTACGATGCGAAGGTCGGGAGCTCTGACAAGGGCCGTGGCGGCGTCAGCGGCGTTGATGAAGGCGTGGCGTTTCCCGGTGTCAGGGTTCTTGCGGTAGGTTTGCTTTCCATACGGGCGCTGCCCAATGTACAGTTGGTTGTTGAGGATGCCGGTGCCGCGGGCGGCGTTGCCGGTCAGCGTGTTCGGCGTCCAGGCAGCAAGATTGATCCTACCTTTGCCCGGTCGTCCGCCGCGCGGGGAGGGGATGCCCTCGGCATTGAGGCGCCGGGCGATGGCAATCGGCGACAGCCCGGCGGCATAATCCTCGTAGATCCGCACCACGACGGCCGCCTCCGCGGGGACGATCTGCTGGAGGCCGCGGATCCGCTCGCCATTGCCGTCATAGGCCACCCGGGTTTCATAGCCATAGGCCGAACCCCCCGGATTGCGGCCCATCGCCTGACGGCGCACCAGCGCGTCACGGGTCTTCTCGCTCGTCGCGCTCAGCTGCTCGGCGTTGATCGTCCCCATCATGCCGATGTGCAACGGGGTCACCACGCCTTCCTTGCGCGTTGCCAGGATAATGCCGCGGAAGCGCAGCCGCTCGAACAACGAGGCGATATCGGCCTGGCTGCGCGACAGCCGGTCCATCGCATCGGCGTAGACGATGTCGATGTAGCCTGCCTGGATTGTCGCCAGCAGCGCCTGCATACCGGGACGGTGCAGCGTCGCAGCCGACTCCGCGGCGTCCGTGAAGCACGCCACTTCGCTCCATCCCTGACGCTCGATCTCGCGCCGGCACATCATCAGCTGCGTCTCGATCGACAGCATGTCCTGCTTGTCCGTCGAGAAGCGCGCATATACCGCGCAGCGCATCGTTTTTCCTCCTGCGATTCCCATCATGCTTCCGACGTTCGGTCCGTTTTATCGGACTTCTTGCCTGCGGCACACCGCTCGGCGTGATGCTGCCTTGCGACATGGCGCGCCAGCAGACGCGCCAGCGCGATAGCGTGTTCGGGCAGCAGGAAGGGCGGCTTGACTGGCATGTAGGCCACGTGGAGAGCGCCAAGCCGCAGCGTCTCCAACCTGCCCACATGGTTGCAGCTTCTCTCAGCTCGCAATTGGTCGCCGACCGCTAATATGCTGCGGATGAGTTTCCGTAAGAAAGACGCCCGGACAAAGTTCCCACCCTGCAGCCAGTTACCTCGGTAGGCCGCAGTGACCCAGATGCGGTCATTGACGGCTGCAAAACCGCTTCCCGTTTTCGGCCGTTCATCCATCTCGGGATAGCGGGTCACTTATGGTGACGCTGAGGATCCCAGTGTCTCCTGTTGGGAGGAAAGCAGACCCTGTGGAGAATCGTTCTTGTCCCCCGAAGCTGTCTAGTGAAGAGAGCAGCATGCTCCTCACTTTCACCAGGCGTGACGGCAAGTTCGACGATCTGCGGGTCGACCGGGATGGCCTCCCTAGCGAGACGGTTCAATGCCCTAAGCAGGGCATCCTCCCGCACGACATGATCCATTATGCCGTCGAATCGACGGTACCACACAAGGGCTTCCTATCCCTCCTTCGCGAAGGGCGGCCGGTGGCCTTTACCACATCGGGTGGAGAGATGGAGGCGGCCGTTGAAAGGCTGGTGGAGGCATTTCAAGCCGAGATGTGGGGCGGCCAAGTACCCGCAACGGACCTGATCGCCGTCTACGAGCATGCCTGCGGAACCGACTTGCCGCTGGTCGCCCCGATAGCCCCAGCCGACGTCGAGGCTATTCGAAAAAAGATCAACGAACTAAGCCATGCGTGGTCCAGCCTGAGAATTGGGCAGTCGCTAAGCGTCACCTTCTAACTCATATTGGCCGTTGATTGTCCGATATTGGGCGAGAGTATCTGCCCTGCCCTCCTGCCGAGGAGACCCACATCCGGCCATTCAGGGCGCCCAAGGCGCTCCCCAGCTTCGGTCATTCGTTCATGTCGATCAATCGGGTCTCCGGCATCGTTGGCTCGGCGGTCGGAACGGCAAGGTTCTGGGACGAAGCGGACGTTCCAAACCTTTCCGCCAAACGGCGGCTTTCAACAACAGCCGACGTTCGCGCACTGAGCCATCGAAGTCCGATCAAGCGGTCGGAAAAAAGCGAACTCGATATGATTAGCTAAGCCGACCGACCTGGACTTGCCCCGCTCAAATGGAGAGGCATTTGCTCAGCGTGGCGCGGTTTGTTCGAACTGCGGCGGGCTGGTGTAGTTGAGCGCGGAGTGGCGCCGGACGGGGTTGTAGAAGCCGTCGATATAGCGGGCAAAGGCCTGCTCGGCCTGGGCACGGGTATAGAAGACGGTGGGCCAGACGAGTTCGGATTTGATGGTCTTGAAGAATGTCTCGACCATGGCGTTATCGTAGCAATTTCCCTTTCCCGACATGGAGATGCGGATGCCGTGGCGACGCAGCTCGGCTTGGTAGTCCACCGAACAATACTGGCTACCGCGGTCCGAATGATGAATGAGCCCCTTGGGGGGACGCCGCATGACGAGCGCCTTGCGCAGGGCAGCCAGCGCCAGATCGCGGTGCAGCCGGTCGCCGACAGCCCAGCCGACGACGCGGCGGGAGAAGAGGTCGATGACCACCGCCAGGTAGAGCCATCCCTCCCGTGTCCAGACGTACGAGATGTCGACGCCCCACTTCTGGTTGGTTGCCGTCGCGGTGAAATCCTGGTCGATGATGTTCGGCGCGATCGGCCAGGCGTGTTCGCTGTCGGTCGTGCGTTTGAACCTGCGCTTCTGCCGGGCACGCAGGTCGTTCTCGCGCATCAGCCGCGCCGTGCGACGCCGCCCGATGGCAAAGCCATCATCCTGCAACTCGCGCGTCATTCTCGGACTGCCATAGGTGCCGTTCGACAGGGCAAAAGCCGAGCGGACATGCGCCAGCATCACCATGTCATCGCGCTGACGCCGACTGGCCGGGCGATCCTTCCAAGCGAAGTAGCCGCTCTGGCTGACGCCGAGCACCCGGCAGAGGCGGTGGACCGGGAAATCCTCTCTCGCCCGATCGATGAGCTGGAACCTCATCGATTTCCCTCCCGGGCGAAAAAAGCGGTCGCCCGCTTCAGTATGTCACGCTCCTGTCGAAGGATCTCATTCTCCCGCCGAAGGCGCTTCAACTCGGCAGCCATATCCGCCTGCGGCGCTTGATCCGGCGTATCCACCAGACGATCCCGGCTGCGGCTGATCCAGCGCACCAGCGTCGATAGCCCCACTCCCAGATCCTCCGCTATTTCGCGCTGCGTCCGTCCGCTGGTCGCCACCAGCCGATCCGCTTCGTCCTCAAACTCCTTCGTGAACCGTCGCTGCTTCGTCATTGAGTTCGCCTTTCACTTCAAGGGAACTCTCCACTTTGCCGAGGCAAGTCCAGAATGTATTGTGCAGAGGTTGGGTGCTGAGCTTTTACGTGTCTGCGATCGGAACCGAGGCTCGCGGCTTAACTTCTCCGGATTTTATTTGGACTATGCGCGCCAGCTGGGTCTGCTGATCTTCTGAATCACCGGCCCGCGTCAGGTGGTCGCCGCGGCCGTTATCGCCCACACGCTGTCTCGCGGGCCATGACGTGCACGGTTGTGGGCAGCGCGAGCCATGACGACGAAACCCGCCGTACCGACCAGTGCCACGGCATCGACCAGCTGCGTTGCACCGTTGTCGCTCCACCCCGTGCCCAGTAGCGTGGAGGCGAAGCTGGAGACGGGGATCGCTGCCGTTGCCGCTGCCGCTACCCACAGCAGTGAGGCACCGCTGCGTGCCGCACCGCGCACCAAGGCCCAGACGATCGCCGCCAGGAACACGCAATAGTAGATGCGACCGTGCCATGCGGGGAGATCGGGCGATGTTGGCGGCAGCCACTTGGCGGCCGCGATCGTCAGTGAGATACCGGCGACGCAGCCCAGCGGCACCCCAACGGTCAGCGCACCAAGGATGCGGGTCGCGCGCGTCTGCATGACGGCGCCGGACTTGCGTTCCTTCTTTCGCCTGCTTTCGATCCAGAGCAGATTGCCCGAGTAGAACAGGAAGGCGCCCGCCAGCCCGAGCACGAAATACGACCAGCGTACCGGCGTGCCGCCGAAGCTGCCGAAATGCAGCGCGAAGAAGCTGGTGACGGTGGCGAACCACGCATCCTGACGACCAGGCATATAGTCCGCTCCGGTGATCGCGCCTGTGCGCGTATCGATCTCGCCCAGGCCATAGACGGGCGCGCGGGTGCCGTAGCGGGGATCATAGCCAGCGATGGCGCCGTGACGACCTTCCTTCGCGTTATATTCGTACGTGAGGGTATGGAGCCGGAAGCCCGGTGCCTGCTGCGCAATCCGGCGCTGTAGCTCGAGCGGCGGCAGCGTGCCGGTGACCGCCTCAAGCGCCGGAGGCGGCGCATTCCGGTCGGGTCGTGCGGGCCGCTCCAGCTTCGGCGCGCCGATCTGCTGCACCGCCCCTTGTGCGGTGTAGATCTCGTCGTGGAACGCGAAGATGACGGCGGTCACCGCCATGATGATGTGGAATGGCAAGCTGAACAGGCCGAGCACATTATGCAGGTCCAGCCACATGCGCTTCACATTCCGACTGAACCGCAGCGCGAACAGGTCCTTTACCAAGCTCGGTAGCAGGCAAATAACGCCTGAGATGATCGCGACCGCATAGAGCAGTGAGATGACGCCCATGATCGGCATCGACACGTTGTGCGGGAAGGGCAGACCGATTTGCTCGTGCAGGACATCGATAAAATTCGCCACGGGCGAGGCCTGCTGCTGCACGACCTGCAACGACCCATCGGACGCCAGCGACGCCAGCCACGTCGGGCCTGGGACGCGGCGGTTGCCCTTTGTCCAGCTGACGCGTGCCGGCATCTCCGGCCCGACGTCGAAATTGACGGTATAGGCGGCCCGAGCCTCCGGATGGGCACGCAACACCTTGTCGACCAGCTCGGGAGTGCGCGCGAGCGATGGTGCCGGGGTGATCGATGTCGGCGCCGAGGCCCAGCGGTTCAGCGGATCCTCGAACATCGTGATCGCGCCGGCGTAGAAGGCGATGAACAGTGCGAGACCCGCAATGATGCCGACCCAGCTATGGATGTCTTTATAAGTCTTGACGATATCGGTGCGCATCGCGGATCAGCTCCCGATCAGGCGGATGGCGGCGTACAGCGCCCAGGCAGCGATATTGGCGAGGGCCAGCCAACCCCAAGCGCGCGGACCGCTGCGAAACAGGAAGCACAAGCCCAGGATCGCGCACCAGATCGGTGCTACCAGCCACATGGCGACCTGGCCCTGTGCGGAGAAGTAACTGTCGCCGGTCCTGAACAGCCATCCGAACGTGCAGGTCAGCGCCAGCGTCAGCGTGAAGCCAAGGATCGTCGCGGCCGACGCCTTGCCGAACCAGTCGCGACTGGTGAGGTCATGGCGGTTCACTTCATCACCTCCCGGCGAAAGCGCCACCAGCGAATGGCGACCGGTACCAAGCTCCAAACCAGCATCGCCCCCGTTGCCCAGGTGAACACTGCGGTCGCTGGCCCCTGCATCGTCAGCAGCAGGAGCAGCGCGACCGTCAGCAGCACCCCGCCGGTTGCGCGCAGCCATCGACGCACTCGTACCACTCCCATGAGCAATGCCTGATGCGGCGCGGCAAGGTACAGGCACAGCGCTCCCCCGAGCAGCGCCAGCGCAGCCGCCCACGCAGCTATCATCGATCCGCCTTTCCGAACGCGAAAGTGACTGTCGGCGCAGTCCCGGCCAGCATGGTCGTGCCGTGCGTCTGCCCAGCTAGCGAAAGCAGCCGGGCGCGCTCACCCAGAGTTTGGACGAACGATGCGGGCGACGCGGTGCCGGCCATCGCGCCGTCGCCTTCCGCGATCAGGACGCGCGGACCGGTGGGCATACTCACGGCCTCGCGAGCGAGCAGCCCGTCTCCGAACCAGAGCGACGGACTGACCGCCACCACATTGTCGAACAGCGCCGGGCGGGTGAATGCTGCGTGCAGCGCCAGCACGCCACCGAAACTGTGCCCGGCCAGCGTCTCGCGCGATCGATCTACCCGCCAGCGTCCGGCATGGACCAGCGGCATGATGCGACGCTCGACCAAGTCGAGGAACGCCTCCGCACCTCCGGTGACAAGCCCGTGCGCCGGACGGCCGGCGGGAATGATCCAGCCGGGCGTCGCGGGCGTATAGTCGCGCACCCGGCGTGCCAGCGGTCCCGCGGCAATGCCGACGACAACACCGGCGTCTACCCCGCTCCGCTCTCCCGCGCGCGCGAGCCGACGAGCGGTCAGCGCCGTGATCGCGAAATTGTCCTCGCCATCGAGAACATAAAGCACCGGCCAGCCCGCCGGAGGCGGCTCGCCTTCCGGCCAGGCGATCATCACCTGATAGGACCCCACCTTGGTGACCAGGCTGCGCGGAAGTTCATAGGGCTGCGCTACGGGCCGTGCCGTGTCGGTCAGTGGCGATGCGAAGGCCGTGACCACCAACGCCGCCAGCCCTGTCACGGCGCTCACCACCGGTATTGCAGCCGCGCGGTCACCGTCCGGCCCGATCCGTAGTAGCAGGACTGCGGTCCGCCGCAGAGCGACAGATACGTCTTGTTCGTCAAATTCCGGGCATTGATCGAGAGCGACGCACCGCGACCTCGTGCGATCGCCCCGCCGAGATCGTAGCGGAGAAAAGCATCGAAAAGCGTATAATCCGGAATGCGGATCGTATTCGCCGCGTCACCGAAGATCGCGCCGGTGTATCGGACGCCACCGCCGAGGCCGAGGCCCGGCAACACGTTCTCGGGCAGCCGGTAATCGACAAATGCCGATACCAGCCAGTCGGGCACCTGGGCAAAATCCTTGCCGAGCTGCGCGGCGACCGTCGTCTTCGTCACCTCCGACCAGTTGCGCGTGGCGCTGCCGATCAGGGTCGCGCCGAACGACGTCTGGGCTCGTGCCTCGAACTCCACGCCGCGGATGCGCGCCTCGCCGGTCTGCGACAGGCAGCCAGTGATCGCGACGCAGCTGTTGTTCGGCGCGGCAGTCGCGATGTTCTGCTGGGTGATCTGATAGCCGCCCAGCGTGAAATACGCGCTGCCGCCGCGTGGCTCATAGCGCAGCCCCGCTTCCCATTGGTCGCCGGTGGTCGGCACGAAGGGCGTTCCCGCTACATTGGTGGCGGAGTCACCGCCTTGCGGCGCGAAGGACTCCGCATAGCTGGCATAGGGAGCAAGGCCGTTGTCGAACAAATAGATCAGCCCGGCCCGCCCCGTTAGCGCATCCGCCTTGGTGCGCTGGTAGGTGACAGCCGCCGCATTGGTGAAGTTGCGCAGCGTGTCGTCGGACCAGTCCTGCCGCAGCGCCAGCGACACCCGCAGGCCGCCCCATGCGATCTGGTCCTGGACGTACAGGCCGAGTTGGTTGCTCTTCGTGCCCAGATAGCCCTGCGGTGCCAGAGCAGCGACATAGTAAGCTGATCCACGATAGACGGGGTTGAACTGATCGATCAGCGGTTCAACCTGCCCACGCAGCGATGCCGGCAGACCCGATGGCGTCACCAGATCGCGGCGATGCTCCCAATCGGTGTAAAAATAGTCGATGCCGCCGAGCACGCTGTGGCGCAACGGCCCGGTGGTGAATTGCCCGGCGAACTGTTGGTCGAGAGCAATACCGTCGCTGAAGCCGTCGCCCTGAATAGCGCGCCTCGGTAGCGTGCGGCCCGGGATGCAACCAGTGTACCAGCTCGGTCGAGCCGCAACCGCAGCGGCGCATCCTGCGGCCGTCATAGCGTCGCCAGCCAACACGTTGACACGGTAGAGCGTGTCGATGTGGGTGTAGCGCACGTTGCTGCGGAAGCTGATGCCCGGCGCGAGATCGGCACGCAGGAATGAGCCGATCAGGATTTGGTCGCGATCGAACGTATTCCAGCCGGGTTCGCCGATATATTCATCGAGCGCCAGCCGCTGACCGTTCACAAGGTCCAGCGTGCCGGTGCGCGGCAGGAACTGGTAGGTCGAGCCACCACGATCGCGCTGATATTGGCCGAGCAGCGTCCAGGTCAGCGCATCGCTGGGCTGGAACGTGATCGACGGAGACACATAATAGCGCTCGTTGCTGGTTTCCTGGATCTGGGTCTGCCCGCCACGCGCCAGCCCGACGATCCGTCCGGCCAAGGTGCCGGAGCCGCCCAGCGAGCCGGACAGATCAACGCCACCGGTGAGTTGCCAGCGATCGAGATCGGTGTAGCCGGTGCCTTGCAACAGCACCTCTCCATGCGCTGCGAACGTCGGCCGCTTTGACACCATGTTGATGATGCCTCCGGGCGCACTCTGGCCGTACAGCACGCCCGAAGGTCCCTTCAGAACCTCGACCTGCTGGAGGGCGAAGGGATCGAACTGCGTGCGCGTGAACTGTCCGCCTGACGGCAGCCGCAGCCCATCCACGAAATTGTTGTTGGAGGAGAAGCCGCCTGCGGGAAAGCCACGTACCGTGATCTCGTCGGTGCGACTGTCAATGCCCGTCGCCTCGCCGCGGACGCCTGCCGTATAAGCCAATGCGTCGCTGATGGTGCTGACCGCTCTCAGATCCATTTCCTCGCGGCTGATGACCGAGATTGTCTGCGGCGACTCGATCAGTGACGCCTTCGACTTGGAAGCGCTGGTGGCCTGGCTCTGACCTGTTGCAACGACCACGATGTCTTTGGATGTCTGCGATTCTTCCTGCCTTTCCTGCGCCTGGGCAATCGCTGGAAACGCACAGGCCAGCAGGAGTGCCAACCGCAACTTTTCATTTTTCATTGACCGTCCCCCTATCTGGAGGATCGTGTAGTGAGAAAGATTCGCAATATCAAGGCAGGGTGGATGTGCGGTTTTCCCTTCTCTGTGTGGTGAAAGGTCTACCTGACTATCAGCGAAAACGAGAACGATCGCGACAACGTCGCGCCTGCGGGTGTCATTCAGGCGAGCTTAGGGGTGGCCGGCTCCTCGTTTTCAGCCCGCTGATAAGTTGAACTTACGTGTCCGCATGCCTTTGGCTGAGGCGGTTCGTGAACTCTGGCGGGCGCCATGCCGTCGAGGCTGCTGTGCGGACGCACGTTGTGATAATCCGTCCACCATTGACGTGCACCCTAGACGGGGATGTTCGCCAATTGGGCGAGAGCTTCCGTCCCGCCCTTCCGTCACATCGACCCAAAAACGATTATTCGCGCCACCTTCGTCACGTCCCCAACTCTAGACATTCATTTATGTCCAGAGGGTACGTTTACCGTCTCGATCCAACGCGGTGCAGCGATGCCGGTGATTCGTGGACATGGCGGCGATCCAGGGCCGTTCGTCACCGTTGCTCTGACCGATACGGGCAGCGGCATCGCTCTTGACGATCAGGTCCGCATCTTTGAGCCGTTCTGCACCGCCAGGGAGATCGGCAAGGGTAGGGGCTCGTGCCGGTTTCGTCACGCTCGACTGTTTACGAAGAGCCGGCAGCGATATGGCTGATGTTCCGTATGGCAAGCCTGTCGCAGCAGCGCAAAACCGTTCCTTAACACTTCGGGGCTAGCGCAACCGACTGGGAGCATGCGGTTGCGTAACTATCAGGAAGAAGCCAGACTTACGGCCTTGCGCCAACTCAAGCTGCTGGACACCCCGGCCAGCGAGAGCTTCGACCGTATCACGCGCATGGCGAGCCAGATCTTTGGCCTCCCGGTCGCCGCTGTGTCGCTGACCGATCGTGATCGTCAGTGGTTCAAGTCGCGGGTTGGCATCGATCATTGCAGCATTCCACGGGACAAGGCGCCTTGCGCTCAGGTAGCCGAGACGACCGAGACGCTCGTCATCGAGGACTTCGCCACAAGTCCGTGTTACGCTGACAGCGTGCTGGCTCGTGCGGGTACGCGCTTCTACGCTGGCGCACCGCTCGTCACCAGCGACGGCTATGGTCTGGGGGCCTTGTGCGTCCTTGGAACGGAACCGCGTCGGGTTACACGCTCAGAGATTACTGCCCTGACCGACCTCGCCGCCATGGTGATGGCGCAGATCGAGCTGCAGCATGCCTTTGGCCGCATCGATCCGGTCAGCGGGCTTGCGACACAGACGCAGTTCCGGGACGATCTCCTCGACCTTGCCCGCGATCACCCGGGCGAGCAGCGGCTCGCCGTCGTGGTAGACCTCGCTCGCGATGATGAGCTGAGCCGATTCCGGCAGGTAATGGGTGGTGCGCGCGTCGACGACATGATCCGAGAAGCGTCGCTTGCGTTGCAGACGGCTCTACAACCAGCCCGGGCAGCCTATCAGGTCGGCGCGGCGCAGTTCGCCTTCCTCTCACCGCCCAATGTCGAGCAGGACGCCTATCTCACCATGGTGCGATCGACCTTTGGCACTATCCGTGCGGCCTCTTCAGTCCGGTTTGTGACCAGCGTTGCGATTGGCGTCCGTCCTTTCGCCTTGGGCGATGTGTCCGCCGACGACGTTCTGCGGGGTGCCTGTAGCGCCGCACAGGACGCTCGGCGGGAGGACGGCGCCATTGCGATATTCTCCGTAGCCAACGACACGGCACATCGACGTCGCTACCGCCTGCTACAGGATTTCGGTGCAGCCCTTGAGGCAGAAGACCAGCTCCGGCTCGTCTATCAGCCCCGGCTGGATCTCGCGACGGGGCGCTGCACCAGCGTCGAAGCTCTGCTGCGCTGGCGTCACCCGACCTTGGGTGACATCTCGCCCGGCGAATTTATCCCGATCGTCGAGCGCACGTCACTGGCACGTGCGACCACACAGTGGGTCCTCGATGCGGCACTCGACGAGCTTGCTGGGTGGCAACGATCGGGTTCCCCCCTCAACCTGTCTATCAACATCTCGGCTTCCAACTTCGGAGAGGCCGACCTGGTCGACCGCATCCGACAGGGCTTGCTCCGCCGTAAGCTACCTCCCAAGCGGCTCGAGGTCGAGCTGACCGAGAGCGCGATCATGGATCAACCGGATCGCGCAATGGTCATGTTGCGGCAGCTCGCCGAGGCAGGCGTGTGCCTTGCGATTGATGATTTCGGAACCGGACAAAGCAGCCTGGCCTATCTGCAACGGCTGCCTGCCCATGTAATCAAAATCGACCAGGCGTTCGTGCGCGGCCTCTTGTCTGGCGAGAGCAGCGACGTGATGCTGGTCGAAACCATGGTCGATCTGGCTCACAAGCTGAACTTCCGTGTAGTGGCCGAGGGCATCGAGACCAACGAAGCCGCAACCCTGCTTGCGCAGATAGGCTGCGAGGAAGGACAGGGATTCCTGTTTTCTCGCCCACTTGAAGCTGAAGAGCTCATCACGTGGTTAGCAGAGCGTGCGACCGATCGACCCGATCGAACTATGGCAGCCTGACGCCTAACACCCGCGCATCTGGCGACAGGCTTCAACGCAGTGATCTGCCCTCGGCCATCCCGATCGGGATGGTCGAACGGGACGGCTCTGGCAACTCCCGTCTTCCTCAATCGTCCGGCGGGACGGCCTCCCCGAAATCTGTTCCCGATTGCGTTTTCCCAAATCGGTCTGTTGAACATGGAGAAACGGGACTGCTGAGGGTCGGCGGATCGGCCCGTTTCGGGATGCCGAGCCGATTCATAGAATGGCCGGAAATGGCTCGCTATCGGCCGGGTAGCCTAGCGGCCGCGAGGACTCACAAGTGGACGTTCAGGCCACTCTGCTCGCTTCCCAGCTTCGGTCGTTCGTTCATGTAGACTTATCCGCTCGCCGGAAGCGACGTATCGAGGTCGCGGATCGACAAAAAGTTGGACTTTGCCGCCCATCGCGAGCATGGATCGAACGGCAGATTTTGTCGGGAGCTGACTTCGGCGCTTTCCGTGCCAGCATCGCATAGCGATAGAAACTGGCCAGATAGCGGAATGGCAGATCTCGGGCCTGTGCCGAAACGAGCTGGAACGTCTGCTGGCGCAGACAGGGTTGTGTGGTGCATCTACTTCTTGCGGCGGAACACCATCTCGGTAGGTTCGGACGTCAGCCCAAAGTTGGGCTGAAAGGCCAAACGCTCGCACGTCGGACCGTCAGATTGGACTTGCCCCGCTCAAATGGAGAGGCATTTGCTCAGCGTGGCGCGGTTTGTTCGAACTGCGCCGGGCTGGTGTAGTTGAGCGCGGAGTGGCGCCGGACGGGGTTGTAGAAGCCGTCGATATAGCGGGCAAAGGCCTGCTCGGCCTGGGCACGGGTATAGAAGACGGTGGGCCAGACGAGTTCGGATTTGATGGTCTTGAAGAATGTCTCGACCATGGCGTTATCGTAGCAATTTCCCTTTCCCGACATGGAGATGCGGATGCCGTGGCGACGCAGCTCGGCTTGGTAGTCCACCGAACAATACTGGCTACCGCGGTCCGAATGATGAATGAGCCCCTTGGGGGGACGCCGCATGACGAGCGCCTTGCGCAGGGCAGCCAGCGCCAGATCGCGGTGCAGCCGGTCGCCGACAGCCCAGCCGACGACGCGGCGGGAGAAGAGGTCGATGACCACCGCCAGGTAGAGCCATCCCTCCCGTGTCCAGACGTACGAGATGTCGACGCCCCACTTCTGGTTGGTTGCCGTCGCGGTGAAATCCTGGTCGATGATGTTCGGCGCGATCGGCCAGGCGTGTTCGCTGTCGGTCGTGCGTTTGAACCTGCGCTTCTGCCGGGCACGCAGGTCGTTCTCGCGCATCAGCCGCGCCGTGCGACGCCGCCCGATGGCAAAGCCATCATCCTGCAACTCGCGCGTCATTCTCGGACTGCCATAGGTGCCGTTCGACAGGGCAAAAGCCGAGCGGACATGCGCCAGCATCACCATGTCATCGCGCTGACGCCGACTGGCCGGGCGATCCTTCCAAGCGAAGTAGCCGCTCTGGCTGACGCCGAGCACCCGGCAGAGGCGGTGGACCGGGAAATCCTCTCTCGCCCGATCGATGAGCTGGAACCTCATCGATTTCCCTCCCGGGCGAAAAAAGCGGTCGCCCGCTTCAGTATGTCACGCTCCTGTCGAAGGATCTCATTCTCCCGCCGAAGGCGCTTCAACTCGGCAGCCATATCCGCCTGCGGCGCTTGATCCGGCGTATCCACCAGACGATCCCGGCTGCGGCTGATCCAGCGCACCAGCGTCGATAGCCCCACTCCCAGATCCTCCGCTATTTCGCGCTGCGTCCGTCCGCTGGTCGCCACCAGCCGATCCGCTTCGTCCTCAAACTCCTTCGTGAACCGTCGCTGCTTCGTCATTGAGTTCGCCTTTCACTTCAAGGGAACTCTCCACTTTGCCGAGGCAAGTCCACGTCAAGCCGTTCGTGAAGCGCCACAAGAACGACGCTGTGGATGCCGAGGCGATCTGCGAGGCGGCACAGCGGCCGAGCATGCGGTTCGTGGCGATGAAGAGCGAGGAGCAGCAGGCAGCGGCGCTGGTGTTCCGGACGCGCGACCTGGCGGTGAAGCAGCGTACCCAGCTTGGTAATGCACTGCGCGGGCATCTCGCCGAGTATGGCTGGGTTGCACCTCAGGGTTCGGCCCATCTTGCGATGTTGGCGGACCTGCTGGAGGGCGGTGAGATCGGGCAAACGCTGCCTGAGGCAGCGCGGCCGATGTTCGCGATGATGGCCGACATGCTGGCCGAACTCGACAAGCGGATCACATCGTTGGACAAAGAGATCGCGCGGCGTGCGCGGGAGGATGAGGTCGCACGCCGGCTGATGACCATCCCCGGCATCGGCCCGATCACCGCAACGGCCATAGCAGCCATCGCCCCGCCCGCCGAGACGTTCGCGAAGGGCCGCGACTTTGCCGCATGGCTGGGGCTGGTGCCCAGGCAGGCGTCCACCGGCGGCAAGCAGAAGCTGGGCGCGATCTCGAAGATGGGAGAGCGAACGCTGCGGCGTCTGCTCATCATCGGTAGCAGCGCGGTCGTGCTCCAGGTGAGCAAGCGTGGGGCACCAGCGGGCTCGTGGCTCGAAGGCATGCTGGCGCGCAAGCCGCGCATGCTGGTGACGGTCGCGCTCGCCAACAAGATGGCCCGCACCGTCTGGGCATTGCTGGTCAAGCAGGAGGATTACAGAGCTCCGGTCGCGGTCGCGGCGTAAGCCGAGGCGGGCCAGAGGCGTCGGAGGACGCAGTCGGTCGAAGGAGGGTATGGCACAACAGTCGGCGAGACGGGGCCGGAAGAACCAGACTAAATCAGTGTGCTTCGAGCACGTTAATCTGATGTGGTTCCGGTCCGCGCACTCCCATACGGGCCAGCAGCTTGCCGCTGCATTACAGGCCGGACAGATGGCAGCATCCGACTACGTGTCAGAACTTCCAGATACCGCTTGCAACCGAAGGGGCGTCCACAGATGATTCACGGTGCTGGCTGGACGGAGGCCGCATGGATGGGCAAGCCGTTATCGATGGATCTGCGTTCGCGGGCACTGGCTGCGGTTGACGAAGGGATGAGTTGCCGAGCTGCGGCGGTGCGGTTCGGGGTGGCGGCCGCGATGGTGATCCGGTGGCACGACCAGCGCCGCAGTACGGGCAGCTACGCCGCCAGGCCACAGGGCGGGGACACGCGGTTGCGGCGGATTGAGGCGCATCGGGAGACGGTGCTGGCGCTGCATGAAGCACGGCGCGACATCACGCTGGACGAACTGCGTCGCGAGCTGGGCCAGACGGGCGTGACAGTGGCGATCTCGACGCTGCACCGCTTCTTCGTGCGCCACGGCATCACGCGTAAAAAAAGACCGGGCACGCGGTCGAGCAGGATCGCGCCGATGTCTTCAGTGCGCGCGAGGCATGGTTCGACGGCCAGCTCGATCTCGACCCTGCGCGGCTGGTGTTCATTGACGAGACCTGGACGGCCACCAACATGACCCGCAGCCACGGCCGCTGCCCACGGGGCGAGCGGCTGCGGATGGGGTACCCGCATGGTCATCGCAAGACGACCACGCTGGTCGCCGGCTTGCGCATGACGGGTATGGTCGCGCCGATGGTGCTCGACGGCCCGATCAACGGCGACTGGTTCGAGGCCTATGTCGGCCAGGTTCTCGTACCCGACCTCAGGCGCGGCGACATGGTCATCATGGATAACCTGTCCAGCCACAAGCGCGCCAGCGTCCGCGATCTGATCGAGGCAGCTGGCGCCCGCCTCATGTTCCTCCCGCCCTACAGCCCCGACTTCAACCCGATCGAGAAGGCCTTCTCCCGCCTCAAGACCATGCTCCGCAAGGCCGGCGAGCGCACGGTGTCCGGACTGTGGTCGCTCATCGGCAGACTGGTCGATCTGTTCCAGCCGCAGGAATGCGCCAACCACTTCAGCTCCTGCGGCTATGACCCACACTGACTGGAATCCGCTCCAGCGGCGTTCGCCATCGTTGCCCGAACTCTCAGCTTCACGCGAGCAGCGGCCGAGCTCGGGCTTTCGCCATCGGCGCTGAGCCATGCCATGAAGGGCGTCGTCATCACCACGAACCTCAGCTTCAGCGAGTCAGCCGGCGTCTTTGGCGACGCCAAGATGCCCACCGCGCTCCTCGACCGTCTCACTCGCAATTGCCACATTGTCGAGACCGGCAACGAAAGCTTCCCGCTCCGCGTCCGGCCAGAGGCTGCCAAGTCTAAAAAGGATAAGGCTTCGACTTGACCCGCAACTCCGCGGGCCTGACTTTACCCCCAACGACCTAGGTCACTTCTCGGTGAAAACGCCGGGTTAATTCTCAGTGCAAATCAACACACGGACGTTCGCGTTCTTCCATGTCTCACCGCTGGTAAAAGATCCAACCACGCGAGGTGGCTACAATACGAACGCCGAAAAGCTCCGCAGCCTCGTCCGGCTTGCCCTTAACCGTAGCCGGTGTGATCGTCGCGGTAATGCGACGGTCACGGGCCGCCGCATCAACTACGATGGAATGACCCAGCGCCACCGAAAGGTCCGCGGCCACACGGGTGAGCGGCGCATCCGTGTAGCTCAACGACGCACGACGCCATTGCCCGACGCTTTCGCGTGCTACCAGTTCGCGTTTCGTCTGTCGGCCCTCGATCAGTTCGACCGCCTGCCCAGGCGCAAGTCTCAGCGCTTCGACCGCGGGATCGACGATGACCATCCCCTCCGCCACCTCGACCCTGATCGCATGTTCATCGTGCGACACTTCGAAGGTAGTGCCCGCATCCACGATGCGATGCGCGCCGACCATAACCCTATACGGATTTGCCGCATTGTGTCGGATTGTGAACACAGCACGACCGCGCTCGAGCCAGGCCAGTCGCGGACGTACAGGGTCGAGTTGAAGCCGGCTACCTCCCGCAAGATGGATGCGGCTACCATCGGCCGAGGCGATCGACCGCGTCTGCCCTGCCGGCGTTTCGATGACCTGCCAAACGGGAGAATCAACCGGCCGACCGATCAGCGATACTCCAGCCACGCTCGCAGCGATTGCAAGCCCCGCGCCACCCAGCAACCATCTCCGCCGAACCGGAGCGCGGTCTTCGGCGATCAGTGGGATGATCGTCGCCGCCTCACTCGGGACATGCGCCGCGACCTCGGCCACGACGAGCGCAGCGCGGTTGCAAGCTTCGTTACGGTCCGGATTCCCGTCGACCCACGCTAGGAACGAGTCCCAATCTGTAAAGTCCGGACTTGTCATGCGAACCGCCCATGCGAACGCGATGTCCTCGGTGCTCGGCGCATCAGTCATATTGATAAGAGCAAGTCATCGGCGCTTTTCCGCAGTGCAGCGACCACAAGGCGAGCGCGCGCCAAGTCACTCTCCACGGTTCTAAGGCTCACACCCAGTTCCTCCGCTATTTCTCGTTGCGTTAGTCCGTCAACTCGATGCCGGTGAAAGGCCCGGAACACGCGTTCGCCTTCCTTGGCCAGTGCCGCTAGAACTCTCGAAGCTTCCTCCTTGCCTTGCAGGACGCGATCCGCGTCCGGCTGATCGGAGCAGTCCGGCGTAGCCGGTCCGGTCGCCTCGCCCCATGCCCTGTCACGGCGCCTGCCTTGGATAGACTCATGGTAGCGCTTGATGATCAACGAGTTTGCGATGCTGTACATGTATGCTAACGGCGCCTTTATGTGCGCACCGTCAGCGGGCAGACGCAACCAGACCTCGTGGAGCAGATCCTCCGCGTCCAATTGATGGCCGCGACGATGGAAGAAGGATATCAACTCTGCGCGATGAGAGAGGAAAGCCGCCTCAAGAGCAGGAGCGGCGCACGATCTTGTTGGCAGGCACTCAGGATCGTCGTTATTCACAGACGGTATGGTGCTACCAACGTCATGAAATTGCAAGCCTATACTTTAAAGTCGCTCCATTGACGGAAAGGAGTACAGCGCAACGGGCTGCAAACTGCACCTTTTCTTGATAAGTTAAGAAGACTTACAGCATGACGCCGGTTCAGCTTTCCGTCGGGACGCACGCGGTAGCGACAATGCAGGCACGAGAGCGTCCACGGTTCAAAACGAGACGATCCAACCTTGATCCGAGCAAAGAGATTGACTTGACCGATCTGGCGTGTCTCTCACCTTCGATGCTATGCTAAGGGTGAGAAGGAGCACAAGCTTATCCCGGCACTCACATCGGCACTGAATCGTTCGTGGGTCGAAGCAGAAGGCCGCAAGAGATCATCGCGTGGCTGCTTGAGTCGCATCGAAGCGGCATGGCATAGCTGGCCGCCCTTGCAGCATAAAGCTGTTCCCGCTGTGGAAGCTTCCAGCCATGCGCTCGGCAAGCGATGATCGAGGCCATGGTCTGGCGACCGTTGATATGCCTAATCGCCATCACAGCCGCCACGCCTGGGGAGGCGCAGCGACAGGCAATCAACCTTCCCGCCGGTCCGTTGACGAACGCTATCGATGAGATTTCAAAATCCGCCCGGCTTAGCATTCTGATCACCGACCCCGCACTGTTGCGGCGGCGCGTCCCGGCGGTGCGCGGCAGGATGACAGCGGCTGCCGCAGTACGAACGTTGGCCCGTCATGCAAGGGCGAACGCGACGCAGATCGGCAGCGCAAACTGGCGCTTGACCCCCTTAGCACAGGCGCCTGCCACTCTGCCCAGTGTCGCGCCGCCGCCGCCGCCGCCGCCGCCACCGCCACCGCCGGGCGACGTCATCGTCGAGGCGAGCAAGCGCGGTACACCCTACGGTTCCTTTGTCGGCAGCGTGGAGGTAATCACGCAACCCCAGGTAGGCCTGGATGCGGGAACGTCGACGCTGGTGACGCGGACGACGATCATCTCCTCGACGCACCGCGGCGCCGGTCGCGAGAAGCTGTTCCTGCGCGGCATCGCGGACTCCAGCTTTTCCGGTCGCCTCCAATCGGTGACGGGATTGTATTTCGGCGATGTCCGCCTGACGTACAGCGCATCCGATCCGAACCTGCAACTATACGACATGCGATCGGTGGAGGTGCTGTCAGGTCCGCAGGGGATGCTGTATGGCTCAGGAGCGCTCGCCGGCATCATCCGGCTGAACTCGAACATGCCGCAACGCAACCTTCCGGCTGCGTCCGCGGGCGTCGGCATCTCGGTGGTGGCGCGGGGGGCGGCAGGCGCCGATGCCGACGCCATGGTGAACGTGCCCATGACGGGTAATCTGTCGATCCGTGGGGTGGGCTATGCCCGGAGTGAGGGCGGCTTCATCGACAAGCCGACGATCACGCCCGGCGGCCGGCGCGACACGAACCGCACCGGCATCGCGGGCGGACGCCTGATCGCACGCTGGTGGGCAGGCAATGGCTGGACGGTGGATGCGATCGGCATGGCTCAGGCGATCAGTCATCGCGATAACCAATATGCTTCGGACGACGGCCCGTCGTTCACCGACCGGGGTACCATCGGGGAGCCTTCTAGCGGTAGTTACGCCGCGGGGCAGCTGGTTGTGAACGGCAGATTGGGCGACCTGTCGTTCGTGTCAGCGACGGGGCTGTCGGCGCAGACCTTCCGCGAGCGGTTTCAATTCGGGATCGGTGACGTTTTGGCAGATGGACGCCGCCGCAGCGACACCATCACTCATGAGATGAGGCTGGCGGGGGATGGACGCGTCAACTGGGTCGTTGGGGCGGCGTTTACCGGCACGCGCGATCGATCGAGCTATGCCCAGACGTCTGGGCCGGGCTCGAGGTCCGTCCTGACGGTAGGGGGGCGCGTTCAGGATGCAGCGCTGTTTGCCGAAGGACTGGTGCGTGTGACGCCCTTCCTGTCGATCGGCGGCGGCGCGCGCGTGGTGCGGGCGGTGTCGGACGCGGAGCACTCCGTCTTTTCCGCCGCCACGGACAGGTTGCCGCAACGGCGTCAATACTGGCTTCTGCCCAGCGCGTCGCTGCTCCTCGATCCCGCGCGCGGTCTGTCAGCCTATCTCCGCTATCAGCAGGGCCGCCGTCCGGAGGTCGAACCGGCTCTCAGCCCCGACATTCCGGACCGTTCACGTCACGAGAAGGTGGACGTGGTCGACGGCGGGGTCCGCTGGATCGGCCAGGGGTGGCAAGCGGGCGCTTCCGTCCAGCACGCCAGATGGCGACGTTTGCGGACGGATGTCTTCGAGGGATTCTTCGGCTTGGCGACGTTCGACCTCGGCGACTGGGCGACCACCTCCGCCAACGTCACGCTGGGCGGTAGGATTACCCCCCGGCTACGTCTCGATCTGGCGGCGACCCTCAACCGTTCGCGGTCGCTCACGCCATGGCTTCGTGACATCGGCGTTCGACTTCCCGACGTGAGCGATGCGTCGGTGCGGGCGGCAATTGCCTGGACGCGACCGATCGGCGCGTCGCTCGTCGGACGGCTGAACGGCTGGGTCCGGTACGAGGGGGTGTCGTCAGCGATGTTTGGTGTTTTCACCGCCGGGCGCCAGGGTGACTATGTGCAGTCGGGCCTGACGCTTGTCCTCGACCGCACACATGACGGGCTGACGTTGGCGGTCGACAATGTGCTCGACACGACAGGTGTGCTCTACAAGCTCGGCAGTCTGGGACGCGCGATGACCGTCACGACGCCGCTTCGTCCGCGCATGGCGCGAATCGGTTATAATCGAAGGTTCTGAAAAAATTTTAACCGCGACTTGCGGGTTTCGCCGCTCGACCGGCTCTACCCTCTTGAAGGCCAACCGCGATCGTGTCCGGCTATCAGGATCGACGCCAGGGACGGCCGGGACGGGGGGCAGGATCGGCGTGCATATTTCAAGACAGCGGCCCGCTTCGCTCTGCGTCAGCCTTCGGACACTTGAACCGCTGCGCCGGTAGGCGCGCGCCCGGCCGGGGGTCGATCGCGGCCATCCGACCGATCTGTCGTGCCGCGGGAGGGCGCGAAGCAACGACCGGAAGATCCCCGTAGCTTTCGGCACCCATGGGAGAAAAGAGGATGGCCACCAAGTACAAGACGCCGCCGCTGGGCCGCGCCTATGACTACAACACCGGTAAGCTGGTGAACAACATCAACGACCTTTATAATCCGCAGGGCGGCACCAGCAGTGAGTTGATGGCGCAGTGGCATCTGAAGCAGCTGGGTGACATCGGAACAGTCTGGAACGACTTCACCGGCAAAGGCGTGAGCGTCGGCGTCTATGATGAGGGCACGCAGCAGACGCACTGGGACCTCGACAACAATTACGATGCGTCCAAGCATGTCGTCATCGACGGCACGGTCCTAGACGGCGGTGTCCCCACCGGCGCTCACGGCACGTCGGTCGCCGGATTGATCGCGGCGGAGCGCAACGGACGCGGCGGCGTCGGCGTGGCCTATGATGCCACGGTGACGGGCGTGAACATTTTCGATCCCGCTTCCCCGATCTTCGTCAACGGCACCAATGGCGACGCGCTGCAGAGCGCACTGATGCAGGCGAACCAGTTCGATGTCGTCAACCACAGCTGGGGCGGTGCTGGCGACTACACGTTCTCAGCGTCGCGATCGAATCCGGCGAGCTTCAGCAGTTTGCTGTCGCGCACCTTCGAACATGCGGCGGAAACCGGGCGCGATGGCCTGGGCACCATCACCGTCATGGCGGCCGGTAACGACAACAAGCTCGGCCAGGCTCACGCGGGCGTGACCGATCGCCACGCGATCGCCGTCGGTGCGTATCGCCAAGTGGACGGCGTATCGTCCTATTACAGCAACTCCGGACCCCATCTGCTGGTTTCCGCGCCGTCGAACGACTATGCCATCGTCGGCGGCACGGGGCTGGTGGCCACCGACCTGCTGGGGACGGACGGCTACAACTGGTCGGTCGATCCGACCGCGGCGAACGACTATACGGACCAGTTCGGCGGCACCTCCGGCGCGACGCCGATCGTGAGCGGTGTGGTCTCGCTGATGCTGGACGCCAACGAGAATCTCGGCTGGCGCGACGTGCAGAACATTCTTGCGGCCTCGGCGAAGATGCCGGTCGCCTATGGCACCGGCCCTGTCGTCATCGACCTGATCCAGCAGGGCGTGCGCGGACCGGTTCTGCTGAATGGCACTAGTTTCGGTCTCGTCGGTCAGGATGCGAACTGGAACGGCGGCGCCCATCACTATAGCAACGACTACGGCTATGGTGCCGTGGACGCCTACAATGCCGTCAGAATGGCGGAGGTGTGGGGCTTGTTCGGCGAGTCAAAGACGTCGGCGAACGAGGTTAAGATCAGCCAGGAGGTGGCGGTCAACATGACGTCCTCTTCCGACGGCGTGGTCGGCGACCGGATCAGCTTCAACAACGAGCTTCTCGGTAACCCTCTTCAGAAGAGCTTCGAAGTCACTGGCAATGTCGCGGTGGAGCACATCGATTTGACGGTGAATTTCTATTACGGCTCGAGCGGCAATATTCAAGGTACTGACCTGGGCCAATTCACAAGCCCATTATTCAACACGCAGATCAAGTTGATCGCGCCTGATGGTAGTTCGGCTTTGGTACCGATTGCCGGGACAATCTTCGGCGGTCAGGGTGGGGCTGTAGACCAGTTTACTCTGTCGTTCAGCGGCTTGCGTGGCGTGGACTCCCAGGGCACCTGGACGGTCGACTTCTCCGCGCTGGATTTCGATGGCTTTATCCCGATCACCACGCCGTTCGGGCCTTTCAATCTCGCCGCCAAGGTCGACAACAAGCTGACGGTCGAAAAGATCAAGCTGGACATCTATGGTTCGGAGGCGACGAGCGACGACGTGTACACGTACACGAACGAGTTCTTCGATATGCTGGCCATCAAGGGTGAGGGCGCGCGCAAAACGCTGACCGACACTGACGGTGGGATTGACTGGATCAACGCCGCGGCAGTGTCGACGGACGTCAAACTGTCGCTGGTCGGCGGGCAAGCGACGTACTTCGACGGCGGTAAAGCGTTCACGATCGGACGCACCAGCGTGATCGAAGGGGCGGTCACCGGCGACGGCAACGACACGCTGATCGGCAACCGCTTCGATAATCACCTGTATGGCATGCGCGGGGACGACACGCTGAACGGCGGGGCAGGAAATGACATCCTCTTTGGCGGCACGGGTGCGGACAACTTCCTGTTCGACAACCGGGGCACCAGCGGTAAGGACACGGTGCTCGATTGGAGCAGCGGCGACATGATCGCGACGCAAACCGCACTGCGCGGGCAGGCTGGCAACGGCATGGTGACGGTGGCGAAAAACGCCATGCTTCTGCTCGACGGCCTGCTGACCGGCGACGCGGTAACGCTGAGCCAGAACAGTGGAGCGGTGCTCCAGGCGCAGGGCCAGAAAGACGGGTACTTCTGGTATTCCTACGTGTCGGGCACCAATCTCGACCCGAACGACGTGATCCGCGAGGTGTCGTTCCAGCCCGAGCGCACGGCAGCGGGGTCGGTCGACTCCATCGCGACGGTTGCCTCGCAGACCGCAGATGTCGGCGCGCCGGCGTCCCTGACCGGTCCGCTCGACGAGCATGGTTCGTTCTACCTGTACGACGCCATGGCCGGATCGATGAGCGGCGGCGTGCTGCTGCACGCCTGACGCATTCTCTCCCTCCTGGGCGGGTGTTTTCACCCGCCCGGCCTTTTTCCTGCCGGCCCGTCGCGCCGGATGAGGAGCACTATATCCCGTGTCTCGCCGCATCGGCCTCTTCGCATTGTTCCTTTCCACCTCCGGCCCGATCGGCGCGGAGACGCTGGCGGATGCGATCGTCGATGCGTATCGCAACAATCCACAGCTGCAGGCGCAGCGTGCCGAGTTGCGCGCGCTGGACGAGAGCGTGCTCCAGGCCGGCGCGCCGTACCGGATGAGCGCGGGCGTGACCGCGACGATTGGGTACAACGACCGGCTACAACGCAGCGCCGTGGCCGAAGGATTCGCACGCTTCGAACAGCGTTCGATGGGCGCGTCACTCTCGGTGACGCAGTTGCTGAGCAGCGGCGGGCGCACCGCGGCCCAGATGTCCGCGGCGGAGGCCGACGTTCTGGCTGGCCGCGAGCGGTTGCGCGAGGCTGAGAACCAGACCTTGTTTCAGGTGATCGACAGCTATGTCGCGGTGCGCCGCGACCTGGAGCTGGTCGAGATCCAGTCGCAGTCGGTCGCTTCCTACCGGCGGCAAGTTGGGCAGGCGCGGCTGCGCGAGCGCGAGGGCGACCTGACGCGCACCGACGTCGCGCAGGCCGAGGCTCAGTTGCTCATCATCGAGGCGGCGCTGGCGCAGACGCAGGCGAGCCTGGAGCAGAGCCGATCGCGCTTCGCCGCGGTGGTGGGGCGCAATCCGGGCACGCTGGAGCCGCCGCCGCCCCTCCCCGGAGTGCCAGGCTCGGTCGATCTGGGCTATGCGCTGGCCGAGCGCGAGAGCCCGATCCTGTGGCAGGCGCTCCTCGCCGAGCGCGCCAGCCGCCACCGCATCGCTGCCGAGCGTGCGGAGCGGCATCCGACGATCAGCGCGCAGGGCAGCTTGGGTTATGTCAATCCGCTAGGCTATCGGGTGCGCGATCTCGGGCGCGTGGCGTCGGGCGGGCTGACGGTGACGGTCCCGCTGCTGACACAAGGGGTGGTCGGTTCGCGGGTGCGCGCCGCGATCGCGCAACAGCAGTCGGCGGCGTTCCTGATCGAGGATGCAAGGCGTAGCGTCGATGCCGGGCTCCTCAATGCGTGGAACCAGACCGTTACCGCCGATCGCCAGATCGCAAGTGGCGAGGCGGCGGTAAGCGCGGCACGGCTGGCGCTCGACGGGGTCGGCCGTGCGTTCACCGAGGGGTTCCGCTCCAATTTCGAGCTGATCGACTCCGAGCAGCGGCTGCTCAACGCGCAGGTGATCGTCGCGAACGCGCGCTATGGCCGCTATGCGGGGCAAGCGACGTTGCTGGCGCTGCTCGGGCGGCTGCAGGCCGCGAATCTAGTGCCGGACGCGCCGCGCTACGATGCGGAGAAGAACCTCCGGCACAACAAGGCGTGGCAGTTCGGGCCGTTCGAGCCGCTGCTGCACGTGCTCGACCGGCCGCAACAGGCCAGCGACCGGTCGCGCGCGGCGCCGGTGCCCGCCGCCCCGGCGGACGCGCGAATCGCGCCTGCGGATCCTGCCGCGATCGGTACCGATCGCCCACTGGCGCGCGAGCTGCCGCTGCGCGCCGAGGGTCTTCCTTTACCCAGCGTTCCACCGGAGAAACCATGAAGGCCGTATTTCCGCTGCTCGCCGCCGCGGCCCCTGCCCAAGCCCGAGCCCCCGACCTGCTGTATGCGCTGACGCCTGAGGGTGTCACCCGCTACCGCGCGACGTGGCGGATCGCGCTGAACCCGAAACCGACCAGGGTCGTGGAGGGCGAGGGCTTCGCGCTGGAACGCGTGAGCGGTACCTTCCCGCGCACCACCGAAGGCGAGGCCTGTCTCGACTTCTTCTTTGCGACGAACAGCGGCGGTCTGTCGATATCTGATGCGGATCGGCAGCTGACGTTGGCCACGCTCTATGGCGGACAGCTCTACACCGGTAGCGGGGCGGCGCCGACGATGGTGCGTGGTACGTTCACGCTGATCAGCGGGTCATCGGGCGGCCACCGCTACACGCTCGATGTAACCGAGGTGCCGGCGGTGCCCGAGCCGGCGAACTGGGCGCTGATGGTCGCCGGAGGCGGCGTGGCGGGTGTAGCGCTGCTTCGTAGCCCGCGAGTCATGGCCCGTTACGCCTGAATGCTGCGTCCGAAGTCTCCGAAGCTGAAGGTTCCGACACGATGCCGCTTTCCAGCAATCCCAATCCAGTTTCCGCTGCGTTGCGCGGCGCGCAACAGCATTTTCTATGGGCAGCGGCGTTCAGCGGTCTGGTGAACCTGCTGTATCTCGTTCCATCGATCTTCATGCTGCAGGTCTACGACCGGGTAGTTCCAACGCGTGGCGGTGCGACGCTCGTGTTCTTGATCGTGATCCTGATCGTCGCGCTGGCGGTGCTGTCGGTGCTGGACATGGCGCGGATGCGGCTGTTGCTGCGTGCCAGCGTGCGGCTGGAGAAGCGGGCCGCGCCGCCGATCCTGCATCGCATCCTGGGGGCAACGACCGCGACGCCGGCGGAGCGGAGCGCCGCGATCCGTCATCTAGACACGCTACGGGGCGTGCTGACCGGGCCGGCTATCCTGGCGTTGTTCGATGCACCTTGGGCACCGATCTACATCGCGGTATGCTTCCTGCTCCACCCGTTGCTGGGCGGCTTCGCGCTGCTCGCCTCGGTGCTGCTGGCCGGCGTCGCGCTGGCCAGCGAACAGGTGACGAAGCGTGGGGCGGCCGAAACGCAGATACGCTCCGCGGCCCAAGGGCGGCTACAGGATTACGCAGTGCAGGCCGCCGAGGTGGGGCGCGTGCTGGGAATGCGCGGGGCAATCGTGCGCGGACACCTGGAGAGACGCGCCGACGTCGTGACGCGCCAGGGTGCGCTGGCGGAAACGTCGGGGGCGTTCCTGGCGGTCACCAAGTTCCTGCGGCAGTTGTTCCAGTCGCTGGCGCTGGCGCTGGGCGCATGGCTGGCAATCCACCAGTCAATCTCGATGGGTGCGATCTTCGCCGCCTCGTTGCTGGTCGGACGTGCGCTGGCACCGGTTGAGCAGATCTTGGGATCGTGGAAGAACGTGCTGTCGGCGCGTGCCAGCTATGCGGGACTAGCGGCGTTCCTGCGTCTGCCCGATGCCACGGCGCCGCGTACGGCGCTGCCGCGCCCCCGGGGCGCAGTTACGGTCGCAGGCGTCAGTGTGCGCGCGCCCGGCAGCGACCGGATGCTGCTCAGCGACGTAAGCTTTGACGTGTCGCCCGGCGAGATCGTTGCACTTATCGGCCCGAGCGGAGCGGGCAAGTCGACGCTGCTCCGCGTCGTTGCTAGCGCGATCTCCCCCGACCGCGGCGAGGTGCGTATCGACGGCACTAGTCTGGCCGACTGGGACCGTGAGGCGCTGGGCGCCTGCATTGGCTACACGCCGCAGGCTCCGACGTTATTCCCCGCCACAGTCACAGCCAACATCGCACGCTTCGCGAGCCCAACCGGCGACGCCGCCTCCGTTGATATTGAAGCGAGGGTCGTCGCCGCGGCGATGCGTGCGGGCGCACACGAGACGATCCAGCGCTTCGCCAACGGCTACAATACGCCGCTTACGATTCGCGAGGCCGGGGGCCTGTCCGCCGGGCAGCGTCAATTGGTGTCCTTGTCGCGCGCATTGTTCGGCGACCCGTCGCTACTGTTGCTGGACGAGCCCAACGCGCACCTCGACCTGAACGGTGAGGCCGCGCTGATGAAGACGCTGGCCTCGCTGCGCGCGCAGGGTGTTGCGGTCCTGCTATCAACGCATCGCCCCAGCCTGCTGCAGGTCGCCGATCGAATGCTGCTCGTACGCGACGGTACGATCGTGTCGATCGTAAAACCCGATCCGGACGCTGCCCCGCGTGCGCCCGGTACCCTCGACACCGCCCGCCAAGGAGTCGGAGCATGATTCCTGCCGCTTCCGACCCCATGCTGCCGACCGCCACCGCGCAGCTACAAGACTCGCCGCAGCGCGCGCTGCTTGTCGGCGGGGTCACGGCATTTCTTTTCTTCGTGGTATTGATCGGCTGGTCGGCGGTGACGCGGCTTGACGCCGCCGCCTTCGGGCAGGGGCAGGTCGTAGTGGCGGGGAATCGTAAGGTGGTGCAAAACCGCGCCGGCGGCAATGTCGAGACGATCGCGGTCCGGGAGGGGCAACACGTTGCTGCGGGGCAGGTGCTGGTCCGACTGTCCGCCGCAGAGGCGGTCGCGAACGAGCGAGCGCTGGCGAGCACGGTCATTGACCTTCAGGCGCAACGCGCGCGGCTTCAGGCCGAAATCGAGGGTGGGCCGATCCGCTGGCCAGCGGAGTTTGCCATCGCGGGCGGGCCGGATCGCATGCTGATCGAGCGCGCACAGCGACTGCAATTGGCGCAGGCGCGCGCGCGCGGCGCGCTCCTGGCCGCGACGAGAGGCGTCCTGGGGCGGCAGCGCGGACAGATCGCTGAGCAGCGCCGCGGCTTCGATGCCCAGGTCGACGCCACCTCGGTGCAGCGCGCCTCGCTGCAGGCGCAACTGGAGAGCACCCGCCGCCTCGCCGAGCAGGGCGTGGTGTCGCGGAACAGCGTGCGCGCGCTCGAACGGTCGATCGCCGAGCTTGCCGGCAGCAACGCGGACTACGTGGCGCGCAACGCAGCGCTAGGACAGCAGATCGCCGCCACGCAGCAGCAGACTGCCGAGGTCGAGCGCAAGGCGGCCGACGATGCCGCCACGCTGCTGCGCGACACGCAGTTCCGCCTGAACGAAGCGCTACCGCGGCTCGCGGCGGCGCGCGACCAGGTTGAGCGTACCATGGTGCGCGCGCCGGTTGCGGGACGCGTCGTCAACTTGAGGCTTTTCTCGCCCGGTGCGGTCGTTCAGCCCGGACAGGATCTGCTCGAGATCGTTCCGGACGCCGCGCCGCTCGTCGTCAGCGCACGCTTCGCACCGGAAGACATCGACGGCGTCGCTGCCGGCCGAGAGGCGGAGGTGAAGTTCCTGTCGCTCCACGAACGCGACCTTCCGATGCTCGTCGGTACGATCCACACGCTTTCCGCCGACAGCCTCCACGACCAGGCGACCGGTGCCAGCTACTTCACCGCCGAGATCGTCGTGCCGGATCGGCAGGTGGCGCTGCTACGCAAGGTTCGCGGCGCAGACACCGGCATCCGCCCCGGCGTCCCCGTGCAGGTTACCGCCAAGCTTCGACCCCGAACGGCCCTACAATATTTCCTCGATCCCCTCACCGACGCGACATCTCGATCCTTCCATGAACGGTGATCCTCCAACTACTTCCAGGCTGGTTGGCGGTTCGGCCGGTCGCGATCCGGCGACAAACCACAAAGCGAACGGAACGACATGAGCATCGGTTTTTGCGACAATCTTGAGGGGATCAGGATTGCTCATTGTTGCGCTCGCGCTTGCGTCGTCATCTATATTCGCAATGGAGGGCCTCTCGTCGGCTGGCACTGCTGCCGCGACAACGATGTCGAGCGTCGGTTCCGAACGGAATGTCGAGTTCAAAAAATGGCACGTGACGGCCGATACGGCGATGCCTGCACCACTGAGCAGGACGGGGGCCGATCGCGAGGTTGCGCTGCTCGTCCAGCGATAGAACGTCTGCTCCGATACGCTCATTCTCCGAATAACCTCGGCCACCGGCGTGCCCGTCTCTGCCTACTTCAGCACAAAGGCCATCTGCTCTTCCGTCTACCTCGACTTTTTCGTGTCCCTGCTCCTTGCCCGCAAGATTCGAAAGGGCCGGAAAACTCTTACTCAGCTTGGAGAAAATAGGGAGGACGTCAAGATAAGGCATTCGGAGAGACGTACGTTGCAGCCGCTGAGATAGTACCGGGTTTTTAGCCGAGGCGCGAGTCGTATATGGTCACGTCCGGGTCAGCGAAGCCGTGTTCCAGCTTTAGTTCTTCAACCCTACGAAATAGCAAGCTGGCCATCTACTCGAACGGTGCAATGAGATCACCGAGTAACGGTTGCTGGTCGGCAGCGTGAACGCCAACAGATCCCGGCATGCAACCAAAATGTCGAAGGTTTCTTGGCGAAGACCCGTCATAGACAGAGCTTAGCACGAGAACGTCCACAATCGCGCGTGAACTGCTACGCCTCCTTGGACCCACAATACGACATTCAGCGGTCGTTTCGTGCTCCCCAACTTCGGACGTCCATCCATGTTCGCCCGACCCCTCGACCAGCGATGAAGGAAATGGCGAGAGGTGGGACAAAGCCGTCATTCTAGCCTTCGGCGGCGAAGGACGGCTTTCAGTAGATTGTGTTGAGAAGGGCTCGCTTGCAGTGGTGTCGGTGGTCTGATTCAATCTCCGGGAAGTGAGCGGAGACGGGCCGATGATGGGCGAGCGGACGGTGGCACAGGAGGCGCTGTTCTACAGCTTCAGCCTGGAGCGGCACGTGCCGGCGGATCATCTGCTGCGCTCGATCGACCGGTTCGTGGATTTGTCGGGCATCCGCAAGGATCTGAAGTCCTTCTACAGCGACACAGGTCGCCCCTCGATCGATCCGGAATTGATGATCCGGATGCTCATCATCGGCTATTGCATGGGCATCCGGTCCGAGCGGCGGCTGTGCGACGAGGTGCATCTGAACCTAGCCTATCGCTGGTTCTGCCGGTTGGGGCTGGAGGGCGACGTGCCGGACCACTCGACCTTCTCGAAGAACCGCCACGGGCGCTTTCGCGACAGCGACCTGTTGCGCCGTTTGTTCGAGACGACGGTCGCGCGCTGCATGGTCGAGGGACTGGTGGGCGGCGAAGAGTTCGCGGTCGACGCCAGCCTGATCCGCGCCGATGCCAACCACCAGCCCGGCGGGCCGGGCAGCGACGGCGTGCCGCCGGACGCCGACAGTCGTGCGGTGCGCGAGTATCTGGCGGTGCTCGACGATGCCGCGTTCGGCGCGGCGACGCCGGTGGTGCCCAAGTATCTGGCGCCGGCCGATCCGGCATCGCGCTGGACGAGCGCGCATCGCGGGGCGGCCTTCTACGCCTACTCGACCAACTACCTGATCGACCTCGACCACGCCGTTATCATGGACGTAGAAGCGAGCACCGCGGTACGTCAGGCCGAGGTGACCGCGTGCAAGCGCATGATCGCGCGGGTGCAGGACCGCCTCGGCGTCTGGCCCGAGCGGCTGGCCGCCGACACTGCCTACGGCTCGGCCGAGATGCTCGCTTGGCTGGTCCACGAGCGCGACAACCAACCGCACATCCCGGTGTTCGACAAGTCCGCCCGCCGCGACGGCAGGTTCGAGCGCGATGCCTTCACCTACGACCATGACGACGACAGCTACGTCTGCCCCGGCGGCAAGCGCCTGCGCCCCAGGAACCGCAACTTCACAACGATGCGGAGCGATGTCGGCCAGGACGGCTTCATCCGCTATCGCGCCCGGCAGCAGGATTGTGGCGGCTGCGCCCTGCGGGAACGCTGCACGCCCAACATGCCGGCGCGCAAGGTCACCCGTTCGATCCACGAAGGGGGTCGCGACCTGGCCCGCGATATCGCCACCACCGACGCCTACGTCACTTCGCGGCGCCAGCGGAAGAAGGTCGAGATGCTGTTCGCGCACCTCAAACGCATACTGAAGCTCGACCGATTGCGCCTGCGCGGTCCAAACGGTGCCAAGGACAAGTTCCATATGGCAGCCACCGCTCAGAACCTCCGCAAGGTGGCCAAGCTCATCCCGATGCCGACGCAGCCGCTACCGGCCTGAGCTGGTCAGATCCGTTCAGCGCAAACCCTCTGCCGCTCGCACCCGGCCAATACCCCGACTTCTTCAACACAATCTCCAAATTCACGTCGTTCAGCGATGGTCTTCGCGGCTCATCGAGGGCTTGATCAGTTCACATGAACGATCGGGCGAAGTTGGGAAGCGCAACAAGGCCGCTGAATGGCGGGAAGTGGGTCACTGTTCCATGACTGGCCAATCTTGCATACATGCTTATCCCGCATGCCTTAGCAGATGTCGGCGTAAGCGTCGCTTCCGGCGACGCTTACGCCACAGGCATCTCTTATCAGACAGCCAGCTCGGCCTATTCACTCCTTTCTATTCGAAACGGTGGAGCGCGGTTCTTCAGAACCGGAACCGTGCCCCGATACCGTAATAGCGACCCTCGTCGCGAACGTCGCGAGGGTAGAAGCGGCTTTCGCCGTTCACCGCATACTGCGCGTAGTTGCGAAATGGCTGTGCCAGCAGGTTCGCTGCATCAAGGGTCAGCGTTATTTGCTTGATCGGCGTGTAGTTGAACGAGAAGTCGAGGCGAGTGATGTTCTCGGTGCCTTCACCCGAATATACTCCATCAACAACAAGGTTGCCGTTCAGGAAACGGGAGCGGCCATTATAGGACAGCCGGGTCGATACCGTGCCCTTTTCGTAGAATAGCGCCGCGTTGTAGCTCCACTTGGACAGGCTGGGGATCGCAACGAACGGCGGCAACTCGCTTGCGGGAATCAGATCGACCGGAAAACGTTGTTGTCCATCAAGGTAGGTTGCGTTGGCCTGTACGCCGAAGCCACTAAGCAGCCCGGGCAGGAAGTCCAGGAAGGTTTGCCCACCTACCTCCACGCCCCTGATGCGGCCCGCTCCGGCATTGAGCGGGCGATTGACCTCAACGAGCCCGTACACCGGATCACGGAAACGCTGCACGTAATTGTTAAAGAAGCCGAACAGGTCGCGGTAGAAGAAGGCGGCGGTGATCGAGGCGTTTCTCGAGAAGTAATATTCGATCGTGGCGTCGAAATTGTTTGAGGTGAGCGGCGCAAGGTTGGGATTGCCGCCGCTGCCGAAATAATCCGGACGTCCTTGCAGGCCCGCGGAGAAACGTGGATCGTTGGCAGGTTGAGTCACTACGGTGGTGGTGCCATCGGGATTGGTGATAACGGTGCCAGGTCGCGGCGACTGGTTGGGCGTTATCGAGAATGCTGGATTCAGCTGACCGAAGTCAGGCACTGTCCGCGTCTTGGTGAAGCCGAACCGGATCTGCAGCTTGTCGGTTGGCCGGATGCGCAAGCTGACGTTCGGGAGAACGTCGATGAAGTTCTGGCGCACCTGCACATCCTGGGCCGCCGTGATCGGGATCCCATTCGCATCGGTCTGCACGACGCCGTTGACGACCACAGGCAAGGTGCCTCGTCCGGTGTACTGCCCGACCGTGTTGACAGCACGCGCGCCTACCAGGCCGTCGAAACTGAAGCTGCCAATGTCGAACTCGTACTTGGCCTGACCATAAAAGGCGTATGTCTGTTCTTTAGCGTAAAATGCCTGGAACGGATCGAGTTGTACGTTTGGTACCGAGAAGCGGTTCAACGAGTCGCGGTAGCCGCCATCATTCGGGTTTGCCGCCACGATGCGGATCAGTGCCTGCCGCGAGAATTCGCGCAGTGCCGCGGCATTACCCTCAATCCCCTGACGGCTCGGCATCAGCCAGCTTGTCCAGCCCTGTACATTGCCACGGAAAGCATCCGGGGTCAGTGCCAGAGCGCCGGCGGGCGTATCGGCCAGCGGTATGTTCAGGGTCTCGGTGTAGGCGTAGCGATTACCTCGCTCCAGCGACGCGTCCCGGTCAGTCCAGCGAGCCCCGATCTGTAGCCGCGGAAATAGGGATACGTCGGTGTCGAGTTCAACGTCGCCGCGCCACTGCCATCCTGCACCTTTAGCGACATACAGGCTCTCGAAATACCCACGCCAGCGATAGTTGGCTGCGTTCTCACGATCATAGCCGGGCAGGTCGAAGGCGCTGCCGCCGTTCGTGAAGAAGTTGACATCGACCCGCGTCGGACTGCTCTGCGACATGTCGAAGCTGTACTCGCTGGCGTCATATTGGCTGCGTGTATATGCCAGATCGGTGGAAATCCGCGCGCGACCGACATTCCACTTCAGGCCGCCAGCAGACTGATAGGTGTTGGTGTTGTTGTTGACGGTGCTACGGAACGCTTGTCCGCGCTCGCCACCGGTCTTGGTCAGCGTCTGCACCTGATCAGGTACGCCGTCGCGCAGGACGACGTTGGAAAGTTGAGCGTTGTTGTTGATGAGCGACGTCTCGAATAGGTCGTTGGCCAAACGTCCGCGGAAACCCTGGAAAAGGAAGTCGTAATAGACCTCAAGATTGTCGGCGGGCTTCCACTGGACGCTGGCATTGACCGCCGGACGCCAGCGCTTACCGCTGTCATTGTAGACGCCGACACGTTCGGGAATGCGGAACGCGCGCCCGACTGACGCCGGGCTCACCGTCACTCCTGCCGGCAGTTCAGTTGGGACAAAGCCACTCGCCCAGCGCACGGCGTTGCGATATTGAGCTTGCGCGTAGGAGGCGTTGACCAGCACGCCGATCTCGCCCAGCGCCGTATCGCTCCGTGCGCTGACCAGGATATTGCCCAAGGGGTCGTATTTCTTGCTCTGGTCGTTGTACGTACCGCGAATGCCTCCAGCGACGACGAACTTCTCGGAGAAATCGAACGGGCGGTTCGAGCGGACGTTGACGAGCCCGGCCAGCCCGGGCTCGAGCAAATCGGCCGTGCCCGACTTGTATACCTCCAGCCCCGCCAGCACGCCGGCCGGAAAATCCTGAAGCTGGGATCGGCGAAGCTCGGCAGTGAAGATGTCGCGGCCGTTGAAGGTTGTGGCGACGTTGGGGAGGCCACGTACCAGAACCCCCGTTACTTCGTCGCTACCTCTCGTCACCTGAACGCCGGTAATTCGGGCAAGTGATTCGGCAGCTGTATTATCTGGCAGCTTACCGATGTCTTGCGCGACCACTGCGTCGAGGATCGCATCCGAGTTTCGTTTGATCTGCTGAGCGGTACCTAGGCTGGCTCGATAGCCGGTGATGACGATGTCGGCTGCATCGACAGGCTGATCGATATTCTGCGTGGCCTCCACTCCCGGACTGCGACCTTCCGCGTTTGCCACCGAGCGATCTTGGGCAAGAGGCGCTTGATCCTCAATAGAGGCATCATCCTTGGTCGTTGCCGCCCTGGTATCCGCAGAACTGCTCTGAGCAAATGATGGCATCGGGCATAAGGCCACGGCAGCGGCTGACGTGAGCAACATGAAGCGAAACATGGCAATCCCCTCGTGTAACCGCCCGATTTTCCCGGATCAGTCATTTAACTTGTCCGACATTCATTAGCTTGGTCAAGCGTGATGTATGGGATAATTGCATGAGAGAAGCGGGCGTTGCGGATTGGCAACAAAGCGTAAGGGCGACTTACTTTTTCCCAGAGGTAGGCAATTGATCACGTCATTTGGCTCAATCGGCTCTAGCGTCAATGCTTGGGTGAAGCCGATCGATATGACAGATATTCCATGCGACCTTGTATGATCATGGCATTATGTTGTCTTATCCGATTGATATTCAGTGATATAACTGACGATACGGTAAATTATCCTATCGACAGAATTTGTTGCGCCCCCCGCTGATGGCGCTCATTCACGAGCGGCGGCAGCTCGTTCAGCAAGAGACAGGTCCGCTTGGACGCCCGGCAGACACCTGGTTCACCTTCTCCTATTCGCGCGTTCTCGACGGCGATGGTGAGATCGCCGGCCTGTTCATCGTCACCACCGAAGCCACCGAGCGGGTGCTGGCCGACGCCGCTCTGAAGAAGAGTCAGGCGGACCTTCATGCCGCAAACGAAAATTCTGAAACAGCGCGTCGAGGAACGCACCGCCGAACGTGACCGCGTGTGGCAGCTGACCAACGACCTGATGGCAACGGCTCGGCTCGACGGCTACCGCATCCAGGTCAATCCGGCCTAGGCACGGCTGCTCGGCTGGACCAAGGACGAACTGCTGACCCGTCCGTTCATCGAGATTGCCGATCACGCCGAAACGGCGAACGTCGTCGCCACGCTTGCCCAGGGTGAGATGGTGACCGGCTTCGTCGATCATGTGCTGGCAAGTGATGGCACCACGCGCACGGTCATGTGGACCGCCGTTTCCGACGTGAAGTCCAATCTCTTCTACATCATCGGCCGCGATCTCACCGATCAGGAGCGGATCGAAGAATCGCTCCGCCAGACGCAGAAGATGGAGGCGGTTGGACAGCTGACCGGCGGTCTTGCTCACGACTTCAACAATCTTCTGACCGGCGTGATGGGCAATCTCGAGCTCCTGCAGCACCGGGTGGCGAAAGGCCGGATCGATGATCTCGATCGCCTCGTTCTCGCGGCGCAAGGAGCCGGCCGACGTGCCGCCTCCCTGACGCAGCGTCTGCTCGCCTTCTCACGCCGCCAGACCCTCGACCCCAAGCCCACCGACATCAACCGGCTGATCGCCGGCCTGGAGGATCTCCTCCGACGTACGATCGGTCCCGAGAACACGTTGGAGATCGTCGGCGCCGGTGGCCTGTGGACGGCTAACATCAATGCCGGCCAGCTTGAGAATCCGATCCTCAACCTGTGCATCAACGTGCGAGACGCCATGCCTGAAGGCGGCCGCATCACCATCGAGACGGCCAACAAGTGGCTGGATGACCGCAGCGGGCGTGAGCGGGACCTGCTACCAGGGCAGTATCTGTCGATTTGCGTCACCGACACAGGCTGCGGCATGGACGAACACACCATCGAGCGCGCGTTCGAGCCCTTCTTCACTACCAAACCGATAGGACAGGGTACGGGGCTGGACTTATCAATGATCTACGGCTTTGCCCGGCAATCGGGAGGCCAGGTGCGCATCTACTCCGAGGTAGGCATAGGCACGACCTTGTGCATCTACCTGCCGCGCTACAGTGGCGATGCGTCGAACAAGAGCGGAGAGCATGAGGCGGCGCTGCCGGACAGCTGCAGCGGTACGGTCCTGATCGTCGATGACGAAGCTACCATTCGCGATCTAGGCCGGATCGACATTCATCGTAGCCAGATCATGGCGGCGGCGAGATGAACGAAGCCGGTGAAATGGGTGGTTCGGCGGTCGTAGCGAGTGGCGAAGCGGCGGAAATGTTTGAGGCGGCTGAAGCATCGTTCGATCTGGTTGCGATGCCTGTAGATTTCCGCATCGTGCGGGATGGCGACCTTGCGGTTGCGCTTGGACGGGATCACCGCCTCGGCGTGCATCGCGGCGATCTGGTCACGTAAGTCGTTGCCATCATACGCCTTGTCGGCAAGCACCGCTTTTCCGCGCTGACCTTCGAGTAAGCCGGATGCCGAGGCGATGTCGCTGGCTTGGCCGGGCGTGATGCGAAACCGCAAGGGGCGGCCGAACGTGTCGGCGAGCATGTGTATCTTGGTGGTCAGTCCGCCTCGGGAACGCCCCAGCGCCTGATCCTTGGCCCCCCTTTTCCGGTCGCCGCCTGTTGGTGCGCGCGAACGATGGTGCTGTCGATCATCAGATACTGGTTGTCGCGGTCAGCCGTCAGCGCCTCGAACACCCGCTCCCAGACGCCAGCGTGGCACCAGCGGCTGAAGCGTCGATGGACTGTCTTCCACTTGCCGTAGCGTTCCGGAAGGTCGCACCAGTGTGCGCCCGAGCGCAGTACCCAAAGACATCCGTTCACGAACAAGCGGTTGTCCGCACCCGTCCGGCCAGGATCAGCGCTCTTGCCGGGAACCAGCAACGCAATCCGCGACCATTGCGCCTTGCTCAACTCGTACCGCTTAATCCCCATCATCCACTCCGCGCCACAACACGGATGCCTATGAATCAGCCTTTACGCCATTTGGGAATCCTGAATGTCGATCCGGCCTAGTCGACGAGGTGCTCGATGAGGTTGGCTACACCGTGATCGGAGCGGCGGATGGTGCGGCCGGGGTAAAGGTGCTGCAGTCGGGGGCGAGGTTCGATCTCCTCATTACCGACGTAGGCTTGCCCAACGGTATGAACGGCCGATAGGTCGCCGATGCCGCCCGATCGCTTGGCCCCGATTTGAAGCCTCTCTTTATCACCGGCTATGCCGAGAATGCCGCAGTCGGAAACGGTCATCTCGAGCCCGGTATGGAACTGCTTACAAAGCTATTCACGCTAGATGCGCTGATCGGTAAGGTGAATGAGATGATGACGTAAGGGCGAACCGCAAGCTTCGCCTTTGCACTGAGTCGCCGCTGATCCGCCCGACTGTCCAATACAATCTTTTCTGGGACGGCTGGCGGGCGGGGCGGAGGGTAATGCTGAGGCTCAGCACCTCCAGCGCTTTCAGCATGAATGGATGACAGAAGGTGGGGAGCCGAAAAGAGGCCGCGAATGACCGCATGTGGGTCATCTGCCTTCAAGTTGAAGTACCGGACGGGTCAACTACGCAATCGCCGCAGCGCCTGCGGTGGTTACCCGAACGCGCGGAGGAAGGCGCGCCGCATCCGCTCGGGATCGCGAAAGCCTGTAGTCGCGGCGATCCGCTCGATCGGTTCGCGGGAGTTTTTAACCCGCTCGCGGGCCGCTTCCAGCTGCAGCCGCTCGACCGCCTTCGCCGGACCGACGCCGGCCTCCCTGGTGAAAGCGCGGGAGAAGTTGCGCGGGCTCATCGCCATGCGCGCGGAGAGCTCGTCGATCGTTAGCCGCTGCGACAGATTGGCGCGCATCCAGTCGAACAGCGACGAGAACGCGGTAACGTCACCGCCGAGTTCGGCAAGGGCGGAGAACTGCGACTGCCCGCCGGGGCGACGGTAATATAACCATCTCCTGCGCCACGCGCCGCGCGACGGTCTCGCCCAAATCATCGGCGATGAGTGCCAGCGCCAGATCGATCCCCGCGCTGATCCCCGCAGACGTCCAGATATCGCCGTCACGTACATGGATGCGGTCGGGCTCGACCCGGACGTTCGGAAATTGACGCTGGAGCTGTTCGGCGCGACGCTAGTGCGTCGTTGCCCGACGCCCGTCGAGTAGACCTGCAGCGTCGAGCAGGAACGCCCCCGAGCAGACGCTGCATATGCGCCGCGCCTTGCCGGCGGCATGATACAGCCAGCCGGTGCTCGCATCGCATCGCGGCACGGCTGTCTTCGCCGCCGACCACCACGATCGTGTCGACGGGACTGGCCCCTGCCACCGGGTCTGTGTCGATCGCGATACCCGACGAGCTTCGTACCGCACCACCAGCGATCGGCAGCACCGTCATCCGATACGCATCCGGCGCGATGCGCCCGGCGATCTCGAACGCCGTCACCGGACCCGCCGCGTCGAGCAGTTGAAAGTCGGGGTAGAGGAACATGCCGATCGATCGTGACATTGGCCGGAAGTGAGGGATCACTGTCATTCAGTCAACGCCGATTTCCCGTCATGGTACGCATATGATCCTGAAGGGAGCATATCGATGACCGACCAGCCGTTGCGCATCGTCTTCGCCATCTATCCAGGCATGACCCAGCTCGACTTTACCGGCCCGCACCAATTCCTTTCACGACTGCCGGAGAGCGAGGTCGTGATCACCAGCGTGGCAGGCGGCGATGTCCCCAGCGAGGGCCTAACCTTCGCCCATACGACGCGACTGGCCGCCGTCGATCGCTGCGACCTGATCTGCGTTCCGGGCGGCGTTAACGCGACCGAGGTCGCGCTCAACGCGGACTTCGTCGGTGAGGTCCGCCGCCTTGGCGAAGACGCGCGTTACGTCACCTCGGTTTGCACCGGCTCGCTGATTCTCGGTGCCGCCGGGTTGCTGAAGGGTCGCCGGGCGGCATGTCACTGGGCATGGCGGCACCTGCTGCCGGTGTTCGGGACAAATTCACGACGATGCCCGCGTTGTGCGTGATGGCTTGGTCATCACCGGCGGGGGCGTAACGGCGGGTATCGACTTCGCGCTCACCGTGCTGGCAGAGATCGCCGGCCCGCAGGCGGCGCAGGCGACCCAGCTCGGACTGGAGTATGCGCCCGAGCCGCCGTTCGCGGCCGGCCGGCCCAATACCGCGCCGGCCGCGGTGCTGGCGGCGTGTCAGGCCCGCTTCGGTAGCATGATGGCGCGTCGAGAGGCCGAAGCGCGACAGGCCGCAGGACGTCTCGGCCTCGATCGGAAGTACGATGATGAGCCGACCACCACTGCCGTTGTTCGACATGGCCGGCGCCATCGCCAAGGTTCGCCGCGCGGGAAGACGCCTAGAACGGCCGCGATCCGGAGGCGGTCGCTCTTGCCTACACGCCGGACAGCCAATGGCGGAACCGCTCGATGTTCCTGGCCGGGCGGGCGGCGATCGTGGACTTCCTCGAGCGTAAATGGGCGCGGGAACTGAAGTATCGCCTCATCAAGGAGCTGTGGACTTTCGCCGGCAATCGAATCTCCGCCGTTTCGCCTATGAATGGCATGACAAGGCCGGGCAGTGGTTCCGCTCCTACGGCAACGAGAACTGGGAGTTCGACGACGCCGGCCTGATGCAGCGACGGATCGCCAGCATCAACGATCTGGCCATCGCGCCGGCCGACCGGCTATTTCACTGGCCGTCTGGACGCCGGCCGCTCGATCATCCGGGCTTGAGCGAACTCGGGCTTTGAAGGACGCGAGCATACGGGCACTTTAGCCGGACGCTGACAATAACAGATCAGCGGTGTTTCCCTACGCTGCTGGCCCGTTACCTATGACCCGCGGATGCCAAGTTGCTCGGCCATTGCCGCGGCAGTCACGATGCGGGCGGGTCCGTGCCGTTCGAGGGCGAGCAGGTCGTCCTTGTTGCCGGTTACCAGCCAATCCGCCGGACCCGCCTGGCACAGCGAAAGCAGGAAATCATCGCGAGGATCGGGTGAGCGCCGCACATGCGGCAGCGAAGCCGGCATCTCGGCGATCAGCGTGATCTGGTTGACCAGCCGGCCGACTTCGACGGGGCCGAGCAGGACGCGGACTTTATCGCGTCGCGATACCTCGCGCAGCTCGTCGAGCAGGACCGGGTGGCAGAGCAGCGTGAACCGGCGACCGAGCCACGTTTCGATCAACAGTGCAGGGATACCACGTGCCGAGATCAATCCGCTGAGCAGGACGTTGGTGTCGAGAATGACGCGCACGGATCAGCGGCGGCCGGCTGCCCGGAAGGACGATCCGGTTTCCCGCACCTCGTCTTCGATCAGGCGCTCCAGCTCGTCCGGGTCGGCGTCGGCATTGCGGCTCTGCACGTCACGGATCGTCGCACGCAGTACCTCGCGGTTCACTGCTTCCTCCACGAAGCGCGACAAATCGCCCTTCTTGCCGCCGCGAGTTGCCAGCAGCGTGCGAAGTCCGATGTCCGTTTCACGGGATACCTTGAGGCTCCAGCGGACCAGTTCGACCATCGATCCAACTGTAGTTTGTGCGTCCAGGCGTATAGACGTTTACCCAGCCCAATTCAATGATGAGGCAAAAAAGGGAGTGCCATGTTCGCTCGACAAGCTCTTGAAGCGTCGTGGCGGCGGTGGATCGGAAGACGCATTCTAAAGGAAGGTCGGCGCTAAAATCCGGGCGGACGGAGGGCATCCTCCGCCGAGCGGCAGTTTCTTCTTACTTCCGTTCTAAAACTCGATAGGGCGCCCGCCCTTTGCCTGGAGCCTAAATGTCCCGTGTCGCCCTGTATGCCCGTAACTCCTCCGACCGGAAGCGGACGGCCTCGATCGAAGATCAACTCCGTCTGTGCCGCGATCACGCCATCGCTCGAGGCTGAAAGATCGTCAGCACCTACACTGACGAGGCGGCGTCGGGCGCCAGCCTGAACGGCGGCCCGGGATGCTCGCCATGCTGGGTGCGGCCAGGGAAGGGCGCTTCGACACGTCGTGGCAGAGGCTCTGGACCGCCTGTCGCGTGACCAGGAAGATATCGCTCGGTTGTTCAAGATGTTCCGGTTCGCCGGGATCGGTTTGTCCAGGGTCGGTGAAGGACCGATCGACGAACTGGATGTCGGATTGAAGGGCACGATGAATCCGCGCTTCCTCACCGACCTTGCCAACAAGACCCGCCGGGGATTGCGGGGTCGGATCGAGCAGGGCAGTTCGGGTGGCGGTCTCTGCTACGGCTATGACGTGCGGATCGACGCCGACGGGGAAGTCGGTGGCCGGATCGTCAATGAAGCGCAGGCCGATGTCGTCCGCCGAATCCTGACCGAATAAGCCGATGGATCGGTGCCTCGCGTGATTGCCGAGCGCCTCAACATGGAGGGCATATCAGGTGTCGGCGGAAGGCCGTGGACCGCGTCGACGATTCGTGGTCACCGTGCGCGGAGCGACGGCATGATCAACAACGTGCTCTATGTAGGTGAGCTGGTGTGGTACCGGCAGCGGTTCGTTCGACATCCGGAAACCGGTAGTCGCGTGTCGCGGGTCAATCCCGAAAGCGAATGGGTGAGGCGGAGTGTGCTCGCACTGCGGATCGTCAGCGACCGCCTGTGGCAGGCGGTAAGAACATGCGACGCGACTGTCGAACAGCGCAGTCGGGCGGTCAGTAAAGGGATCCGGCGTTCTCGCGAAATCGCGGTCAATGACGTGAGGCAAACGCCGATGCCGCTGCGTAGGATGCTGATATGTGGTGAATGCGGTAGAACCGTCGGCAGCTCGATCGTGGTCGCTATGGCTGTGTCGATGGCGTGCGGCATCGAAACAGTGGCAATGCCGCTGCAATCCGTGGGCATGACATCGAGACGCGCGTGGCGGTGATCCTGTCGGACGGGTTGAAGCGGCTCGATCATGCAACTGTCGGATTCAACGACGATGATTCGCTTGTACGCGAACGGCGGATGGCGATGGTTTTCGGACCGTCATGCCCTGGCTGAGGTTGAGCGAGGTCTGGCGGGCTTTCTTACCGCGATAGAGGATGGTCTTTACCTTCCTGCCATGAAAGCATGGATGACGCATCTCGACGCCGAGGGCGTCAGGTTACGTGCCAGGATACGCGTCGCATCGACGATGGCGGATGCCCACGCACAGCGTGCCGTCCACGGGCGTCAGCACGATCCGCTCAATGAGGCCGCGAATAATCTCCTGCGCCTGTGTGCGGCTGGCAGAGCCGCGAACGCCCCCAGATTGGCGACCTCCGTCCGCCCTTGCCGCCGGGCGACATACAGCCCGATCACTAGCTACCGGAATACACCGAGGAGCTACGTGTTCAACGTGCTGGGCCTACTCGTCGATCTGGAGCCGCGGCAGAGGGGCGTGCTGGAGCGGATCGTAGACGGGCCGCTAGTGCCGGCGGGATAGTTTGGTGGGAGGCGCAGAGTGAGACAGCCTTCCGCTTCCTGAAGCGCCTGAAGCGCCTGAAGCGCCTGAACGAATGGCCGAAGTTGGGTCAGGGTGCAGCGGAGGTCGAGCCTCGAGTCACCAATTTAACCGCAAAGTTTGGCCACGTTAGGGGCTGCGCTGGATCGGTTCGTGTGAGCATGTCAACCGCTGTCGCCGCGATTTCCTCAATCGGCTGACGAAGGGTGGTAAGGGGGGCCAGGTCAACTGAGCGACGTCGCTATCGTCGAACCCGGCGACCGACAAATCCTCAGGCACGCGGACCCGCGCCTGACCAGCCGCGGCAATGACGCCGGCGGCCATGTCGTCGTTGGTGGCGAAGACAAACGACGCGTTGGCTCCGTCCGCCAGCAATCGCTGGCCAGCCGCGAAGCCGGAGTAGAAGGTGAATGCGCCATGTTCGCGGCGGCTGATCGAGCAGCCGTGACGGGCAACCGCGGTGTGGAACGCCGCACTGCGGGTCGTGGACGCACGATGATCCGGAGGCCCTTCGACGATTGCGAAGGTGCGGTGGCCAAGACGGACGGCGTAGGCGACCAATTCCTCGACCCCGACCTCGTCGTCGATCTGCACCAAGGGCAGACCGCATTTTTGATCGATCGGATCGATCAATACCGCCGGCATTTCCCACCGGGCAAGCGTGTCGAGCAGCGCGGAGTTGTTGCACAGCGGCGGGGGGACGATCACGCCGTGAAGATCCGCCGTCCGCAGCATCCGGTCCATCTGGCCGACGACGTCAGGATCATCCATGTCGATCCGGCCTAGCACGAGGTGATGGCCGCGCTGGAGACAGAGTTCGGCTGCGCCGTAGCTGAACGCAACGCTGTAATGCGCGCTGAGCGCGGCTGACAGCACGCCGATCAGGTAAGTACGATCTGCGGCAAGCGCCCGCGCCGCAGTATTTGGACGATAGGCGAGCGCCGCGATCCACGCATCGACGCGGACAATGGTGTCGCTGCGCACGCCCGATTCGCGATTGACGACACGCGCGACAGTTTTCCAGGAAACCCCAGCGTGGCGGACGACGTCGATGATCGTTGGCCTGCGCATCGCCTTCTCCCTCATGTCATGCGGCCAAAATCACGATAGCGAATAAAGTGTAGAATATGGAAACGTTTTCATATTTGCTTTGACAACGTTGCCATTGCTGACCACCCTTGCCGGATGCTGACGCAGAGCAGCCTGATACGGGAAAGGAAAAGGGATATGGGACTGAAACGCCCGAGAACCGTCGTGTCTGTCACCACGCTGGCGATGATGCTGGCTGTGACCCCCGTGACGGCGCAACAGCGGCCGGGTGACCCGCCCGCCGACAGCGCGCAGCGTACGCAGGACATCAACGGTACGCCCGATCCCTCGCTCGCCCCGGATCGTACCCAGGATCCCTCCTCCGCCTCCGATCAGGGTGTGCCCGGCGATGCGGTGTCGACCGGCGATATCGTCGTGACCGCGACGCGCACGTCGACGCTGGCGTCGAAAACGCCCGTCGCGTTGACTGCGGTCACGGGCGATTCTCTAATCGAAACCGGCGTGACGAACCCGACGCAGATCGGTGAGGTCGTTCCTAATATCTCGATCGACCGCGCCAACGGCCTACAGATCACGATCCGCGGTGTCACCTCGACCGACGGCACCGAGAAGGGCGATCCATCCGCGGCCTTCATGCTGGACGGCATCTATATCGCGCGCAGCCAGGCGCAAGAGACGAGCTTCTTCGACGTGGGCCGTGTCGAGGTGCTGCGCGGACCGCAGGGCACATTGTTTGGGCGCAACACCACCGCCGGCTTGGTAAACGTTATCACCAATCGCCCGACGCAGGAACTCGGTGGGCGTGTCGATGTCAGCTACGGCAATTACGGGCAGATACAGGGGACCGCGGTCATCAACGTCCCGGTGACGGACAATTTCGCGCTTCGCGCCGCTGCGAACATTGACCGCCGCGACAGCTTCATCACGCGCGGGCCGCGGCTGAACGCCGATCTCGACCCGTTCAAGGACAATGTGTCGGGGCGCCTGTCCGCGCTGCTCGATCTGGGCGCAGGCGAGATCATCGTGCGCGGCGATTATTCGCACATCGGCGGCAAGGGACCGAACGGCGTGCTGACGTCAAACTTCTTCAGCAATTTCGGCGCGAACCAAGTGCCGCTATATACCGGGCAGGGGCGGTCGAGCGAGGATCTGCGGCGGCTCAACGTGCCGATCAACAGCGGGCTGGAGCGCGATAATCAGACCTGGGGCATCCAGGGCGAGGTCACGTACGATTTTGGCGGGATCGGCGTCGCCTATCTGGGTTCGTACCGCGAGTTCGACCGGCACGAGGATAGCGTGAGCCTGCTCGGTTCGGGGGCGGCGGCAATCCGCGGTCGCTTCGATGGCAATTACTGGCAGAACAGCCAGGAATTGCGCGTCTTCACGAGCGGCGACGGGCCGGTGAAGGCGCAGGCGGGCGCATACTACTTCAAGGAGCGCTCCGGCATCTCGTACAATCTGTTCGGGCTGTTGTCGCCGACGCCGGGAACGGTCGGCTATGTCTTCGGCTTTCCGCAGGATCCTACGATCGCGCGGTCCTATGCCGGGTTCGGGCAGGTGACCTGGAGCATCGTCGAGCATGTCCGGCTCACCGGTGGCGTGCGTTATTCAAACGACTACAAGTCGCGCATCGGCGCCACGATCCGCTGCGGCACCGTCGCGTGCACCGGGGCGGGCGACGTGGTGACGCGCAATATCGCGCAGCGGACGTTCGACAAGGTGACCTGGCGCGCTGGGCTCGATGTCGACTTGGGTGAACGGACGCTGCTGTTCGGGACGGTATCGACCGGCTACAAGGCGGGCGGATTCAACGATGGCTGTCTGTCGACCAGCTCCGGATGTAACAATCCGTTGCCGGAAGCGGCGCTGTTCTACAATCCCGAAACGCTGACCGCCTACGAAGTTGGGCTGAAGACCCGCTTCCTCGACAATGCAGTGCGGCTGAATTTCGCCGGCTTCCATTACGACTACAGCGGCATCCAGTTGACGCAGGTGTCGGATATCTGCGGCGGCCCGTGTTCGGTGACTACCAATGCCGCCGAGGCGGATGTCACCGGTTTCGAATTGGAAGGAACGATCCAGCCGGTCCGGCCCATGCTGTTCAACTTCGCCGTCTCCTACCTCGATGCGACCTACGCCAATTTCCAAGTGACGCCCGCGGTCAGCTTCACCGGGCGCAACCTCGATCGGTCGCCGGGCTTCACGGTCATCGCGGGCTATACGCATACCTTCGAATTGGGCGGCGGCGGCAATATCGAGGCGAACGTGCGCACGCGGGTGAGCGACAGCTATTACCTGTCGGCGCTGGCCACGCTGAACCAGTTCCGGGTGCCGGGGAGCACGCGCACCGACCTGAACCTGACGTACAATGCGCCGGACGATCGCTTCTATATCCAGGGGTTTGTGAAGAACATCGAGGATGCAATCGTGGTGACGACGGCGGCGTCGGGAACGTTTGCCACCGCCAATTTCGCCGACCCACGAACGTACGGCGTGCGGGCCGGCGTGAAGTTCTGACGCCGCCGACGACGATGCAGTGGAGACGACGATGAAATTGGGAATGACGGTGCTGGCGTGTGGCGGTGCGTTGCTCTGCTGTACGGCGCAGGCGCAAACGGTCACGATCGACACCGGTAAGGTCGCAGGTGTCACTGCGGACGGCATCGTCAGTTGGAAGGGTATTCCGTTTGCGACGCCCCCGGTGGGCGAATTGCGGTGGCGTGCGCCGCAACCGGCGGCGCGCTGGTCGGGCGTACGACAGGCAACCGCTTACGGCCACGACTGCATGCAATTGCCGTTCCCCAGCGATGCCGCTCCGCTGGGGACCACGCCGGCGGAGGATTGCCTGACGGTCAACGTGTGGAAGCCGGCAGCCGCCACGGCGAAGCTGCCGGTCATCGTGTGGATCTATGGCGGTGGCTTCGTGAACGGCGGGGCGTCGCCGCCGACCTATTCGGGTGCGAATTTCGCGCGCCAGGGCGTCATGTTCGTCAGCTTCAATTACCGGCTCGGACGGTTCGGCACGTTCGCGCATCCGCAATTAACCGCGCAGGACCCTGACAAGGGCCGGCTCGGCAATTACGGTTATATGGACCAGATCGCCGCACTCCGGTGGGTGAAGCGCAACATCGTCGCGTTCGGCGGCGATCCCGCGAACGTGACGATCGTGGGCGAAAGCGCCGGGGGCATGTCGGTCAACACGCTGGTTACCTCTCCCCTGGCCAAGGGATTGTTCGCGCGTGCGATCGTGATGTCGGGCGGTGACGGGCATAACCGCGGAAACGACGGACTGACCGGGACCGAGCGGATCGGCGTCGACTTCGCCGCCAGCAAGGGCATCGCGCGTGACGATCCTGCGGCGCTCGCCAAATTGCGCGCGCTGTCCGCCGACGACGTGACCGATGGCCTCAATCTGGCGGCGCTGTTCATGCCCGCACCGGGGCCGAAGACCTTCGCCAGCCCCTATGCCGACGGTGTCGTCGCGGTCGACGCGGCCGCCGCCTATCGCAGCGGGGCGTTTCCGAAGGTGCCGATCATGATCGGGGCGACCGACAACGATATCGGCGGACCGACCGGGTATATGGTGGCGGGCGCGCGCCAGCTTGCCGGGGCGATCGCGGCGGCCGGTGCGCCTGCCTATCACTATCGTTTCTCCTATGTCGCCGAGGGGCTGGGGAAGACCGGGGCAGACCATGCAACCGACATCCCGTGGTTCTTCGACACCGCGACGATCAAATACGGCAATGCGATCACACCGCGTGATCGCCGGATGGCGCGCACGATCAGCGCCTATATCGTGAATTTCGCAAAGACCGGCAATCCCAATAGTGCGGGGTTGCCGCGCTGGCCGCGCTACGATCGCGCGCGCGACGAACTGCTCGACTTCACCGCGAAGGGCGAGGCGGTGTCGGGCAAGGACCCGTTGGGCGCCGCAATCGACGCCGCACCCGCATCCATCCGCTGACCCGCCTGCTACAAGGAACCGACCACATGCGTACATTCAAGCTGGCGACACTGGCGCTGGCCGGCGTGGCGTCCGCCGCGCTGGGCGGGAACGCCGGGATTGTGGGGCAGGCGAGCGTCCACGCGCCCAGCGCGTGGAGCAATCCCGCATTGGCGCCGGAGCAGCGCGCGCAGGCATTGCTGCGCGCGATGACGCTGGAGGAGAAGGCCGGACAGGTCTCGCAGCAATTCATGTTCGGGGCGTTCGATCAATTCGCGCCGATCGTGCGCAGCGGGAAGGTGGGATCGCTGCTGTTCGTCACCGATCCCGCGATCATCAACCGGCTTCAGAAGGTCGCGGTCGAGGAGACGCGGCTGAAGATCCCGCTGATCTTCGGCTACGACGTGATCCACGGGTTCCGCACAATCTTTCCGGTGCCCATCGGCAATGCCGCGTCGTGGGACCCGGCATCAGTGGAACGGGTGCAGGGTGTCGCAGCGGCAGAGGCGCGCGCGGTTGGGCTGCATTGGGCCTTCTCGCCGATGCTCGACATCGCGCGCGACCCACGCTGGGGCCGGATCGTCGAGGGCGCGGGCGAGGACCCGTTTTTGGGCGCGGCGATGGCCCGCGCGCAGGTGCGTGGGTTGCAGGGGCCGGCGATCGGCACGCCCGGCCACGTCATCGCAGGGCCTAAGCATTTCGCCGGCTATGCCACCGCGGAGGGCGGCCGTGATTACGACAGCGTCTATATTTCCGACACGCAGCTCTACAACGTGATCCTGCCGCCGTTTGCCGCGGCGGTGCAAGCCGGCGCCGGCAATATCATGAGCGCCTATATGGACGTGAACGACGTGCCCGCGGTCGCCAACCACTGGTTGTTGACCGACGTGCTGCGTGGGCAGATGGGCTTTGAGGGCTGGGTGGTGTCGGACGCCAACGGCACCAAGAATCAGGTCATTCAGAATTTCGCGCGCGACGAGGCGGATGCCGCCGTGCGCAGCATCGCGGCGGGCAATGACATGGAGATGTCGTTCGGCCCGGCGGCGTCGGCAGAGACGCTTGCGGCGTCCGTCCGTGCGGGCAAGTTGCTGCAGGCGACGCTCGACCGCGCGGTGCTGCCCATCCTTACTGCAAAGTTTCGTATGGGGCTATTCGAGCAGCCGTTCGTCGACGAGGCCGCGGCGAAGACGATCTTGTCAGACCCGGCGCACCGCGCGGTGGCGCAGATAGCGGCCGAGCGGGCGCTGGTGCTGCTGAAGAACGACGATGGCGCATTGCCGTTGGTGGTGGGCGCGAACAAGCGTGTCGCGGTGATCGGCGCGATGGCCAATTCGAAGCGCGACACGCTGGGGCCATGGGCGTTCCAATATGACCTGCCTGAAACCGTAACCGTATTCGAGGGGGTGCGCGATCGGCTTGGCACCGGCGCGACAGTCGAAACCGCGCCGGGGGTGCAGTTGAAGCGCAACGTGCCGTCGATGTTCGAGAGCATCACCATTCCCGGCGCCGCGAAGCCGGAGCCGCGCTGGGACGTTGCCCGCGCGCAGGGCGAGTTCGAGCGCGCGCTGGCATTGGCGAAAAAATCCGACCTCGTGATCCTGACGCTGGGCGAGGCCGAGGACATGAGCGGCGAGGGGGCATCGCGTGCGGACCTGAAGCTGCCAGGCGAGCAGTTGAAGCTGTTCGATGCGATCGCGGCGCTTGGTAAGAAGGTGGTGGTGGTGACGATGAGCGGACGGCCGCTCGAACTCGACCAGGTTCTCGATCGCGCACCGGCGATCCTGCATGCATGGTATGGCGGCACGCGCGGTGGCACGGCGGTGGCCCGCGCGCTGTTCGGCGACGTCAATCCGGGCGGCAAGTTGCCGGTCACCTGGCCGCGCACGGTCGGACAGGTGCCGATCTATTATGCGCACAACACCACGCATAGTCCCAAGGGGCAGGCCAAACGCTATTGGGACATACCGTCAACACCGCAGTTCGAATTTGGATATGGGCTGAGCTACACCAGCTTCACGATGACCGATCCGGTGGTCGGCGGCGGAACGTTGGCGCCGGGTGCCACGATCAGGGTGTCGACCGAGGTGACGAACACAGGCACCCGCGCGGGGGACGAAGTGGTGCAGCTGTACATCCACCAGCGCGCGGGACGGGCGTCGCGTCCGGTGCGCGAGCTAAAGGGATTTCAGCGGATCACGCTGCAACCCGGTGAGCGCCGCAGCGTGTCGTTCGATCTGGACGAAAGCAGCGTGCGCTATTGGAACGGCGCGGTTAGGAACTGGGTGGTTGACCCCGGCACCTTCGACGTCTGGGTGGGCGCCAGTTCGACCGCGACGTCGCACGCGACGTTCACGGTCGGCGGGCAGCCGCGCGTCGTCAGGGGATGGAGGTAAGCACGGGTGACTTGCGGATGTTGTGCGAACGCGCATTGAAGAAAGATGAACGAAATACAGATTCGAAGAAACGTTTGGCACGATCCTAGTGACTGCTTGTAGGTCATGACAGAGACAATGCCGCTACGTATGATCATATGCGCGCATGTGCACGGACGCTCATTTACAGGATCGTGCATTCAAACGGGAAACTTCGGCGAGCGAACGCGGACACCAACCTGAGGGGCTCCGGTTCAGGTTGTCTCGGGCTTTGGTGTCCTGCCAACATGAACGAATGGCAGAAGTTGGTGCGTGAAAGCTGGCCGTGGATGGCCGCAATGCGTCTGCTCACTGAGCGCCCACTCCTACATGCGCCGTCAAATCTTCTATCGGCGCATAGAAACGATCGTCATTTGTCGGGTCGACCTAAGGTCTTCGTGCATCACGATGCATACCGGCAGATGAGCGATAAACGTGTCGCGTTGAACCGGCTTGAGCGCGGGATCGCGAAGGGCGATCGCGTATTCGAGTACGCCAATGCCGAACGCTGCTCGCACGGCCGCGATCTGGGTGAGTTGATTGTCAGTTCGCAGTGCAAAGCTCGGCAGGCCGAACAGCGTTGATCGTGGGCAGAGAGGTGATCAAGCAGCGTGTCGGCTATCTGGCCATCATGCGTCTGCCCAGCAGTCAGGTCGAGCCGGATCGGGAGTTCTCGCGCATCGACGGCGACGTGGATATTGGTGGCAAGTCCGCCGCGTGATGAACCAAGACATTGATCTATACCCCTTTTCGCCGTCGCTGGTGGGCGCGAACAGAGGTGCTGTCGATCATCTGAATCTCTGCCATCGTGCGCGGCGGTAATAGCGTCGATCAGCCTATCCCAGCCTATCCCAGCCACCTGCCTTTCGCCATCGCACGAAGCGGTTGTAGTAGGTGGTGCGCCGGCCATACTGCTAGGGCAGGGCACGCCACGGTGCACCGGATCGTAGCACCCAGAAGATGCTGTTTAGCACGCGGCGATCATTGACGCGCGGCACGCCTCGGATCTTATTGCGTTAAATTGTACGTCACTCGAAATCGGTCAGGTCGTATCAGCTCATGCCGGCCACAGCCACCATCAGCACCACGCGCTTTCAGGTAAGTCGCATCCCCTTAGGCTACCACAACGGCCAACCTCCGCCAGCCTTTACGAGGTCGCGACTTGGGTATCTAGACCCGAGGAGTGGCCGTGCGGATCGATTTTGAATCGACCCGATTCTTCTGTCCGGATGCGTGCGACATATTTGTCGGCTGAGGTCATGGAGCATCTTTAGCCGACGGGCATAGTTGTAGGCATCGAGTATGCCTTGAACTTCTGCCTGGTTGGCTTGACACCGTCCACCTCGGGCAACCGGCATGATCCCATGCCACTGCAGGCAGCGGTGTAGCGCGGAACGGGTCAGATGTGGTATTGTCCGCTGGAGGCGGTAGAGGCAGCCGTCCAACGGCAGCAGCGTGTAGCGCCGGAACGCTACAACCATCGCTTCCTCTTCCGGGGTCAGGACGGTGGAATGAATGGCCCTCGGCCCCATTGGGGCATCGCTGACGCTCGCCCGCTTGCGCCACTGCTGGACGGTGGTTGGGCTGATCTCGTGACATCGGGCCGGCGCCCTTACGCTCTCTTCACTCTGCTATATCGCTCGACGGACTGCCTCAGTCGTGCGGGCGATCCCGTGTAGGCCCGGCCCTACAGCTTCTCCCGCCATGCGTGATCGTCAAACGTACCATCAATCCGCGAGATCAAACGCCTGACTCCGCAAATGTCCATTCCCTTAACGTTAATCGATGGCCTGCAGTCGCGGGAGGCATTTCGTGCGTGTGACGGGTGCTCTGCAACGCTTTGCGACAAATAGCACTAGCCTGTGTCTGGATATGAAATATTCTTGCTATGTGTCTTCTATACAACATCAAGAACCGCGATTCATAACGGCAAGCCCGATCCGGTTACGCGTGTCAGGAAGTAAAAAGGTGTCCTATGTTTATAACGACTAAACCCTTCTCTCGTGAACAGCGTCCAGCTCCCCAGGCAGCACTGATTGACAACCTGTTTGCGCCGGAAATCTTTGTGTCTGGCATCGCTGGCTTCGCGCTACTCGCCGACGCGTTGCACCTGACGCTCGATACCGCGCGCTACGACCATTCGCAGCCCTCGCCGGTGCTGGAGCGGGTCGTCGTCGGGCGGTTGGTCCTACCGATTGGGTCCGCACAGGCCCTGGTCACCACGCTCAACGCGTTTCTCGAACAAAATGGCCTCAGCCCTTCCAAGGCGGCCGCTGCCGGAGGCACGTTCCAATGAAATGGTACCCGATCCCGAAGAACGCCCCTGTGTCGATCGGCGATCAGCCTCTCGACGGCACTGCGACCTTGCAGGAGGATGCGATGGCACGGATCTGGCCCGATCTTCATCCAGGCTACAGCTGCATCCGCATATTCTGGAACCTAAACCGGCCGATCCACTGACCCTGCCCGTATCATCGCCCGATCGATCCCGCCACTAAGGAAAATGCGTCTTGTCTCACAATATCCTGCCCTTCACCTACTGCTCACGACGCGCCCGCGAGGAGCAGGTTGCCGCCATCAACGCAAGAAGCGCCGTTGCCGCGGCCGCCCACCGGAAGCTATCCGAACTTCATGCGACGCAGGCGTTGATTGCCCTGTTATCCGCATCGCCAAGCTACGGAAATGTCGAGGGGATATTGCGCGACAATTTACACCTCACTGCCTAGAGCAGGCTACGGACCGTCAGGCTGACGGTCCGTCCCGGCGGGTTCAAATACGCACCCCGATAGGCGAGCGGCGTATCACCGTTCGATTGCGCACCTGCTGGCGGCTGTTCAGCAGATTGGCCAAGCCCAGGCTCACCCACATGGCCCGTGTCCATGCTGTGCGGGGCACCCGCTGTTGCAGGTTAGCGAACAAGCGCATGTGGCAAGCGCCGAGAAACGCAGCGTGTCAACCCATCTGGCTGACCGACGCGGTCAGGCTGATGCCGTTGCGGGGTGTTCAGTTGAAGCCGTAGCCGAACGATCCAACGTGGCATAACCCGATACTCGGCGGACGGCACCGTTCATGTTGGCCGTCACGGTGCCCAGCACACCGAGAAAGCCTGTGCGCCGGCTGGTCAGCGCGACATTCACGCTGGTCTGGGCGTTCAGATCGAACTGCGCGGAGCTGTTTGCCGAAGCCACACCAGTCCGGATTGTGCTGAATGCGGCCAAGCGGCTCACTTCCGTGCCGATGCGGAGCGCCGTGCGCAGCTTACTCGCCGGCAAGCTCAGGGGACTGCCCATGACAATGAGCTTAGCGTTGCCAGCATTGGTGATCGCGGTGGTCCGCTCGCGCAGCAGCCGGTCGGTGAACCGGGCGGTTTCGCCGCGCGCGTCGCCATGGTGGTAGGCACCAGTGACCGTTTCCAAATGGTTGACAGGTCCGGGTTCAGGGTCACGCCGGCATGCGCCGTCGCGGTGTCGCTGTTCTGAGCAAGCGCCTGCAACGCGACCACGTCGTCGATATCGTCCGCGGCGATCGGTACCGCGCCCGCGAGGCCGCTACTGGTCGCATAGCTGCCGCGCATATTAAACGACGCGCTCAGCGTGTCCAAGAGCTGATGGGTATAGGTGCCGTTCACCACATAGCTGGGCGTTGAGGGGCGAAGCGTCCGAAATGCCGATCGTGCGCATAACGGCTGATGACGTTCATCACCTTGCGGCTGATATCGTATCTATAGTTTTAGCGCGACCTCCTCCGGCAGGATGTCGATACGCACGACGGCTCCGGTTGGCAGATCGCCAATTTCGTAGATCCTGGAAATGCGTTTAGCCTTGACGAGGATGACGAGCCTGCTGTTCTCGGGGCCCGATCGCTCTCAGTCTGATCGGCAACCTCGTCGAGCAGTTCCCCGACCGTACCCACGCCATAGATCGCGATCTCGGCGGCTGCAATCTGGTTCTGCGCCGGTATGTCAGCGATCACGGAGCCGGGCGTGGCCCGTCCAGTGGGGCCGCGACCGCAGCACCATCCTGCTGCGCCGCATTGGTCTGTGCTGCCGCAGGCATGGGCGCCAGCATCGCACCGGCCGCGAACATTAGCGACAGGATGGAGGCTGTAATCAGTAGATGATCGTGGGCAGTGGCGGGATCTCGGCGCGTATTCGGCACGTGAGATAGGCTAAGGGAACGCCTGTCAGGATCGCTCGTCTGTCCTGACGTCGTCGGTTGGCGGAGGCACGGGACGCTTGCGAGGTGGACCGGGTGGGCGACCTCGCGGTGTGCCGCCACGGACGCGCGTGTTGACCGCCGGCAGCTCGGCTCGCGTAATCACGCCGTCGCCGTTACGGTCCAGGAGACGGAAGCGCACGTCGGCCGCACGATAGAATTCGTTGATGTCAACGCCACGATTGAAATTGGCGTCAGCCGAGATGACCGGCTGGGGAAGGTCAAGATAGCCGTATTGCGCAGCACCCTGTGCTCCCGCTCGCGTCAACTGGCGCGATGACTGTTCGTCATCGTCACCACCACGTGGAGGGCCACCACTACCACCACCCGGGGGACCACCGCCACCGCTAGGGCCTCCACCACCAGATCCGCTCGGACCACGCCCGCGGCCGCTGGGTCTGCCGCTGCGCGCTATGCCGTCACCATCGGCGACACGAATTTCGGGAACGAGTTCTGTTTCGTACCATTCGGTATCGTCCGGATCGATCTCACCATCGCCCTGCCGATCGAGAAGCTTAAAGACGCGTGCCGCGTCGGCGTGGAACTCCGCACGGCTGATGTGATCGTCATGATCGGTGTCGGCATCCACGAACCAAGCCCGGTCGGGACCCTCAGTACGAACCGGCTCACCCATCGGACTGATGAACAGGAAGCGCGACGGCTCACCGAATTGGCGGGCATCGGGTGGCTTTTTGTCTTCAAGTGGCGCGCGCGCAGCACAAGTGCCTGCCAAGAGGAAGGCAATAAGGATTGAATAACGCACGCTGCTCTCCTCAACACGAGCGACCGGCTCTGCCCGTTGATCGTCTCTGCCATATTTCGTTACGTTACGCGGGGGGCTTGCTGCTGTAACATAACGCTCAAAATACGCTTCAACCGCTCACGCCACGCCGGAGAGTTCACCAGGCAATCAGGTGTCTGGCCCCATAATTTGATGGTGCGACGGTTTCGTCGCCATGGAAGCAAGCGATGTGGGACAGCTTCGTCATGGGTGCGCCACGCCTGTTTTGGAGTTCGCCGAGGAGATCACGCACGTCGTCCGAGCAGCAATAAGGCAATGGCGGGGGATCAATTCTGAGGCTGCCCTAAGCTTATCGAAGGGGCAGTGGCGAAATGGCGGAAACGGGCGACAGTCGCGAATATTGAGACCCCGGCGGCCGCCTCTCACTAATCCGCTCCACCAGATGCCCGGACTGAGAACATACATCGCTTCCGCTTTGCAAGCCCGGTTAGTAGCGCACCGTCACGGTCCCTAAAACCGTCCGCGGCGGGCCATAATAGCTTTGCGTAAAGGTCAGAGAACTGAGATAATTCTTGTTCGTCAGGTTGCGCACATTGACACCAACCCGCACGTGGTCGGTGAGGTCATAGGCGCCGAACAGATCGACCAGCGCATAACCGCCCTGCGTGATGCGGGCGTTAAGACCGGTAACCAGTGCCGCCCCAAAATAGTCGGCGGTGTCGTAGTAGATGCGACTTTGGTACTGAACCGAAGTGCCCAGTTTCAGCGCCGGCAAGGATGGCGGCGAGTAGGTGATATTGAGCCGGCCGACGTTGCGCGGCACGAACGTGCGTGCTTCGGCGCCGCTGCCGTCTCGCAGCTTCAGTCGGAGGAAGGTGAACCCACCCGTGGCTTGCAGTCCAGCCAGCGGTGATCCGCCGACCTCAAGCTCCACGCCCTCGGATTTTGCATTCTGAAGGCTATAGATTGCCTGGAACGTCGTCGGGTTCAGTCCGGTCTGGACGGCGGTGTTGTCCTGATGGACGCGGAACAGCGCGCCGCTGGCGTAAAGCCGCCCACCGAACCATTCGCCTTTCAGCCCCGCTTCCAGGTTGTCGCCCTCGATCGGCGGGAACAGGACGTTCTGCGCGTCCGCGATCGTCTGCGGATTGAAGATCTTTGCATAGCTCGCATAGGCATTAATGCCTGGTGTCAGCGCAAAGGTTGCTCCGACGAACGGGACGAACTTCTTGCGATCATAATCTTGCGCTGTGCCATAAGAGGTCCCCTCACTCTCGGCATGAGTCCAGCTGCCGCCCAGCATCACTTTCAGCGCATCGGCGAGGTCGAGTCGCGTCAGGCCGTAGACCGACAGTCGCCGGGTTTTGCGGTCCAGCTCGAACACGCCGTCAAGCGCCGGGAAGGCAGGGCGTGGAAAGGTGCCGGCAAAGAGTTGCGAAAGCGCGATGGGCACGCCGATCTGGGTAACATCGTACGCCGCGTCTTGCCGGTAGCGCTCAGCTCCGCGCTGAAGGCCGAACATCACGTCGTGAGCACGTCCGCCGACGTCCACCTTGCCGTTCACATAGGCGTCGATCGTAAGGTTGCGCGTCGGTCCCAAGAACTTGCCCGGATAGCTGAACACACCCTCGCCGGTGGTCGCGTTGATGCCCCCCGGCGCGGTTCGCGACGGGTTGCCGTAGACGTAAAAGAGTTCGTTGTCCTCATCGATCGCGCGGCGCAACACCGACAGCTTGGCCGTCCAGCCTTTGCCGAAGTCGTGCGTCAGATCACCGAATATCTGCCGATCGATCACACCCCAGCCTGACCAGGGTTGTCCGGTGTTGCTGTCGCGACCGAATTGGAAGCGCGTGCCGTCGCCGTAGAGCAGTGGTACAGCACCCCACTGTGCGTTATCGCTGTCGTGATCTTGGTGGCCGTACCCGGCGCTGATGACGGTGTTCGGACCCAAATCGGCTTCAACGATGCCGTAACCGGTCCAGCGGGTCAGATGGTAGCGATCGAGATAACTGTCGGTGTCGAGATACGATCCGACCGCACGTGCCCGGATCGACCGGTCCGACGTTAACGGCACGCTGATGTCGCCATCAAGCCGCAGATTGTCGAACGATCCATACTGAGCGTTCGCGACCACCCGGAGATTGCGATACGGCCGCTTGCGTACATAATTTACGACTGCCGATGGATTGCCAGTGAAGGACAGGAGACCCGGTGCGCCGCGTACGACTTCGATCCGGTCGAAGAAGCTGGTGTCGAGGGAGCCCGTTTGAATGCCGAACGCAAAGGGTTGACCGATACCGTCGACCTGAAATGTCGTGATTTCAAACCCGCGCGCTGAATAGTAGAAGCGATCGGTTTCTGCCGCCAATACGCTGACACCTGGCACGGTCGCGAGCACTTCGTTGACGCTATTTAGCTGGAAGTCCTGAATCTGTGCGCGTGTAACGATGCTGACCGACTGCGGCGTGTCTTTCTGGCTGAGCGGCAGCCGGGTGGCGGTACGCTGCTCGGCAACGCCGTAATCGTCGCTTCCCTCCGTTCGCTGACCGGTCACGACGATGTCATCACCTCGCTGTGCGGGTTGCACCGGCTCGAGATCCGCGACTGCGGCGGCAGCGAACATCGCAACGGCTTCCAACATCATAGTGCCCCTCCATTTAGAGCGGGTCTACTTGAACGCCCAAGATATTGCAAGTCGTTATCAACAAGAAGATTGCTTGGCGTTTCTGTGGTTTAAATCGCGAGGTCGTAAAAAACGTCTGCGCGAAATCGGCGTGGCGGATGGCTGATGACGCGGCCACCGGAGGATACGTCACATCAAGCCGACCCGGCCTGCCGGGCGAGCAGCTGAAGGTTGGATGCCGCAGCGGCCATGGTGAACTTCTCAGCGGCTCATAACGGGCCCCGCAGTTTGAGCGTTCGTAGCCCCAGATTGCATTTCAGGTGGCCGAACACGCGCTCGATCCGCTGTCTTCGACGTCGTGCGTGCACATAGGTGTCGGGGCCGACGAGGCGCACACGGTATCTCGGGCTTCCTCGCTGACGAGCCGGGTGACACCCCGCTTCTTACCGGTAATGCATGGCGGCTTCAGTTCGCAGGCGGCGCAATTGGCCGGCCGGCTTCGGTAGACGCGCACCTGTTTGGTCCGGTTGGTGCCGTAACAGCCGAGCAGCTTGTCCGCCGGACAGCGGTAGGCATCCGCTGCACAATCGTAGCGGAAGGCTCTCCGGTGAAGAAGGCGTCCCGCTGGCGGGCCCGGTTGATGACCGGGATGTATGGCGTGATGTTCTGGTCGATCAGCCAGCCGAGCAGCGGACCGCTACCATACGCCTTGTCGGCCGAGAGACTGGCGGGTTCGATGCCCAACCTGGTGCCGGCGCCCGACACCAGGGTCCGGGTCACCGCCAAGTCGCGCCCTTCACCAGCCCGGCGCGGCACACCGCGCGACTACCTGCTCGAATAGCAGACGATGTAGGTCGCAGGCGCGGAAGCGGCCGTGGCATTTGTGGAGAAGGTGGAATGGTCGGGCACTCGATTGCCCACCCGCGCCGTAACTCGACGCTAGCGCCTGGCGCACGAAGCCGAAGTCCAAAACGCCGTCGATGGGTCGGAGCAGGTGGTCGACCGGCACATGCTCATCTAACCGGAAGCCGTAGAACAGCGCGCTCTGTGCCACCTCCCGACCCATCATGTCCGTGATCCTCTACCGCTTGGCCAAAGTAAAATACGCCCTCGTCACGGTCGCAAGCAGCCGTCTTTCAACAGCCTCCGCCGATTTTGGAAATGCCCCGCAAACTTTAGCCTTTCAAGGGGCTGAGGTGTAAAAGGCTGCTCCAGATGTCCGTAGACGACATGCCGAGGCAGGTGCCTCGCACCTAGACTCAATGTCAGCAGTCGAAGGTGGCCGTTATGAACGAGCGACCGCTTTCTAGAGACTGTTTTGAACCACCGACGAGGGCGATAGCCTGTTTTTATCATGATGCAGGAAAAAGCGACGATGTGCAGTCCGGCGATTGTTTGGGCATAGCGTCCATCGTCTTTGACGAGGCGGCGGAAGCGAGTAGCCCAGGCGAATGACCGCTCCACCACCCAGCGTCGTGGCCGGAGGACGAAGCCGCGCTTGGCCGGGGGCAGTCTGACAACATCGAGCGCGATGCCGTGCCTGCATCGGCCGCTCGTTGGCCGGTATAGCCCTGATCTACCCAGGCCAAGTCGACCGCTTCGCCGGTGACCGCCTGCACGGTGCGGGCAAGCCGCTCCCCTTCGCCGCGATCCTCGGTGCTGGCGGGCGTGACATGGATGGCGAGCAGATGGCCTTAGCGTGTCAACGGCCATGTGGATCTTGGAGCCCTTCTTGCGCTTGGCCCATCATAGCCGGCGCGCGCTCGCCGCTCTCCGGCGTGGAACGCAGCGTCCGGCTGTCGATGATCGCGGCGGTCGGCTTGGCCCTGTGCCCGGCCGCCAGCCAGCGTTGCGTCTGCTGATACACCGCCGCCCATGGGGACAGATCGTTGGGCATCCACCACGGTGCACTCGTCTCCACGATGTATCGAAGGCCGTCAACACCTCACGCAGGTCGTGCTCCCGCCGTCCGGCATCCTCGCGTTGCAGCAGTAGGTACGGCGCGACCAGCGACCATTCCTTGTCACTCACGTCAGAGGAATAGGGCTTGCGGCAAATGAACATCCGGTAAGGGATGAATCGCCCAGCCTTAAAAGTTCATAACAGCCTCCAAAGTCAGATGCAGGCAGTTATCGATTGTCGGTCTCGGTTTAATCCCGTCCCCGCAACCATTCTTCGCAAGCGGCCCATTAGCCCACGCACCCGCAGCGCGCTTGCGTTCACATCCCATCAAACCTGCGCCAGCTCCGCCATCGACAAACATCTCGCCTCCCGTCATGAAACCCCTCTCACAAGACGCCAGAAAGACCGCCGCCGAGGCCGTCTCCGCCGGATTTGATTGACGGGCAGATTAGAAGATCAAGAGGATGATATGGCGCACAAAATCCTGCTGGTTGAGGATGACGACACTACCGCCGGCTACATCATGAAGGGGCTGAGCGAGGAGGGCTTCGTGGTCAACCGCGCGACGGACGGTCGTGACGGCCTGTTTCATGCCACGGACGGCAGTTATGACTGTATCGTGCTGGATCGCATGTTGCCGGGGATGGATGGTATGGCGGTAGTGGCTGCGTTGCGGGGGGCGGGGGTGGCGACTTCGGTGATCATCCTGTCGGCGCTGGGAGCGGCTGAGGACCGGGTGAGGGGGCTGATCGGGGGAGCGGACGATTATCTGGTCAAACCCTTTGCTTTTGCAGAACTTTTGGCGCGTATCCGATTGCAGGTCAGGCGCGGTGCCGCAGCACCCCCCGTGGAAACCGTTTTGCGGTGCGGCGATCTGGAAATGGACCTGTTGTCGCGCCGGGTGACCCGCGGCGGCGCCACCGTGACCCTGCAGCCGCGCGAGTTTCGCCTGCTGGAATATCTGCTCCGCCATGCCGGACAGGTCGTGACGCGCACCATGCTGCTGGAAGGGGTGTGGGACTATCATTTCGACCCGGGCACCAATGTCATCGACGTGCATCTGAGCCGGTTGCGCAAGAAAGTGGACGAGGGGTTCGCCTACCCGTTGCTGCACACGGTGCGCGGCGTGGGGTACCGGCTGGGCACGGACGCCTGACATGCATTGGCGATCGACGACGATGCGGTTCGCCGCCCTGGTCTTCCTGCTCCAGATCGGCGCGGCAGCGGCGCTGCTGCTGTGTGTCCATGTCATCGTGCGGGGGCAGGTTCACGGCGGCACGCCCCCTGCGCGGATGGGCGGCGCCGTGGGGGACGGGGCCGACATGATCCGCCTGCTCGAATTCGCCATGCCGGTCGCCTTTTCGCTGGCGATCGCCTTCGCCGCGCTCGCGGCATGGCTGGCGGCGCGGATGATCGTGATCCGGCTCGACCGGGCGGTGGCGACGCTGGGCGCGGTGCGTGACGGCGACCTGACCCGCCGCACCCCGGTGGAGTATGACGGCGACGCCTTTGCGATGCTGGCGGTGGCCATCAACGGCGCTCTGGACCGCATCCAGCAGCTGGTGGAGGAACTGACGCTGGCCACCGATACGCTGGCGCACGACCTGAAATCGCCGCTCACGCGGCTGCGCTCCGCGCTGGAGCGGGCGGCGATGGCGGCGGACACACCGGCAGCGCAGGATGCGGTCGAGCGCGCCCAGGCGGAGGGCGACCGCCTGTTGCAGACCGTGGAAACGGCGCTGCGCATCACCCGCGCGGAGGCAGGGATAGGCCGCGACGCTTTTACTGCGGTCGATCCCGCCGGTGCGCTGGTGGAAATCGCCGAAATCTACGGCCCCTTGATCGAGGATGCGGGCCGGACCATCGGGGTGGCCGCAACCGCCGCACCGGTGCTGTCGCTACACCGCGAGTTGATCGCGCAGGCCTTGGGCAATCTCGTCGACAATGCGCTGAAATACGGCGCGGGCACGATCACCCTGGCCCTGACCGCCGATCCGCGATGGGTGACGATTTCGGTAAGCGACGAGGGTCCGGGTATTCCGCACGCCAGCCGGGCCACCGCGCTGCGGCGGTTCGGCCGGATCGATGAAGCGCGCAGCGGATCGGGTGCCGGTCTGGGTCTTTCGCTGGTCGCCGCGGTTGCGCGATTGCATGGTGGCGAGGTCATGTTGAGCGATGCCGCCGGCGGGGGGCTTTGCGTGGCCATCCGTCTGCCGGTTCGTGCGGAATAGGGGCGCCGAAGCGCAGTTCCGGGGCCGTCCCGTCGGGCGGCGATGAAGCGCAACCGGAACAAGCGGTTTGGACGGGAGCATGCGGGAGGGATGTCGGCGCGCTTGTCGCCCACGGCAACGCCGTCTAGCGGCGGCACCGGCCCAGATGCAAGGGACGGGCGTTCTCGACCAGATCCGGCGGTCCGCCCCAGCGGAAGATCGCCATGTGGATCACGGTTATCTCCACGACGGCCAGTCGAACCAATGGCGGCGGAAGGATTTCCGACGCGGCCGATACCCACCGCTCCTTGCGCCCGATGCCCTGCCGGTTCACCATTTTGCCCGCCCGGACCGTGGCCCGGGACAGGTGGGCCAGGACGACACTTGCCATCGTGACCGCCAGTATCGGCGTTTCCATCAGCACATCACGCATCAGGAGCGGCAGACCGAGCCACACCGTGACGGTGGAGCCCGCCAGTACGCCCAGAACCGCGCTCCACTTGGGCCTGTGCGGCGTCCGGGCGATCATGGACAGCATCAGCGTGTCCGCGACGATCCAGAGGAACAGGAGCAGTGAAGCGAGCGGGTAGGCGGCCGCCAGCGGCGTGCGCACTGCCATTCCGGCCAGGGCGATAACGATAAAGGGCGCGATGTTCGCAGCAAGCCGCCGATGGTCGACACGCTTGTCGGCTTGGTGTGTCAAAGCCCCCCCCTTCCGTCTGCACGAACGACCGGACGCCGATCTTGCGCAGCGTCAGCCCTGTTTATACGCCGACAGTACGGAAAGTCTCTCCTGCAAAACAACCACGCATCCGGGCCCATCGAACATATGCCGCAGAGCCCGGCGGCACCGCTTACGCCGCATAGGCCCGCATGAAGACGCCAACGGCGTCGGCGGCGTGGGCTTGCAGCATCTCGGGGGTCGGCGTGTCCATCACGCCCCACAGGCGCAGGCTCTGGGCGACCTGGGTCAATTGGATCAGGTTGCGCGCGGCATGTTGCGGATCGTCTGCACGAAGGTCGCCCGCTTCCATCCGTTCGTGGAGATAGTTGGACAGCCGTTCGACCACCTGCTTCGGGCCGCGTTCGTAGAAGATGCGGCCGATTTCGGGAAAACGCCCGCCTTCACCGACGATCAGCCGGTGCATGCCCAGAATATGGGGATCGACGATCTTATGGAGGAAGCGCTCCGCAAAGTCGGACAAGGTGGTCCGGCAGTCCCGACCGGGGCGCAACGCATCCTCCAAATTGTCCCGGAAGTTGACGGTGAGGTCGTCGAGTACCGCGGCGAACAGATCCTCCTTCGAGGGGAAATACGCCCAGAGCGTCCCTTTCGAGCCGCCCAATCTACCGGCGATGGTCGACATCGACGTTGCGGCATAGCCCTGTTGGAGAAAGGCATCGCGCGCGAGCCGGACAATCGTTGCCCGCCGCGCTTCGCGGTTTTCCTCTCGTCTGCCCTTCTGCCGTGTCATTGCCGTACTATACGGTACGAAATTGCGTTGACAAGGTCATGGGGCAGGACCATCAGCGCGCCGTACCGAGGAGTACGGTAACCCAATGCAACTGATTCGACTCTCCTGCGGCCTGGCCATCGTCGCAGGGCTGGCGGGATGCGCGGTGCCCGATCTGGGCGACAGGCCGACGCTGGCGAAACCGGCCGATTATGCCTCCGCTGCCAGCCTGACGTCCTCTGGTGGGACGGCATGGCCGACGGCGCAGTGGTGGCGCGGCTATGGCGACCCGCAGCTCGACCGGCTGATCGGCGAAGCGCTGGCCGGATCGCCCGACATCGCGATCGCCGCCGCACGCGTGCGCGTCGCGCAAGGCGCGGTGCAGCAGGCGGGCGCGGCAAACCTGCCGGTGCTGGACGCCGAAGGTGCGGCGGGTCTTACCAAGCAGAGCTACAACAACGGCATTCCCGCACAGTTCGTGCCCAAGGGGTGGAACGACACCGGGCGTGTCGCGCTGAACGCAGGGCTGGACCTGGATCTTTTCGGCCGCAACCGAGCGAGCCTTGCCGCGGCGACATCCGAGGCCGAGGCGGCGCGGCTGGACGGCGAGCAGGCGCGGCTGGTGCTGGCGACCGGTATCGCGGCCAGCTACGCCGATCTGGCGCGGCTCTATGCCGAGCAGGACGTGCTGCAACGGGCGTCCGAGGTGCGCGCCGCCACCGAGCGGCTGGTGGCCGACCGGGTCGCCATCGGGCTGGATACGCAGGCCGAGTTGAAGCAGGCGCGCTCCGCCGTGCCCGCGTCGCGCGTCGATCTCGCGGCCAATGCCGAACAGATCCAGTTGACCAAGAATGCGATCGCCGCGCTGGTCGGGGCGGGGCCGGATCGGGCGTTGTCGATTGCGCGGCCGGTGGTGCCGGTGCTGGCGGTGGACCTGCCGGCGGATGCTGGGATCGCGCTGGTCGGACGGCGTCCGGACATCGCGGCGGCAAGGGCGCGGGCCGAAGCGGCGGGCAGCCGGATCAAGGTGGCGCGTGCCGACTTCTATCCGAACATCAATCTGGCCGGGCTGATCGGGCTGCAATCGCTGGGGCTGGACAATTTGTTTCGTGGCACGTCGAGCATCGGCAATGTCGGTCCGGCGATCAGCCTGCCGATCTTCGACGGAGGCGCCCGTGCCGGTCAGTATCGCCGGGCGCGGGGTGGTTACGACGAGGCGGTGGCGACGTATAACCGGACGCTGATCGGGGCGCTGCGCGAAGTGGCGGATGCGGTGACGAGCCGCCGTCAGGTCGCGGTGCAGATCGCGGATGCGCGGGCGTCGCTGACCGATGCGGAAGGCGCGTATCAGGTCGCGCAGCTTCGCTACAAGGGCGGGCTGTCGACGTTCCTGAACGTGCTGAGCGCCGAACAGACGGTGCTGGCCGCGCGGCGGTCGCTGGCCGCCATCGAGGCGCGGCGGTTCGCGCTGGACGTGCAACTGGTCCGGGCGCTGGGCGGCGGCTTCGGACCCCATGATCTTCAGACGAGCGAGACACGATGATGGATACGCCATCCAACGACGGCGAGCAGGCCCCCGACGCCAAGGCCGCATCCCATGCCAATCCGGCAAAGCGCAAGCGCCTGCTGTTGATCTTTGCGGGGGTTCTGATCGTGCTGGCGATCGGTTATTTCCTGTATGACACGCTGATCGCGTCGAAGCGGGTGACGACGGACAATGCGTATGTCGCCGCGGAGGTGGCGCAGGTCACGCCGCTGGTGAGCGGGCAGGTGACCGACGTGGCGGTCAGCAACACGCAAGGCGTGAAGCGCGGGCAGGTGCTGATGCGGCTGGACGATGCCGATGCGGCGATCGCGGTGGCGCAGGCGGAGGCCGAGCTGGCGACGGCGGAGCGCCGGTACGGGCAGACCGCGGCGACCGGCGATGCGCTGGAAGCGCAGGCGAATGCGCGGGCCGCCGATATCGGCGCGGCGCGCGCGCAACTGGCGCTGGCCGAGGGCAATCTGGAACGCGCACAGATCGATTTCCAGCGGCGTCAGGCGCTGATCGCGGCAGGGGCGGTATCGGGCGAGGAAGTGACCGCGGCGACCAACGCGCTGCGCACCGCACGTGCCAATGTCGCGGTCGCGCGCGCCGGCATCGCGCAGGCCGCCGCGACGCGCGCATCGGCCCTGCAGGACCGCGCCGCCAACACCGCGCTGACCCGTGGCACGACGCAGGCGACGGCCCCCGAAGTGCTCGCCGCCCGTGCCCGGCTGCGTCAGGCGCGGTTGAACCTGGCGCGTACCGTGATCCGCGCACCGATCGACGGCGTCGTGGCGCAGCGGACCGTGCAGGTCGGCCAGCGACTGGCGCCCGGTGCCGTGGCGATGACGATCGTGCCGGTCGACAGGCTGTATGTCGATGCGAACTACAAGGAAGGGCAGTTGAGCCATGTCCGCATCGGGCAACGCGCGACGCTGACCTCCGACCTGTATGGCGGCGATGTCGAATATCACGGCAGGGTCGTGGGGCTTGCCGGCGGCACCGGATCGGCCTTTGCGTTGATCCCCGCGCAGAATGCGACGGGCAACTGGATCAAGGTCGTCCAGCGCCTGCCGGTGCGCATCGCGCTGGACAAGGCGGAGCTTCGTGCGCACCCGTTGCGCGTCGGCCTGTCCATGGATGCCGAGATCGATATCTCGGGCGATCGCTGAGGTTGCGGAAACGATGGCCTCCGCCGCTGCCCCAATTCAGGAAGACAAGCCGCTGACCGGTGGCCGGCTGTTGCTGGCCGGGTTCGTGCTGGCGCTCACCAACTTCATGGTGGTGCTGGACACGACCATCGCCAACGTCTCGGTCCCGCACATATCGGGCGGGCTGGGCGTGTCGGCGACACAAGGGACGTGGGTCGTCACCTCCTATTCGGTGGCGGAGGCGATCTGTGTGCCGCTGACCGGCTGGCTGGTTCGCCGGTTCGGCACGGTGCGGGTGTTCATGGCCGCGATGATCGGCTTTGCGGCTTTCTCCGCGCTGTGCGGGCTGGCGCCGACGCTCGGGCTGATGGTCGCGTTTCGCATCGGGCAGGGGTTTTGCGGCGGGCCGCTGATGCCATTGACCCAGACGCTGTTGCTGCGGATCTTTCCGCCGGAGCGGCGGGCCGCGGCAATGGGTGCGTGGGCGATGACCACGGTGACCGCGCCGATCCTGGGGCCGATCCTGGGCGGCACGATTAGCGACAACTGGTCATGGCCGTGGATCTTCTACATCAACCTGCCCATCGCGGTCTTCTGCATCGTCGGCGTCTTCACGCTGCTGCGCTCCAAGGAGACCGAGACGATGGTGGTGCCGATCGACCGGGTCGGCCTGATCCTGATGGTGATCTGGATCGCGGCGTTGCAGGTGATGCTGGACCTAGGGCGCGAGCATGACTGGTTCGGGTCGAGCTTCATCGTCGGCTGCGCGGTGGTGGCTGCGATCGGCTTTGTAACGTTCATCATCTGGGAGATGACGGAGGGCAATCCGATCGTCGACCTGCGCGTGTTCCGGCACCGGGGGTTCACCGTGTCGGTGGCGGCGCTGTCGTTCAGTTTCGGCACCTTCTTCGCCTCGGTCGTGATCATTCCGCAATGGCTGCAAACGTCGCTGGGCTATACCGCGACCGATGCCGGATATGTCACCGCGTTCAACGGCGTGCTGGCGGTGATCTTCTCGCCGATCGTGGCGAAGCTGACCAACAAGTACGATCCCCGTGCGCTGGTATGCTTCGGCATCTTCTGGCTGGGGGTGACCTCGACCCTGCGCACCTTCTGGTTCAGCGGGGCGGATTTCTGGATCCTGGCGGCGCCGCAGTTCGTGCAGGGGCTGGGCATGCCGTTCTTCTTCGTGCCGCTGACGATCATCGCGCTGGGCGCGGTCGATCCGGAGGAGACTGCATCGGCGGCAGGGCTGATGAGCTTCCTGCGCACGCTGGCCGCCGCGATCGGCACCTCGATCGGTGCGACATTGTGGCAGAACGACGCGCAGGCCAGCCGGGCGGAACTGGCCGGCATATTGAACGGACCCGATCAGGTGATCGCCAGGGCGGCGCAGTCGGGTCTTTCTGCCGAGCAGGGGCGCGGGATGATCGAGCGGCTGGTGGATCAGGAGAGCTTTGCGCTCGCGACCAACCACCTGTTCGCAGTGGCGGCGGTGATCTTCTTCCTGTCGGCGACGATCATCTGGCTGGCGCCGCGGCCGCCCAAGGCAGTGGACACGTCCGCGGCGCATTGAGCCCTCATTTGCAGGCGTCGTCCTTCCCATCGGTCACGCCGAAGTGGAGGGTCGTCGTCTGCCGATAGGGGCGGGCGGGGGTGAGCAGGGTGGACGGAAAGGCCGGATGATTTGGCGAGTCCGAGATATGCTGCATCTCCAGCGCGATGCCGTCGCCGGGTTGATAGACGTGACCGCTGGGGCCGGCGTCCTGCCCGTCGATATAGCCGCCGGTATAGGCCTGTACCGAGGGCTCGGTGGTGGCGACCGTCATCGTCCGGCCGGAGACGGGATCGGAAAGGCGGGCGACGGGCGCGAGCTTGCCCGCCGGCTTGTCGAACAGCCAGGCATGATTGTAGCCGCGACCGTTCATCGGCGGGGTCGTGCTGTCCAGATCGTCGCCGATGGCGCGGGCGCAGCGGAAATCCAGCGGAGTACCCGCCACAGGCGGCAGCGCGCCGGTCGGGATGCCGGCCGCGTCGGCCGCGACATAGCGCGTGGCGTTCAGTTGAAGCCGCTGGCCGCGCACCGATCCGCTACCCTCGCCAGCCAGATTGTAATAGCTGTGGTTGGTAAGGTTGATGACCGTGGGCCTGGTGGTGCGCGCGGTATAATCCATGCGCAGCGTGTTATCCGCCAGGACATGATAGGTGAGGGTGACCGTGACCTGCCCCGGAAACCCCTGAAAGCCATCGGGGCTGACCAGCGTGAAGGTGGCGCGGTCCTGTTTGCCGGCCGCGCGCGTCACCGTCCAGTCGACGGTATCGAAGCCCTGGTCGCCGCCGCCGTGGAGGGCGTTCACGCCGTCGTTCGCCGTTAGCTGTATCGTGCGGCCATCCAGCGGAAAGCGTGCGTTGTCGATGCGCCCGGCATAGCGGCCGATGGTCGCGCCGAAGCCGTTCTTGCGCACCTTGGTCCGGTAGTCGGCCGGGGTCGGATAGCCGAGCACGACGTTTGCCATGCGCCCATTGCGGTCGGGTACCTCGATCGCGGTGATGATCGCACCTTGCGGGATCACGCGGACGACCATGCCGCGCGCGTTACGCAGCGTGACGGTGGGATCGGCGGCGGACGTTTGCGCGGCGGCGGCAAGCAGGATGGCAATGGTCATGACGGCAAGCGTATCGCGGGGTGCGCTGGCGGGCGAGGTATTTTTCCGGCGCCGGGCGGGTCATTCCAGCTTTTCGATCGGGCGCGTCCGTGCGGTGACGACATCCGATAACCACAGCCCGGCCGCGCGCGGCGCACCATGGAGGCGTGCCTGATGGCGGCGATAGAGCAGCGCATGACCGGCCTGGGCGAGGCGACCGCGGAAGAAGCCGTTCTTGATACCGCCCTTGAAGAAGCCGAAATCGCCGAGCGCGCCGTAAGCGTCATAGTCGGCCAGCGACACCAGCGCACCGGCATCGCGGTAGCGGAAGTCGGGAACGGAGCGGCCGGCGATCATCGCGGGCAGATGCCGGCCGAGATAAACCGCCTGACGAAAGGCGACCTGTGCGGTGGGCGGCAGCGGCGTATCGGCCCCGTTTGGGGTGAGTGCGGCGCAGTCGCCTAGCGCGAATACCTCCGGTCGGCTGGTGCGGCAGTGGGCGTCGATGACGATGCGGCTGGCGGGGCCGCGCTCCAATGCGTCGAGCGACGCGGCGAGCGGCGAGGCGCGGACGCCGGCCGCCCACACGATGAAGTCGGCCGCGATTTCCTCGCCATTTTTCAGGATCAGCGCATCTGCCTCTGCACGGGCGACATCGACATTCAGGCGAACGGTGACGCCGAGTTGTTCCAGACGTTCACGCGCCGCGGCGGAGACGGGGGGCGGAAAGGCGACCAGCAACCTGTCTCCCTTGTCCAGCAAGGTCACCTGCATGGCGGCGCGGGCACCGTCGATGCCGAAATCATCCACCGTGTCCGCGATCTGGAGCAGTTCGGCGGCGAACTGAACACCCGTCGCGCCGCCGCCGACGATCGCGACACGATGCGGTCGGCCTGCCTGCGCCGCTTGCACCAGCCGGGGGGCCGTGGCGTCGCGATAGGCCACCGCTTCGTGCAGCGTATCGATGTGGCGGGCATGATCGGCGACCCCGGGAACACCGAAGTCGTTCGCCTCGCTGCCGACCGCCAGAACCAGCGTGTCATAGGGAAGATGACGCTCGGGCAACAGGGTAAGGCCATCGCGGTCGAAGGCGTCGACGGTGACGCAGCGCGCATCCAGATCGACGGCGGTGGCGCGGCCGGGATGATAAAGGAAGCCGTGCTGGCGCGCCTGCGCCAGATAGGGCACGCCGACACGGGCGACGTCATGCGTGCCGGCCGCGATGCTGTGCAGCATCGGTTTCCAGACATGGGCCGTGGCGAGGTCGATCAGCGCGACGTCCAGTTCCTTGTGCCCGGCCAGCGTGCCGGCGAGGTCCAATCCGGCGACGCCACCGCCTACGATCAGGACGCGGTGTGCGTCGCTCTGCCCGGAGGGGCCAAGACCGGCCTTGGCGTTCGTGTCGTTCATCGTCCTGGACCTCCAACATTTTTGTCGATGCCCGGTGCGTCACGCACCCTGGTCCGGTATCGGCGGCGCGGAATATGCGGGCATCGTTGCGGTGCAAACGGTGACCGGGTAGCGATGGGTTCCCGTCTTCGGGCTCGTTCGTCAGCATTTCATCGATCAAACTGCTGATTTGTTGTGGACTATCAGCGTCGTAGCGGTTTGCTCCGATAGATCTGATGGAAGATGACGGACGCGACGATCGTTGCCGTTTCATTGCCTGCATGTTTCCTGGCCGTTTCCGGTCCGCGACATCAACCGATCGTGGATCATCGTGAAAGATCCTGCACCGCCGGCTTCAGCCATCCATTTGAAAACAGGGTGGAACGGGATGCGCGGTTTATCGCTGTCACGGCATGCAACCAAAACGACTTTTGTGCGTAGCCAAGGGAACGAACAGGGGGCGTCGTGCTGAATGGAAGCTATTGCGGGCCGTCACCCTTGCCCGGGACGTTGCTGGCGCATTGGAATTTTGATCCTGTTTTGATCGCCGGGCTGATCGGGCTGATGCTGCTCGGTCGTAGCATGCCGCTGATGGAGCGGCGTTATCTGCTGGGCGCCGTGGCGGCACTGGCCGTTGCGTTCGTTTCGCCCTTATGTGCCCTGTCGGTGGCGTTGTTCTCGGCGAGGGCCGTGCATCACCTCCTGCTCGTCGGTGTGGCGGCGCCGCTGCTGGCGGCAGCGGCCGGACGGCGCGTGCGTGTCGGCATGGCGACCGGACTGGCGGCGGGAACGGCGTCGCTCTGGTTGTGGCACGTACCTGCGCTGTATGATGCCGCGCTAGCCGACAAGGCCCTATACTGGGCGATGCAGGTGACCTTGCTAGCCGGGGCTTGGGCCTTCTGGCGCGCGGTTTTCGTCGCCGCTCCGGCCGTTGCGGCGGCCGGTATCGCAGGTGGCGCGGCGCAGATGGGCATGCTGGGCGCGATCCTGAGTTTTGCGCCGCGGCCGCTTTACGCGAGCCACCTGGCCACGACCGTGCCCTATGGCATGGGGCCACTGGGCGATCAGCAACTGGCCGGACTGTTGATGTGGGTGGTCGGGCTGCTGCCCTATGCGGTCGCAGCGGGCTGGCTGGGGCGGCGTGGCTGGCATCGGCTTTCACCGGGGGTGCCAACGTGACGGGGTTCGCCGGCCTGGCGGTCAGCTTCGTCAAGTTCGTGCATATCGCGGCGCTGGTGATCTGGTGCGCCGGCCTGTTCGCGCTGCCGCTGATGCTGGGCAAACATGAGGCGGGAGAGGCGCAGTCCGATTACGCACGGCTGCGCCTGCTGACGCATGACAGCTATGCCTTTATCGTGACGCCGGCGGCGGTGATCGCGATCGCGGCGGGAACGGCGCTGATCTATCTGCGCGGCGTGTTCGTGCCGTGGATGTTCGCCAAGCTGGTCGCGGTCGGCCTGCTCGTCGCCTTGCACTGCTGGACCGGGCATGTCGTGATGCTGATGAGCGAGCGGCGGGGCAGCTATACGCCGCCGTCGCCCGTGCCGCTGCTCGCCGGCAGCTTTGCCACGATGATCGCGGTGCTGCTCCTGGTGCTTGGCAAGCCCGTCGTGCCGGATCTCGTGCCCGACTGGCTGACCAAGCCGCAGAACCGTCAACTTCCGGTCGACGAGACACCGATTTGATATTCGAACACCAGCTTGCCGCCGTGCCATCCGGTGAAGCCCGTAAAGCCGACCGCGAACAGCGAAAGGAGCAGGCCATAGGGCAGCACGGCCTGTTCATAGCCGGTCAGGCGATAGCCCCAATTGGCACCGATGATCGACAGCAGCATGACCGCGATCACGAAATGCGTCCAACTGGCCGAGCGACTGCGGATGCCGCGGACGAGGAGCAGCTCGGCGGTGCCCGAAAGACCGGCCAGCAGGCCGAACAGGAAGCCGGCGCCCGCCGCCCACAATCCCGCACGCGCCCAGAACGCATCGCCCGTCCACCAATAAAGGACGTCCGCACCCAGCGTGCAGCTCGTCAACGCGATCGGAAAGGCGACCAGCATCGCATGGATGGGGTGCCCGGCGACCGCGATCTTGGAATCCGTGCGGTTGAAATGCGGCTTCTCGGTAATCGGGTCGACCAAGCCCCCGTGCAGCGTGTCATCGTTCATGCCGTGTCCCAAAAGCGCCGCGGCGAATTCACGGCCATGGCCGTGACAACGCCGTTGATGCTGATGGGTTGCACGGTGGCGCCGCTGTCGACGCTGGACCCGGCGGGGCCGCATGCCGGCAGCATAGCGCGGCTATGGTGGGTGATGCTGGCGGGGGCGGGCATCCTCTCCGCGCTGGTCTTCGTGTTGCTGGCACTGTCCTTCCGGCGGCGGGCGACGCCCGGCAGAGCGAAAGCGGGGGTGTGGATCGGCGCACTGGGGCTGGCGATGCCGGTGGCGGTTTTGGGCGCGCTGCTGATCTACGCCCTGTTGGCGGGGGTGGCGACGTTGCCGACCCCGGCCGCCGACACGGTGCGGATCGCCGCGGAGTCCCGCCGCTATGGCTGGCGCTTCACGACGACCTCCGGACGCGCGAGCGAGGGGGTGTTGCATATGCCTGCCGGCCGACCGGTCGATCTGGCGATCACCTCCGTCGATGTTATCCACAGCCTGTGGATACCGCGTCTGGCAGGCAAGATGGATGCGATACCGGGGCACACCAATGTGCTGCGGGTGCGCGCCGACCGGCGAGGTACCTATCGGGGCGAATGTGCCGAATATTGCGGGATCGGGCACAAGGATCACGGCTTCACCGTCATCGCCCATGATGCGGCCGGCTGGGCGGCGTGGGTCGGCGGCGGCACGGCGGGGAACATGGGAGGCGAACGGTGAGGGCGCTGCGGCTGCACAGGACGCTTGACGCCATCTGGCGGACCGAGCCGGGGTGGCGGGGCTGGCTCCGTTCGGTGAACCATTCCGATATCGGCAAGCGCTTCATCATCGCCGCCTTCACCTTCTTTGCGATCGGCGGCGTCCTGGCGATGCTGATCCGCGCGCAACTGGCGACGCCGAACAGCGCGTTCGTGGGGCCGGCCGTCTACAACCAGATATTCACGATGCACGGCAGCATCATGATGTTCCTGTTCGCCATCCCGATGTTCGAGGGGCTGGCGATGTACATCCTGCCCAAGATGCTGGGCGCGCGCGACCTGGCTTTTCCCCGTCTCTCGTCGCTTGGCTGGTGGTGCTATCTGTTCGGCGGCACCATCATCGTCGGATCAATGCTGGCGGGTGTGGCGCCCGATGCGGGCTGGTTCCTGTACCCGCCCTTGTCGGGCAAGCAGTGGACGCCGGGGATCAATTCCGACGTCTGGTTGCTCGGCATCACCTTTGTCGAGGTGTCGGCGATGTGCGCGGCCATCGAGATCGCGGTGTCGATCCTGAAGCTGCGCGCCGGCGACATGCGGCTGGACCGGATGCCGATCCTTGCCTGGTATCTGCTGGCGACGGCGGGGATGATGATCTTCGGCTTTCCGCCGCTGATCCTGGGATCGATCCTGCTGGAGGTGGAGCGGGCGTTCGGCTGGCCCTTCTACACCGCTGCGCTGGGCGGCGATCCGCTGTTGTGGCAGCACCTGTTCTGGCTGTTCGGCCATCCGGAAGTCTATATCATCTTCCTGCCGGCGGCGGGTGCGGTGTCGACGATATTGCCGGTGATGGCGCGGACCCGGCTGCTCGGATACGGTGCGATCGTCGCTGCGGTACTGGCGCTGGCCTTTCTCAGCTTCGGACTGTGGGTGCACCACATGTTCACCACCGGCATCCCGCACATGGCACTGGGCTTCTTTTCGGCCGCCTCGACGCTGGTCGCGATCCCGACGGCGGTTCAGATCTTTGCGTGGCTCGGCACGTTGTGGAACGGCCGGCCGGAGATGAAGCTGCCGATGCTGTACCTGATCGGCTTCTTCATCGTGTTCGTGCTGGGCGGCCTCACCGGCGTGATGCTGGCGGTGGTGCCGTTCGACACACAGGCCCATGATACCGCCTTCGTCACGGCGCATCTGCATTATGTGCTGGTCGGCGGGTTCGTGTTTCCGATGCTGGCGGCGGCCTATTACTGGCTGCCGCACTTTACCGGACGAGGCCGCGTGATGCGGATTGGCGAGGCGGCGTTCTGGCTGATCTTCGTCGGGTTCAACCTGACCTTTTTCGGAATGCACCTGACCGGGCTGCTGGGCATGCCGCGGCGGATCGACACCTATTCGGAAGAGATGGGCTGGACGGCGCTCAACCTGATCTCCTCGGTCGGTGGTTTCGTGCAGGCGTTCGGCTTCGCGCTGTTCCTGATCGATGTCGTGCTGAAAACACGGCTGGGGCAGCGCGTGCGGCGGGATCCGTGGAATGCGGACACGCTGGAATGGGCGATGCCGATCCCGGCGCCATCCTACAACTTTGCCAGTCTGGCGCGGGTCTCCAGCCGCGAGCCGCGCGACGACGTGCCCGATCTTGCCGTGCGGCTGGCGCGCGGCGATGGGCTGCTAGCGAGCGCCGAGAGCGGCCGGCGCGAGACACTGGCGGTGGACATGACGACGGGCACCCCGGAGCATGTCGCGATCCTGCCGGGTAACAGCTGGCTGCCGATTGCGACGGCGGCGACACTGGGCGGGTTTTTCCTGCTGATGCTCGCGGGATTATATCCGTTCGCCCCGCTCTTCCTGATCGGGACGGCATGGCTGGTCTGGCGCTGGGCGTGGAGCAATGGCTCGCGCGCGGACATCGGGGCGATCGATGCCGGTGACGGCCTGCGCCTGCCGACCAGTTTCGAAGCACAGGGCACGACGGGGTGGTGGGGCAGCATCTTTGCGCTGTCGGCCAGTGCGACGCTCTTCGCCTCGTTGCTGTTTGGCTACGCGTTTCTGTGGACGGTCGCGCCCAACTGGCCGCCGCCGGAATTGACCCAGGCGGCGACGATCGAACCCGTTCTGGCGATACTGGGTGCAGCACTGGCGACCTTGGCGGTACGCGTGCGGCGCGCGACGCTGGCCGCAGCGGGGCAGGGGGCGATCCTGCTTGCCCTGGCGGCCCTGATCGCGCTGCGCATGCCGTCGCCGTCGTCGCATGCCTATGCCGCGACGAGCGCTGCGGTGGCGGCATACGGGATCTTCCACGCCGGCGTCGCCATGCTGATGTGGCTGTTCATCCGAGCCAGGAGCCGGGCAGGCTTCCACTCGCCGGCGCGCGATGCCGAGCCCAGGATCGCGACGCTGTGGAGCGACCATGCCGCGGGCGCAGGTGCGTTTGCCGCCATGTTGCTGGTGATCCCGGGATGGCTGGCATGATCGCGCTGCTGCGCATGAGTGCCGGGTTGATCGGATGGGCGATCGCGTTCTGCCTGTTGTATGCGCTGCACGGCATCGGCTGTGCATCAGGCTGGGCAACCACGCCGGTAATGGGCGCCAGCCTGCACCGCGTGGTTCTGCTGGCGGCGTGGATCGGCAGCGTCGCGGCGACGCTGGCATTGGCGCTCCGGTGGCGCGAACCCGGCCCGGCACTGACCGACCGGGCGGCGGCGGTGCTGGCGTGGGTGGGATGCGCCGCGACGGTGGCCGGGGGCCTGCCGATCCTGCTGGTACCCGATTGTTTGTGATGAGGACGAGACCCCATATGATGCATCGCATTGCCCTGGGTGCCGCAGCGCTGCTGTTTACGGCACCGGCAGAGGCACAGATGTTCGTCGATGTGTTCGCCGGTCGGTCCCTGCCCGAGGCGCAGCCGGCGACGATCACCGCGAACGAGGCGCGGGTGAACGACACCGTCGTGCCGGCGCAGTTGCGGGTCGACGTGCGACGCCTGAACCCCAGCAACTCCACGATCTTCGGTGCGCGCGTCGGCTTCTGGTCCGGCGCGGTCGGGGTGGCGGTGGATGCCTCCACGCTCGACCCCGACATCCGGCAGCAGACGGTACGCGCGACGGCCAATCTACGCTTTGACGAGACGGTCTTCGGCGAACGGGTGGTGATCGACCCCGGTCGCGATGTCACGGTGGACGTGCCGCATCTCGGGGTGCCGACGACGGCAACCTTTGCGCTGCTTGCCATGGCGCGCCTGCCGCGGGACAGAGGGGTGCAGCCCTATGCGTTTGCCGGGCCCGCCTATCTGATCACCGACAGCGACCTTTCCGGCGATTGGGGGCTGCGGGCCGGTGGCGGTTTGCGGTTACCCCTGTCCGGTCGTTTCTCGCTGTTCGGCGAATATCGCTACACGCAGGTCGATGCGTCTGCGGTGGCGGGTCGGATCAGCGGCAGCGTGCAGGGCGTGATCGCCGACAGCGGCGCCATCACCGTATCCACCCGGTTGCGCAACCATGCCGGCGTCGGCGGGCTGAGTATCCGCTTGTGACCCAATTCCGTCTCCAGGAAGCCGCAGCATGACCGACAAGGCCGCTTCGAAACCGCGCGTCGCCCTCGCTTTGCAGGGCGGCGGCGCACACGGTGCCTATACCCGTGGCGTGATCGAGCGGCTGCTGGAAGCCGATATCGAAATCGTTTCCGTCAGCGGTGCCAGCGCCGGTGCGCTGAACGGGGCGGCCTTGGTCGCTGGCCTTGCCGAAGATGGTCCGGCTGGCGCCAGGGCAGCGCTGGAGCGCTTATGGCGTCAGGTCAGTCGTGAGTCGCCGCTGCGCGTGTTCGACATGGCATCCTTCCTGCTCCCCTTTGCCGAGCCGTGGCTGACACGTGGGCTGGAGTGGAGCAAGCTGACCAGCCGCTACATGGCGCCGTTTGTGCCGGGGCTGCGCGACATGTCCGCGCTGCGCCGGGTGGTGGGGGCAAGTATCGACCTCACGCAGTTAACCCGTCCCGGTGCGATCCCGCTGCACGTATCGGCGACGCGGGTGAGCGATGGGCAGGCACGGCTGTTCGCCGGCGCGGAGGTCACGCTCGATGCGCTGATGGCATCGGCCTGCCTGCCCGATCTGTTTGCGGCGGTTCGCATCGACGGGAACGAGTATTGGGATGGCGGATTTTCCGCCAATCCGGCGCTGGAGCCGCTGATCTTTGCCGATGACGGTGCAACCGACCTGCTGGTCGTGCAGGTGACGCCCTTTGCGGTGGAGGATGCGGGCGATACGCTCCCCGCCACGATCCGGCGGGTCAGCGACATCAGCTTCAATGCCTGCCTGATGCGTGATCTGAAGGCGCTGGTGCAGGTGCAGCAACTGGCGCGCGCACACGACCTGACTGACGGCAAGGTCGGGCGATTGGCGGCGATGCACCTGCACCTGATGACGCCGGCGCCCGGCCTTGCCACACGCGGCGCGGCGAGCAAGCTCGACACACGCGCCTCAGCCCTCCAGGAATTGCGCGTCATGGGCCATGCGCAAGCCGATGCATGGCTAGAAGGGACAGGCTTCGGCCCGGACGAAGCGCTGCGCCATGTGACGGAGGTGGTGGCTTGATGGGACGCGTCCAACGTGCGACGCAGGATGGATGGTCGGGGAGACAGGATTCGAACCTGCGACATCCTGCTCCCAAAGCAGGCGCGCTACCAGACTGCGCCACTCCCCGACGCGGTGGACAGGCGACTAGGACGGCCGGGCGTTCAGCGCAAGCCTTATGAACCAGAAAGCGTGCCGCACACGTTAAATCGCTCGCGTCTGCCACAGATATCGGCAATTCCTATTTGCCGCTGCGCCGCAGCATCACCATGTGCAGTGCACCAATTCAGAAAGGGAAAAGCCATGTCTCTCATCGGCACCAGCATCAAACCGTTCACCGCTCAGGCGTATCGCGAGGGCAAGTTCCTGACCGTTACCGACGTGGACGTGAAGGGGAAGTGGGCCGTGTTCTTCTTCTACCCGGCGGACTTCACCTTCGTGTGCCCGACCGAGCTGGAAGACCTGGCCGACAATTACGACACGTTCCAGAAGATGGGCGTGGAGATTTATTCTGTGTCGACCGACACGCATTTCAGCCACAAGGCCTGGCATGACACCTCGCCTGCGATCGGCAAGATCAATTTCACCATGATCGGTGATCCCTCGGGCGTCGTGACCAACAACTTCGAAGTCATGCGTGCAGGCCAGGGCCTGGCGGATCGCGGCACCTTTGTCGTGGATCCCGAGGGCGTCATCCAGCTCGTCGAGATCACGTCGGAAGGCGTCGGTCGCAACGCGATGGAACTGCTCCGCAAGGTCAAGGCCGCGCAGTACATTGCCGCGCATCCGGGCGAAGTCTGCCCGGCAAAGTGGGAAGAGGGCGAAGAAACGCTCGCTCCCTCGCTCGACCTCGTCGGCAAGATCTGAGTCGACCTGCGCGGGGCCGGCATTGTCGCCGGCCCCGCGCCACCATTCCGTTTACCCCCAGGACCCTGCACATGCTCGACGCGAACCTGAAGACCCAGCTGAAGACCTATCTTGCGAATATCGTCCGGCCGATCGAGTTGGTGGCGTCGTTGGATGGGTCGGGGAAGTCGCGGGAGTTGGAGGCGTTGCTGGGAGAGATCGCGGCGCTGTCCGATGCGGTGTCCTATGTACGGGACGACGGAGAGGCGCGGCGGCCGTCCTTCCTGATCCGGCGGGTCGGCACCGATGTGTCTGTGCGCTTTGCCGGAATTCCGATGGGGCATGAGTTTACCTCGCTGGTCCTGGCGCTGCTTCAGGTCGGTGGGCATCCCTCGAAGCTGGCGCAGGAGGTGATCGAGCAGGTCCAGGCGCTGGACGGCGACTTTGCATTCGAATCCTATTTTTCGCTGTCGTGCCAGAACTGCCCCGATGTGGTGCAGGCGCTGAACCTGATGAGCGTGCTGAACCCGCGCATCCGCCACGTCGCGATCGAGGGCGGGCTGTTCCAGGACGAGGTGACCGCGCGCCAGATCATGTCGGTGCCCGCGATCTTCCTGAACGGCGAGCCGTTCGGTCAGGGCCGGATGAACGTCGAGCAGATCCTGGCCAAGCTGGACACGGGCAGCAGCGCGCGGGCCGCGGAGAAGATCAGCGCCAAGGCGCCGTTCGACGTGCTGGTCGTGGGCGGCGGCCCCGCCGGCGCCTCGGCCGCGATCTATGCGGCGCGCAAGGGCATCCGCACCGCAATTGCCGCGGAGCGGGTCGGCGGGCAGGTGCTGGACACCATGTCGATCGAGAACTTCATCTCCGTGCCGCATACCGAGGGACCGCGTCTGGCGGGTGATCTGGAGCGGCACGTGGCCGAATACGGCGTCGACGTGATGAACCTGCAGCGGGCCGAGACGCTGATCCCTGCAACCGAGGAAGGCGGCCTGCACGAGGTACGGCTGCAGAGCGGCGCGTCGCTGAAGGCGCGGACGGTGATCCTGGCGACGGGTGCGCGCTGGCGGCAGATGAACGTGCCCGGCGAGGACGCGTATCGCAACAAGGGCGTGACCTATTGCCCGCACTGCGACGGGCCGCTGTTCAAGGGCAAGCGCGTAGCGGTGATCGGCGGCGGCAATTCGGGTGTCGAGGCGGCGATCGATCTGGCCGGTGTCGTGGCGCATGTGACGCTGATCGAATATGCCAGCGACCTGCGCGCCGATGCCGTGTTGCAGCGCAAGCTGGCGAGCCTGCCCAACGTGAAGGTCATCACCTCCGCACTGACCACCGAGGTGACCGGCGACGGCACGCGGGTGACGGGACTGACCTACAAGGATCGCAATCACGACAGCGTCCACCAGATCGAACTGGAGGGCATCTTCGTCCAGATCGGCCTGGTGCCTAACACCGAATGGCTGCGCGATACGGTTGCGCTGACCCCGCACGGCGAGATCGAGGTCGACCACCGCGGCGAGACGTCGCGGCCCGGCATCTTCGGCGCGGGCGACGTGACGACGGTGCCGTACAAGCAGATCGTGATCGCGGTGGGCGAGGGGTCGAAGGCGTCCCTGTCGGCGTTCGATTATCTGATCCGCCTGCCGGCCGATGCGCCGGTGGAGGCGATCGCGGCCTGAGCCCGAGCACCAGCGGGTAAGAGCCCGTTTGAAACCTCGCCAACGGGCGATTTTCGAGGCGGCTCCGGCCCGCTTCCCCGTCCGGCCACCCACAGAGTATCCTTGACGGGTGGCCGGGAGGGGGAGCGGGTCGGAGCCGCAAAACGTGGCCGCTGCACGTTTTCAAACAGCCTCTAAGCGCTTGGCGTCGGGGCTTCGTTTCGGTACCCGCTGCGTCCATGATCCTGATCCAGCGGACGGGCTGGCGGGCCGCGGGCCCGCGCATCGCACTCAACGGCTTCCAGGCGCTACGCCGCGCCTGGTGGCGGATGACGACGCCCGAGACGCGGGGCAGCCGGGGCATCTGCCTGACGCCCGACGGGCGCCTGATCCTGGTGAAGCACAGTTACAAGCGTGGCTGGTATCTGCCCGGCGGCGCCATCGATGCGGGCGAGGACGCGCTCACCGCGCTTCTGCGCGAATTGCGCGAGGAAATCGGGATGGTCCGTCACGGCGCCGCGCGGCACCTTTACGACGTCCGGCACAATCCCGACCACAAGCGCGACCATCAGGCCGTGTTTCTGGTGGAAGATGTCGTGATCGAACCGCGGCTGTCGCTGGAGATCGAGGCGATCGGCGCCTTTTTGCCGGATGCGCTGCCCGGCGACCTGCACCCGGCCACCCGTTACCGGGTGGAGCGGTGGAGGACGGGCAGGACCGAGGGTTCGGCACCGGTGCCGAGCGAGTGAAGATGGTCGCCCGCCGGGTGGGCCACGGTCCCGCACCGGGCCGCATAGCGCGTCGCCACCACCTGCACGCATCGATGAACCAGCCCCATGGCGGCGAAGCACATGAGGCCGTAAACCAGGTAGGAATAGCGCGGGATCGGCTGGACCAGGGCATAGGGCAGGGCGGTCGCCAGCACGAACACGCCGATCGGCGTCAGCCGGAACCGACGCGAGAGCGCATCGAACAGCAACGCCGCAAAGCCGATCAGGTTGATTAGCGACAGGATGATCGGGCGCGCGTCGGCGCGGTGATTGTCGCCCGATTGCCAGACCTGCGGAAAGAAGAACGCCGCATAATGGCGCAGGGCCAGCCGCGCGAAGGCCATCGGGTGGTCGGTCACCCACCTCCATGCCGCGTGTCCGAGCATGCGCGAATAGGCGACCTCGCCCCCCGCCGCCCGGAGCCGCGCGCGTGCGGCGACGCTGCGATAGGGGTGGATCCGGGCGTAGTTGCCTTCATAGGCCACGCTGGAGGGGCGCCCGCTGCCCACCGCCGGGTCGATGCCGAGGGCGAATTCCAGCCCGAAATTGTCCCGTAACAGGATGGGCGTACCCATGGCATGGGCATTGCGCATCGCCCAGGGCGTGACCATCAGCGCGAGTGCGATTGCCGCCGAGCCACCGAGAAGCACCACCCGGCGCCGCGGCAGGCGCGGTATCGCGGTCATGATCCAGGCCGCGACGATACCAAGCCCTGCCGGTGGGCTGACGAAGAAGGTGAATGCTGCGAGTGCCCCCGCGCCGATCGTTCGTGCGGGCGAGAGGACTTCGCCATTTCGCACGCGTCCGATTGCCAGCAGCCCGCAACAGCTCAGCACCACCGCAAGCGCTCCTTCCCAGAAGCGGAAGTCGATGAGCTCCTCCTTGGCGAAGATCGGAACGAGGCAGAAGAAGGCAAGGCCGACGTGCCGTGCAGCCGGCGGTGACCCCAGCCGGGCATAGACACGGTCGATCAGCAGCAGACCGACCGCGAACTGGACTAGCGCGCCGATCAGAAGCACGGTCAACGCGGCCGACGAATGCGCGCCGAACAGGAAAAGGACGCCGGACACGAGCAGCGGCATCACCGGCATCAGATGTGCGGTCTGGCCCATGCCCGGAAACGCATCGGCAAAGCCGCCCCCGGTGGCGAGGCTGATCGCCACCCGCGTCGCTTCGCCCGCCTCGACCATGATCATCGGACCGCGACCATGATAGATCATGACCAGGCGAATCAGGACGCCCAGGCACAGCAACCATGGCGTGAGCCCGAAATTATCGTTTGCCGCCCGATGCTTGCTACGCGGCCGCTCCCCGGTGGGACCGGCGCCTCCCCAAAGTCTCATAACGTGGGTTAGCGAATCGCGGGGTGGGAGGGAATGGGGGTGGTGGGCCCGGCAGGACTCGAACCCGCAACCTAGCCGTTATGAGCGGCCAGCTCTAACCATTGAGCTACAGGCCCCCGCCGCGTCCGTAGCGCGGGGCAGGGCAGTCCCGCAACCGGGGAAACGGTGCCCGCACATGAAAAAAGGCGCTCCGAATGTGGGAGCGCCTTTTTCCGTAACAGCAGAATCGCGTCGGGCCGATCGGCCCGATGCGGCATTACTGCATGTTGTCGGCCTTCGCCTCAGCCGCGTCACGGACGTTGTCCGCGGTCGCGTTCATGTTGTCTGCGGCGTTCTCCAGAACGGCAGCTTCCGAAGCGTTGGCGGTGTTGTCAGCCAGCGCGTCGATGTTGTCGGCCTGCATTTCCATGTTGTCGGCCAGCATGTCTGCGTTGTTCTCAACAGCAGCAGCTTCCGGCGACTTGTTGCAGGCGGCCACGGACATCAGGCCGGCGGCAGCGAGAACAAAGGCGATCTTCTTCATTCGAATGCTCCCAAGCATAAGCAATCATCGCGGCCGACCCGATTGCCGTCGCGAAGCGGCTCAAATACCGCACGCTTCCCCCCGGTCAATCCGCAAAATTCACCTCTCAGCAAGGTTCGCGACGAACCGAGGGTGCCACATCGGATCATTGCAACTGGTTAACGCGGCGATTTGACACTGCCGATTTCTTCCGGCGCGTTGGCCACCACGGCCAGCATCGCGGTCCAGGCGGCGACGTTCTGGCGCAGCGCCTGGGGATCGATCCGGTCAATGGTGTCGTCGGGCGTATGGTGGGTGTCGAAATATTGCTGGCCCGACTGGTTGAGGTCGATGCCCGCCACGCCCAGCCGCAGCGTCGGCCCAATATCGGTGCCGTCACCGGCCACACCGGGGCCGCGCACGATGCCGAGCGGGGCAAGGGCGGTCTGCAACCGATCGCCGACGGCGCGGGCGCTGTCCGGCAGGTTCACCTCGAACCGCCAGATGCGATCGGCGCCGAAATCGCTTTCCGATGCCGTGGCATGGCGATCCTGCGCATGGGCCTTGGCATATTCGGCGCCGCCGAAGCCGCCGACCTCCTCGGCCCCGAACCAGACGACGCGGATGGTGCGGCGCGGACGGCCGGCATCCATGATCCGCTTGGCGGCGGCGGCGGTGATCGCGATGCCGCTGGCGTCGTCGATCGCCCCGGTGCCGAGGTCCCAGCTGTCGAGATGGCCGCCGACAAGGACGATGCCGGCGTTCGGATCGGTGCCGGGCACCTCGGCAATGACGTTGCCCGACTCGCGCACGCCGGTGCGCCGCGGCGTCAGGACCAGCTTCATGCGCATCGGCTTGCCGCGCGCGGCGATGCGTTCCAGCTGCTCGGCATCGGGCACCGACAGGGCGGCGGCGGGGATCGGCTTCACCCCTTCGGGAAAGGTGGTGGTGCCGGTATGCGGGAAGCGGTGATGATCGGTGCCGATCGAGCGGATGACGATCGCCACCGCGCCCTTCTGCGCCGCGACCGCGGGGCCGACGAAGCGGGCCGGACCGAAGGCGCCGTAGCTCGATCCATCCTGCGTCGGCTGCATCGCATTGCCGACATAGGCGATGCGCCCGGCAAGGCTGCCGGCGGGTGCGGCGAGCAGATCGTTATAGGTTGGAAAGACGACGACCTCCGCCGTGATACCGCCCGCCGGGGTCGCGCCCGAATTGCCGAGCGCGGCCAGCGTCAGCTTCTGGGGAAAGGGGGCGAGGATCTCGGCGGTCTCGGCCCCGCGTTCCCATACCGGCATCCGGTACGGCTCGATATGCACGTTCTGGAAGCCCATCGCCTTCAGCTTGGCGACCGACCAGGTGCGTGCGCGCGCCTCCGCCTCGGTGCCGGCCATGCGCTGCCCGACCTCGGTCGTCAGCCCCTCGACAATGTCCCACGCGCTGTTGTCGGCCAGCGCCGCATCGCGCAGTGCCGCCACGGCGGGATCGACCGGGGGCGGCGCAACCTGTTGCGCGAGAAGGGGAGAGGCGAGGGCGGAGGCGGCAAGGGCCGCGGCGATGAAGCGCGTCGTCATGGCAGCAAGGGTTACGTAGTCGCAGCCGGTTTGCCAACGGGGCGCCCACTCATTACATGGCGATCCGATTTCCCGATACTCATTCCCAAGCACGGAGCACGCGCGCCAGATGGCCGTCCAGTACACCTACGTCATGAAGGGTCTGACCAAGACCTTCCCGGGCGCGAACAAGCCCGTTCTCAACAACATCCACCTGCAGTTCATCCCCGGCGCCAAGATCGCGATCATCGGCCCGAACGGCGCCGGCAAGTCGACGCTGATGAAGGTGATGGCGGGGATGGACCCGGACTTCACCGGAGAGGCCTGGGCGGCGGAGGGCGTCCGCGTCGGCTATCTGGCGCAGGAGCCGCAGCTCGACCCGTCCAAGGACGTGATGGGCAACGTCAAGGACGGCGTGCGCCCGGTGGCGGACCTGATCGACCGGTTCAACGCGATCTCGGCCGAAATGGGCGATCCGCAGGACGACACCGATTTCGATGCGCTGATGGAGGAGATGGGCGAGCTTCAGGCCAAGATCGACGCGATCGATGGCTGGTCGCTCGACAGCCAGCTCGAACAGGCGATGGAGGCCTTGCGCTGCCCGCCGGGCGATGCGGAGGTGACGCGGCTGTCGGGTGGCGAGAAGCGCCGCGTGGCGCTGTGCAAGCTGCTGCTGGAAAAGCCGGACATCCTGCTGCTCGACGAGCCGACCAACCACCTGGACGCCGAAAGCGTGTCGTGGCTGGAGAATTATCTCAAGGAATATACCGGCAACGTCATTCTCGTGACGCACGACCGCTACTTCCTCGACAATGTCGTGAACTGGGTGCTCGAACTCGATCGCGGCCGCTACTACACCTACGAATCCAACTATTCGGGCTATCTGGAAAAGAAGGCCAAGCGGCTGGAGCAGGAGGAGCGCGACGAGGCCGGCCGCCAGCGCGCGATCGCCGACGAACTGGCCTGGATGCGCCAGACCCCCAAGGCGCGCCAGACCAAGTCCAAGGCGCGTATCCGGGCGTTCGACGAGCTGATGGAAAAGCAGGAGAACCGCGTCGCCGGCAAGGCGCAGATCCTGATCCAGCTGCCCGAGCGCCTGGGCGGCAAGGTGATCGAGGCCAAGGGGCTGACCAAGTCCTATGGCGACAAGCTGTTGTTCGAAAATCTCGACTTCATGCTGCCGCCGGGCGGCATCGTCGGCGTGATCGGGCCCAACGGCGCGGGCAAGTCGACGCTGTTCAAGCTGATCACCGGTCAGGAACAGCCCGATGGCGGCACGATCGAGATCGGCTCGACGGTGAAGCTCGGCTATGTCGACCAGAGCCGCGACCATCTCGATCCCGACAAGAATGTTTGGCAGGAAATCTCCGACGAACTGGAGGTCTTCCGCTTCGGCAAGCAGGAACTGGGCACGCGCGCCTATGTCGGCGCGTTCAACTTCCGCGGCCCCGACCAGCAGAAGAAGGTCGGCCAGCTGTCGGGCGGTGAGCGCAACCGCGTCCACATGGCCAAGATGCTGAAGGAGGGCGGCAACGTCCTGCTGCTCGACGAGCCGACCAACGACCTCGACGTGGAAACGCTGCGCGCGCTGGAAGAGGCGCTGGAGACCTTTGCGGGCTGCGCGGTGGTCATCAGCCACGACCGCTTCTTCCTCGATCGCCTGTGCACGCACATCCTGGCGTTCGAGGGCGACAGCCATGTCGAGTGGTTCGAGGGCAATTACGAGTCGTACGAGGAAGACAAGCGCCGCCGCCTGGGCGACGCCGCCGATCGCCCGACGCGTCTTGCCTACAAGAAGCTGACGCGCTGAGGTAAGGGGAAACGGGCGGTCGTTCCCGCCCGTTTCCGGTTCAGGCGGGGCAGCGCATCCGGGTGGCCGGCGCGCTCCAGCGGATCGCGTTGGCGATCAGGCGGCGGTAATTGGCATCGTCATACGCCTCAGGCGTGTGGCCGAGCGCCGAATAGACGATGCGGCCGCGACCGAGCATGCGCGTCCAGACGATCGGGTGGTCCGCGCCCATCGCCAGCTTGTCGGACGGGCGATAGCTGGTCTCGTCCAGCGTCGCGAGTACCGTGGTGCCGGCCGCCCGGGCCGGGCTGGCAAAGGAATACCATTCGTCGCGCGGGTTCCAGGGCAGCGTGACGCCGGCCATCACCGGATGGTCCGGGCGCTCGATGCGGATCGCGGCGGGCTGGATATGATCCTCGCCACCGGGATGGCCGATGAACTTCGCGCCGATCATCTCGCGCTGGTAGAGCGGCCAGCCTTCGCTGCTGTTGTCGCCGGCCGCGTGCAGCGCGACCACGCCGCCGCCGGCCTTCACCCAGTCGGCAAAGGCCTGGCGCTGGACGGGGGTGAACAGGTCGCCGGTGCTGCTGTTGAGGATGATGACCGAGAAGCGCGAAAGATCGCGCGGATTGAAGACGGCGGCGTTCTCGGTGGAGAAGCTGGGCGCGCAGCCCTGCGCGAGGTCGGCGATCACCGCATTCGAATGGGGCAGATGCTCGATATGGCGCCAGCTGTTGGTCTTGGAGAAGATCAATATGCCACCGCGCTTCACCGCTGCGGGGATCGGTGGCGCGACACTGTCCATGACCGGCGCCGGGCGGTGCGGATCGGTGGGCGTTTGCCCCATCAGCAGGGCGAGCGGCGCCAGCGCGAGGAGGCGGCGCATCATGGATGCGTGTTTCCGGGCAATGTGGCCGCGATCCGCCTGTGCATGGCATCCATCTCCTTATGCTGGTTTTTCAGCATGATGGATGGTGTCACGGCCGGCGTCCAGCGTGCAGATGCGCACGGCGGCGTCCCCGCGGCGCATATCGCCCAAATCACAACGGTTTAAATTCCACCAGCCGATGCCTATTCTCCTGCAACAGCAAAAGGGGAGCAAGACTGCACGCATGGCCGTGATCGAGCAATCGCCCGGCGGGGACACCGCCACGGGCACCGGAGAACTGCATTACCGCCTGCGCCAACAGTCCGTGCTTGCCGATTTCGGGATCGAGGCGCTGCGTGCGCGCGACCTGGAGCCGATGCTGCAACGCGCCACCGAGCTATGTGCGCAAGGCATGCGCTCGAAATATTGCAAGTTCCTGGAATATCGCCCCGACCGGGAAACGCTGTTGGTGCGCACCGGCGTGGGGTGGGCGCCGGGCGTCGTCGGATCGACCGAGATGCGCACCGATCTGGGATCGCCCGCGGGCTTCGCGCTGCAGACCGGGCAGGGCGTCATCTCCAACCACCTGGAGAATGAGGAACGGTTTCGCACGCCAGAGTTCATGGCCGCGCACAATATCCGCCGCGCGATCAACGTGCTGGTCGAGGCGTCCGGCCGCCGCTTCGGCGTGCTGGAGGTGGACAGCCCCGACGAGGGCAATTTCGAGGAAGCCGACCTGGCCTTCATGCAGGGCTTCGCCAACCTGATCGGGGTTGCGATCGAACGGCAGGAGGCGGAGCGCCGACTGGCCGAGGCGGTGGAACATCAGCAATTGCTGACGCGGGAGGCCAGCCACCGGGTCAAGAACAGCCTGTCGCTGGTGTCCGCGATGCTGAACCTCCAGATGCACGAGGATGAGGATCCCCGCGTCGCGCGCCTGCTGGGCGATGCGCAGGCGCGGATTACCGCCATCGCGCAGGCGCACGACCGGCTGTGGCGCGGCGAGAAGGTGGGCATCGTCGCGCTGGACGATCTGGCATGCGGCATCCTGGAACAGCTGTCCGAACAGTCGCCGGCGCACGATATCTCCTGCGACATCGAGCATCTGGAGATCAGTGCCGATACCGCCATTCCGATCGGCCTGATGCTGACCGAACTCGTCACCAACGCGATCAAATATGCCTATGGCGAGGACGGCGGCCCGATCGCGGTACGGCTGGCGGCGCGGGATGCACGCATTGTGATGACGGTGACGGACGAGGGTGCGGGATTGCCGGACGGCTTCGACGTCAAGGCGGCATCGCGCAAGAGCCTGGGGATGCGGATGATCGTCAGCCTGGCGCGCCAGTTGCGCGGCCGGGTGACGATCGAGAATTGCGCGCGGGGCGCCTGTGCCACGCTCGACATGCCCGATCCGCGCTGTGCCGATCAGATGACCGATCCCGCCGCCTGAGGGCGGCCACGCGTCGTGGTAGCCGGCGATCCCTCAATGGGTAATCCCCTGTTTGAAAGGGGTAAATCCGCTATCTTCGATCACTAACCCCCATACCCAGTGTCTGTCCGGGTGCCGAAGCCTTAGCGATGGATTGTAAATTCCATGAACTGAGGGGGGGGAGCATGGGGGCGAAAGCGTCCTTGTCGGCGATGTGTCTGCTGTGGGCGGCGGCAGCGGCGGCGCCGTCCTCCGCGCAGGATCTGGTGTACCAGCCGGTCAATCCCAGCTTTGGCGGCAATCCCTTCAACTCGGATCATCTGCTCGGGCTGGCCACGGCGCAGAACAAATATACCGATCCGGCCGCCGCCCGCGCCAATGCGACACAGGCCAATAACTTCGCGCAACAATTGCAGTCCCGGCTGTTGTCGGCCCTGTCGTCGCAGGTGGTCGAGGCCATCTTCGGCGAGAACCCGCAGGAGCAGGGGACGATCAAGTTCGGCGGGCAGACCGTGGAGTTCTTCCGCAGCCTGGACGAGGTGACGCTGACGATCACGGATGACGCGACCGGCGGGATCACCACGATCGTCATCCCGACCTTTATCACGGCAAACTGACCGATGCGGCCCCGGGCCCTGCTCGTGATGGCGCCGCTTCTGGGTGGCTGCACGATGCTGAACACGGCGGACCGTTCGCTGCCCTCGACCGCGCAGCAGGCGATCATCCCCGCCAAGACGACCACGCAGCGGATGTTGAACGATATCGCGCCGCCGCCGCGGCCGATCGCGATCGCGGTGTATGGCTTCACCGACCAGACCGGACAGTTCAAGCCGAGCGAGGTCGGCCAGACGCTGTCGCGTGCGGTCAGCCAGGGTGGCGGATCGATCCTCGTCAAGGCGCTGCACGATGCCGGCAACCGGCGGTGGTTCACCGTGGTCGAGCGCGAGCAGCTGAAGAACCTGCTCAGCGAGCGGCAGATCATCCGGGAAATGCGCGAACGCTATCTGGGCGAAAGCGCGATCAATGCCGATGCGCTGCCGTCGCTGCTGTTCGCCGGCGTCCTGCTCGAAGGGGGCGTCATCGGCTATGACAGCAACACGGTGACGGGGGGCGCGGGTGCGGCCTTTCTGGGCCTGGGTGCCCGCACCGAATATCGGCAGGACACGGTGACCGTGTACCTGCGCGCGGTATCGGTACGCACCGGCGAGGTGCTGGCCAGCGTCTCGTCGTCAAAGACCATCGCGTCGCGGGCGATCAGCGCGAGCACCTTCAAGTTCGTCGCCTTCAAGGAACTGCTGGAGGCGGAACTGGGCATCACCAGCAACGAGCCGGACCAGCTCGCCTTGCAACAGGCGATCGAAAAGGCGGTGTTCGGCCTGATCATGGAAGGCATCGACCTGAAGCTGTGGGCCTTTGCCTCACCAGACGCAGGTGCCGAGCAGCTCGATCGCTATCACCGCGAACGCGACGGCGGCTACTCGCCGCAGCAGGTGCAGGCCGCCATCGACGGCGCCGCGCGGCTGCCGCCGTTGCAGGTGCATCGCAAGGCATCGCTCGACCCCATCCCGCCTCCACCCGCCGTTCGCAGCACGCTTTGACCGTTCCTTGAGGGAGACCGCGCATGAAGACCCTGATGATTGCATCGACATCCGCGCTTGCATTGTTGGCCGTGCCGGCCTTGGCACAATCGAGCGCGATCATCGACCAGACGGGCGCGGGAAGCTCCGGCAGCGTGGCGATGGTCGACCAGACCGCGACCGCCGCGGCGGCCGATGTGACGATCATTCAGGTCGGTCGCGGCCATCAGGCCACCGTCACGCAGAAAAGCGATGGCCCAACCGTGGGCGATCGTCGCGATACCGCCTATATTCAGCAGGGGTCCTTCGGTGCCCGCGCGACGATCGATCAGCATACGGCGGCGGGCGCAGCGGGTTCGCATGCCACCATCATGCATGGCGGAACGTCCCAGGCCACGACCGCGCAATATGGCGGTGGTCACGACAGCGTCATCAGTCAGCGCGTTGGCCAGGCGACAGCCGATGTCATGCAGACCGGCGGCGGCCAGGTCGGGAACGTGTCGCAGATCGCTCAATTCGGCCGATCGGTAAGTGCCACCGTGGCGCAGGACGGGCAGAACAACCATAGCGAGGTCACGCAGACCGGCGACACCCAGGTCGCGGTGGTGGACCAGGGCGGCCATTATAACCAGTCCACGATCAACCAGAGCGGCAGCGGCAATTCGGCCTTCGTCACCCAGCGGATCACCAACGTCGCCGTCGTCGATCAGCAGGGCAAGGACGGCATCGCCTATATCGACCAGAATGGCGGCGGCGGTTCGGTAAGGCTGCTCCAGACGGCGGCGTCGGAAGGCTCGGTGGCGGATGTGGGGCAGTCGGTCGCGGGCGGCTCGGTCGATCTGGAGCAACGGGGCGCGGGAACGGTAACGGTCCGGCAAAGCGGCCTGTCGGTCGGCCTGTCCGTGCTGCAGCAGGAGGCCAGCAGCGCCACGGTGGTGCAGGGGGGCCGCATCAGCCGTCTGGCGATCCAGCAGTTCGACGGATCGGCAGGCGCCCGGGCCGATGTCGATCAGGGCACGCGCAACGGCGAAATACTGGTGCAGCAGAAGACCGCCGCGCAAGCGGACGTCCTTCAGACCGGCACCAGCGGCTATATCTTCGTGAACCAGGGCAGGGGCGCGGAGGGATCGTCGGCCGGCGTGGTACAGCAGGGCGACAATAATTCGCTGGTGCTGCACCAGCGCGCCTGGCCCGAGGGAGCCGCGACCGGTCCGGCTGGCTCGGTCGCCACCATCCAGCAGATCGGCGACGGCAACAGCGCGCTCGCCTTTCAACATGGCACCGGGGCGCAATATGCCACCCTGGAGCAGACGGGCACCGCCAATCGTCTGAGCACCTGGCAGGGCGGCCGGGGAAACCAGCAGGTCACGCTGCGTCAGGGCGGCAGCGACAATTTCGCGCAGACGGCGCAAGGGGGAAGGCCTGCGGACGGCGCAACACCGCTGGACCCGGTCGCATTCGAGGATGCGGCATCGCGAAACCTGGTCATCGCGCTGGAGCAGCCGGGGAACGGCAACACCGCCGTCCTGACCCAGACCGGACGCGACAACCTGATCGATGGGCGACAGTCCGGGAACGGCAATGCGGCGGTGGTCACGCAGTTCGGCAACGTCCTGTCGGTCGAGTTCGATCAGTCCGGTAACAACAACCGGATCGACCTGACGCAGGACAGCATGTTCAACAAGGCCAGCATCTACCAGCTCACCGACGACAATGTCACGAACATTACGCAGAGCGGGTTCAGCAACACGGCCGTCGTTCGTCAGTAACGGGAGGTACGGTGATGACAGGACCGGCATCGCTTCTGTTGCTGATCGTCGGGCAGGTGGCCGCCCCCGCGCCATCATCGGCGCAGCAAAGTGTGCAGATCGATCAGGTGGGCGATGCCGCTGTTACGGCGACCCACCGAGGCGGATCGCGTGGGGCCGTGCGCATCGATCAGGACGGTGATCGCAATATGGCGGACGTCGCCCAGATGATCGCGCCACCGGCTTATCGGCCCGACGACACCGCCGAAGCGTCGGTTGCGATCTACCAAAGGGGTAGCGGGAACGCCGCATCGGTCCGTCAGTTCGGTATGCAGGGCCTGATGAACGAGGCGATCCTGTCGCAGGACGGATCGGGCAACATCATGCGACTGGAGCAGTCCGGTGCCGGCAACCGGGCGGAACTGGAGCAGACGGGCGATGGAAACGCCATGGACGCGCGACAGATCGGTGACGGCAATGTCCTGCGCTGGGCGCAGACAGGCAGTGGCCTGCCCGATCTCGGCATCACCCAGACCGGCGGCCAGACCATGGCGATCAGCCAGACCGGGCCGGGACGCTAGCATTGCCGCACTGCTGGCGATCTTCCTGATTGTCGGCACAGCACCGGCGGCCGCGCGCCAGCAGGTCGACGCAAGGGTGTCGACACCGGCACAAAAGACGGGGGTGGAACAGATCGGTTCCGCCAGAGCCAGTCGTGCCGCGACGACCGCCTATATACCGCAGGTTTCGCAGACCCGGTCGATGTCGCAAAAGGGCATTCCCGCTGCCGCCCCGATTGGTGGACGCGATCGGTGCGATCCGTCCGTCCACGCTCCGACGCCTCGGGATATGCTCTGCCGCCCGGACGTGCAGGTATCCCGGCACCCCGCCGAACCCTCCTCGCCGAAGACGCGTCGAGCCTCTTCGCTGGTGGATACCCTTGCCAACGAGACGGGGCGTTCCTCCGGAAATATTGACGAGACGGCGGGCGCCATCGCCATTTTGGGCTTTCCGACCGGGGGCAACCCGCCTGCCCGGCGCTGACGCGCGGCGTCGAACGTCGTCGCAGGGGCTTGTCACGGTCACCGCAATCGTCAAAGTCGAGACATGACCGATCCCATGCTCCACGCCATCACCGCCGTCGTGCGCCGCGCGCCCGAATGGGTGCGGCACGACCTGATGGCCAAGGACGCCGGTACCCGGGAACGTGCCGAGGACGCACTCGCTGCGATGATCGCCGCCGCGTTGCAGGCACAGCCATAGGTCGGCCCGAGGGGCATCGCGGCATTCACGTATACGCGCCGGTGCGATGGTCAAGCGCCATATGGCCGGTTAGGATCGCGGCGGAGAAAAGAAGTTGATGCTACCGTCGTATTATCCCAGCGGGCACACCCGCGCCTTCATCCGCATCCTCATGCCATCCGCGTGCTTCGCCCTTATCTGCCTCACCGGCAGTCCGACGCACGCGATCGACTATGCTGCCCGCGATGTCGGGGACTGGACGGTTGCGGCCAGCAAGGATGGTCAGGGCTGTTTCCTGACCCGTACCTATGACCGCGCCGGCGACACGACCCTGCTGCTCGGCCTGGACGCGGACGGCGCCAACCACCTGTCGGTGCTGAACGCGAACTGGTCGATCAAGCCGAAGGACCGGCTGAAGCTGGATTTCCGGCTGTCGAACGGCGGCTATGCGAAGCATGCCGCCATCGGACTGCGATCGGATGGCAAGCAAGGCTTCGTCACCAGCTTCGAGGCCAAGTTCCCGGCCTATTTCGCCAGATCGAACGAATTGCATATCGCGCGCGGTGACGTGCCGGTTGAGCGATTGAACCTTGCCGGCAGCGGCGCGGCGGTCGCCGAGTTGCGCCGCTGCGTCGCGGCGCAGCGACTGGAGGCGAAAGCGGCCAAGGCCCGCAAGCCGCGCGGCGATGATATTCCGGAGGACCCGTTTGCCCCCTCTGCGCCACGCCGGTCAAAGAAATAGCTGCATCATCGCCCACGCAATATGCGACGGATCGCCCTGCTGCCGCGCCTTGTGGATGCGCATATTCCATTCGGCACGCGCCGTGCACGGTCGAACAGAAACCGGATTGTGGAACCCTTCCGGCTCAGCTTGATTGTTGCAGTTAGTTAACGAGTGGAAGATGTATGTCTGCTTTTGCGTCAAAATCCCTGTTGGCCGTGGTGACATTGGCCGGTGCCGTCGGCCTCAGCGGCTGCGCCACGAAATCCTATGTCCGCGAACAGATCGCGCCGGTCAGCCAGCGCGTCGATACGCTGGAAGCGCGACTGCAGGAAACCGATGGCACGGCCAAGGCGGCGCTTGCGGAAGCGCAGGCCGCATCCGGCCAGGCGCAGAACAACGCGCAGCGGCTTGACCAGCTCAATGGTCGCGTCGACGGCGTCGATCAGCGTCTGACGGCGCAGGAGCAGCGTCCGGCCAGGCGTCCGCGCCATTGATCGTGCCGATCGGCACGTCATAAAGATTGTTGTTGTTACGGATCGGCCGACCCTTGCGGGACGGCCGATCTTTTTTTCCGGATATGTCCAACCGATGATCCATGTTCTGCGGGCGCTGACCGGGCTAGCGCTGATCCTTCCGGTCGTGGCGGAGGCGCGCACCACGCGGGTGAAGGCACCCCAACCGGTTTCCGCGGTCAGCGGTGATGCGGAAACGCCCATCACTCCGTCGCCGGCCGCCGACCGCGTCGCGCAGTGGGTCGCCACCACGAAGGACAACCGGGCGCTGCCCTGGGCCGTGGTGGACAAGGAAAACGCCGCGCTGTTCCTGTTCGATGGCAAGGGCAAACCGCTCGGTGCGGTCCCGGTGCTGATCGGGATCGCCACCGGGGACACGGCCAGCCCCGGCGTCGGCAACAAGAAGCTCGCCGATCTGGGACCAGCGGAGAAGACCACGCCCGCCGGGCGCTTCCTTGCCAAATTTGGAATGGCAGTGGCCGGCGAGCGGGTGCTCTGGGTGGATTATGCGACCTCTGTCGCGATCCATCCGATCCCCAAAGACGCGGCGGCGCGGGAAAAGCGGCGGGAGCGCATGTTGTCGCCGACGCCGGAGGACAACCGGATCACCTTCGGATGCATCAACGTGCCCAAGGCCTTTTACGGCCGCGTGCTGCGTCCGTTGTTCCGCGGCAAGGGGGGCTATGTCTATGTGCTGCCCGACAGCACGCCGATCGAAGCGGTGTTTCCGCGCCTGCGGGTGCAAGCGGTGATGAACGGCGGCTAGTTCGGGGTGGCATCCAACTAATCCATGCTGCCGTTGAATTCTAGATCACCGTGCATTAAACCTGCATCATCACATCTGTTCGGCCTGAGCGAAGTCGAAGGCCAAGCGCTGGTGGCTGTGCTTCGACTACGCTCAGCACGAACGGACCGCGGTGGATCGGATTTAACGCAGCTTGCTCTAACATAGCTGTCGAGGAGCGACAAAGCCGCGTACTTGGAGACATCCTGCCGCGTTTAACTCTGCCTCGTTACAAGTTTTTGATACGCTTCTCAAAAACCAAGCGATCCCTGGGGTGAAACGACACCCCCGTTCGTCTCGAGTAGTTGTCGAGTAGCGGCAACGCCGCGTATCGAGACGACGTATCGAGAGACACGCCCCGCCCGTGGCGCGGGCTTAATCGGCCCGAAGGCCAGATGCACTCAACGATATCGTTCGGCTTCACGACACCGGCACGGGTGATATGTCGGCATCCACTCGGAAGCTATCCCGCTGCCCCATATCCCCCGCCACCGGGCGTCTCGATCACGATCCGGTCTCCTGGCGACAGTTCGATCTGGTCGGTCCCCTTCAGGATCTGCACGCTGCCATCGGCACGTTCGACGCGCTGCGCGCCCGCCATGCCGTCACCGCCGCCGGCAAGGCCGAACGGGGCAACCGTGCGGCGTGAAGCGACCAGGGTGACGGTCAGCGGCTCCAGCGCGGTGATCGCCCGAACGGCGCCATCCCCGCCGACATGGTCTCCCGCGCCGCCTGAGCCGCGCCGGATGGCGAAGCGATCGAGGCGGACGGGATAGCGCATCTCCAATATCTCGGGATCGGTGATGCGCGTATTGGTCATGTGCGTGTGGACCGCCGAGACGCCGTCGAAACCCGGCCCTGCGCCGGCCCCGCCGCAGATCGTCTCATAATATTGATGGGTGTCGTTACCGAACAGGAAGTTGTTCATCGTCCCTTGTCCCGAGGCGCAGGCATCGAGCGCACCGAGCAGTGCATTGCACACCGCCTGGCTGACCTCGGTATTTCCCGCCACCACCGCACTGCCCGGTGGTGGCGACAGGAACGATCCATCGGGGATGATGATCGTGAGGGGGGCCAGACAGCCTTCGTTCAGCGGCAGGTCCTCGCCCACCAGGCAGCGGAATGCGTAGAGGACGACCGCACGGGTGACGGCGGGCGGCGCGTTGAAATTGCCCTGGCTGGCGGGTCCCGTGCCGGTGAAGTCGATCGTCGCCGCGCGGCGCTGATGGTCGATCGTCACCCGGACCTTCAGCGGCGTACCGTCGTCCATCTCGTAATCGAACATGCCGTCCGACCGGCGGGACAGGACCCGGCGGATGCTTTCCTCCGCGTTCGCCATGACATGGCCCATATAGGCACGGACCACCGGCCAGCCGCGCGTGGCGACCAGCGCGTTCAGTTCCGCAATGCCCGTCGCGTTGGCGGCGAGTTGCGCCTTGATGTCGGCGATGTTGGTGTCCGGGCTGCGTGCCGGATAGCGGGCGTCGGCCAGCAGCCGGCGAAAGGCGTCCTCGCGTAGAACGCCGCCATCGACCAGCAGGAAGTCGCTGATCACCACGCCTTCCTCGTCCAGCGTCCGGGAATTGGGCGGGGTCGATCCCGGCGTTAGCCCGCCGATATCGGCGTGATGACCACGATTGGCGACGAAGAAGCGGAGTTCGGTGCCGTCGGCGTCGAACACCGGGGCGATCACCGTCACGTCGGGCAGATGGGTGCCGCCGTTGAACGGATCGTTCAACGCGACCACGTCACCGGGCTTCAACGTCGCACCGCGGCTGGCGATCACCGCCCGGACGCTTTCGCCCATCGCGCCGAGATGGACGGGCACATGCGGCGCATTGGCGATCAGCCTGCCGGCCGCATCGAACAGTGCGCATGAGAAATCCAGCCGCTCCTTCATGTTCACGCTGCTTGCGGTGTTGCGCAATATGACGCCCATCCGCTCGGCGATCCCCATGAACTGCGTGGCGAACAGTTCCAGTTGCACCGGATCGGCGACCGTCGGATCGGGCTCGGCCCGCGCAGGTGCGCCGGTATGGGCCAGCAACAGCTCGCCGCCCGCGCCCACCTCCAGCGTCCAGCCCGGCTCGACCATGGTCGTCGCGATGGCTTCGCGGATCAGCGCGGGGCCGGCGATCGTGTCGCCGGGGCGCAGGGCTTCGCGGGCATGGACGGGCGTCGCATGCTCCGCGCCGCCGGTCCACACGGCCACCGTCGCGATCGGCGCCGGCAAGCCGCCCTCGCGTGGCGGGAGCGGCGGCGGGGTGACCGGATTGCCCGGCAGGATCGCCTCCACCACCAGGCTTTCGATCACGATGGCGCGATCGGGGCTGTTGAAGCCGAAACGGGCGCGGTGCGCGTCCTCAAAACTGCCCCGCATCGCAGCCGTCTCGTCCAGGGGTACGCCCAGCGCGGTGTCCGTTCCCGCATAGCGCAGGTTGACGGTGACGACGCGCCGCGCCTCCCCGCCAAGCTCCGCCGCCGCCGCATCCCCCAATGTGGCGGCCAGCACGTCCAGCGCCTCGCCCAGCGGACGCTCCACCGATCGCTGCCGGATCGCAACCCGGTCCGCCAGCCCCATACCATAGGCCGACAGCACGCCCGCCAACGGATGGATCAACACCCGCCGCATCCCCAGCACCTCGGCCACGCGACACGCATGCTGTCCGCCCGCACCGCCGAAGCATTGCAGCGCGAAGTCGGTGACATCCTCACCGCGTTCCAGCGCGACGCGCTTGATCGCGGCGGCCATGTGCGCGACGGCGACCTCCAGAAAGCCCTCGGCGACTGCCCGCGGATCGTCCCCGCCGCCCATTTCCGTAAAGCCACGCTGTGTCGCCTCGACGTCGAGCGGCTGGTCGCCGTCCGGGCCGAAGACCGCCGGGAAGTGCTCCGGCTGGATTTTTCCAACCAGGACGTTGGCGTCGGTCACGGTCAACGGCCCACCACGCCGGTAACAGGCGGGACCGGGATTGGCACCTGCGCTGTCCGGACCGACGCGGAAGCGTGCGCCGTCGAAATGCAGGATCGATCCCCCGCCGGCTGCAACCGTCTCGATCGCCATCATCGGCACGCGCATCTCGACCCCGGCGACCTCGGCATCCAGCACGCGCTCGAACTTGCCCGCATACAGCGCGACATCGGTGGAGGTGCCACCCATGTCGAAGCCGATGACCCGGTCGAACCCGGCCGCTTCCGCGGTCCTTGCCGCCGCCACTACTCCGCCTGCCGGACCGGACAGTATCGCGTCCTTCCCCTCGAACACCCGAGCATCCGCCAACCCGCCACTGGACTGCATGAAATGCAACCCGACCCCACCCAGTGCGTCGGCGACCCGGTCGACATAGCGGCGCAGGACGGGGGACAGGTAGGCGTCGACGGTGGTGGTTCGGCCGCGGGCGACGAGGCCGATGAGGGGGCTGACGGCGTGGCTGGCGGAGACCTGTGCGAAGCCCGCGGCGCGGGCCAGTGCCGCGACCCTTGCCTCAACCCCCGGATGCGCCCACGCATGAGCCAGGGCGATCGCCGCCGATTCATAACCCTCGACGCGCTTGGCGGCGAGCAACGTCGCCACCTCCGCTTCGTCGAGCGAGGAGACGCTTTCCCCATCACGGTCGATGCGTCCGTCGATCTCGATCACGCCGTCGTACAACGGTGCAGCGACATGGATCGCGAGATCGAACAGGCGCGGCCTCGTCTGGTTTCCGATCGCCAGCAGGTCCCCAAACCCGCGATCCACGACCAGCAACGTACGTGCGCCCTTGCGCTCCAGCAGTGCGTTGGTGGCGACCGTCGTGCCCATCTTCACTTCTGCGATACGGGCGGGCGGCAAAGGCTCGTCGTCGGCTAACCTCAGTACCTGCCGAATGCCCGCGACGGCCGCATCGGCGTAGCGTTCCGGGTTTTCACTCAGCAACTTGGCCGTGGTCAACGAACCGTCCGGCGCCCGTGCGACGATGTCCGTAAACGTACCACCGCGATCGATCCAGAAAGCCCAAGGTGTCATGATCGTTGCTGCCTCATGGGCCAACGTATACGAAAGGGTGAGAGGGGCGTGAAGGGGGCTGGGATTTGCTGGTACTGTCGGGGATCGCCATCATCGTCATCGGCTTCCTTGTCGGGGTCAATCCGCTGCTGGTGGTGACGGTGGCGGCGTTGGCGAGTGCGGCGGCGGCGGGGCATGGGCCGGTGGAGGTCGTGGCGCTGATCGGCAAGGCGTTCGTGGAGGGGCGGTTCCTGGCGGTGGTGTGGCTGGCCCTACCGATGGTCGGGCTGCTGGAGCGGGCGGGGTTGCGGGAGCGGGCGCGGGGGATCGTGCAGGGGTTGAGGCGGGCGACGACCGGGCGGGTGTTGCTGGGCTATCTGGTGCTGCGTCAGATTACCGCCGCGCTGGGGCTGACCTCGCTTGGCGGGCATGTGCCGATGGTGCGGCCGATCGTCGCGCCGATGGCGGAAGGTGCCGAGGCGCGGGACGAGCGTGACTCCCTAGACCGTGAGACGCGGGACCATATTCGCGCGCATGCCGCAGCCGTGGACAATATCGGTCTGTTCTTCGGCGAGGACGTGTTCATCGCGATCGGATCGATCCTGCTGATCCGCGCGATCCTGGAGCAGGAAGGCATCGTCGTCGCGCCGCTGAGCGTCGCCGTCTGGGCGATCCCGACGGCCATCGCGGCCTTCGTGATCCACGGCACCCGATTGATGCTGCTGGATCGTCGCCTGAAGGCGCGGCGGGCGTGATCGGACTGGATGCAGTGGGGATCGCCGCGGCGACGTTGCCGGGGGCAGTGGCGGTTCATCATGCGTTCGACCGGTCGGAGGCGACGCGGTGGCGCAATGCGGGGTTCTGGGCGATCTTCGCGACGTTGCTGGGGGCGGGGCCGTGGTTGCCGGACCTGTTGAACGGTTGTCTGGTGCTGGCGATGGTCGGACTGGCGACCTGGGGATTGCGACCCGCGCCGGTTGCAAGCAGCGATGACGCGGCACGAGCGGGCAGCGCGGGGCGGATCGGCAACCGGTTGTTCGTGCCGGCACTGGCGTTGCCCGTCCTGACGCTGGCCGGCACCTTGCTGATCCCCGACGGCCGGATTGCCGGCATGTCCCTGATCGATCCCAAGCAGGTGACGCTGGTCGCGATGGTGGCCGGGGCGTTTGTCGCGCTGCTGCTGGCGATGCGCCTGACCCGGCCGCCGCGATCCGCACCGGTGGGAGAGGCACGGCGGCTGGTGGATGCGATCGGCTGGGCGATGGTGCTGCCGCAGATGCTGGCCGCCCTTGGCGGCGTGTTCGCGATGGCGGGCGTCGGCAAGGTGGTGGCCGACGGCGTGGTGAACGTCGTCGCACTCGACACGCCGCTGGCGGCGACCATCGCCTATTGCGTCGGCATGGCGCTGTTCACGATCGTGATGGGCAACGCCTTTGCCGCGTTTCCGATCATGACCGCGGGCATCGGCCTGCCGATCGTCATCCGGCAATTCGGCGGCGACCCGGCCGTGGTCGCGGCGCTGGGCATGCTGTCCGGCTTTTGCGGAACGCTGATGACGCCGATGGCGGCCAACTTCAACATCGTGCCCGCCGTCGTGCTGGAGTTGCGCGACCGGTTCGGCGTGATCCGCGTGCAATGGCCGACCGCCATCCTGTTGCTGGCGTTCAACATCGCGGTGCTGGCCCTGTGCGCTTTCCCGAAAGGATGATGATGCACCCCGATCTAGCCGCCCGTTTCGCGCGTATCGCGCTGGGCCATGTCACGCGGGATTATCCGCACAAGGCCGATCACGTCATGACCGGTGATGCGGACGCCTATATCCCGCGGGTCGTGCATCCGATCTTCTTCGGCAGCTTCGACTGGCACAGTTGCGTCCACGGCTATTGGCTGCTCGCGCGTGTCCGCCGCCTGTTTCCGGATGGAGCGGAGGCCGGGGCGATCGACGCGTTGTTCGCGGATGCGTTCACGCTGGACAAGGTGGAGGCGGAGCGCGCCTATCTCGACCGCCCTGCATCGCGCGGGTTTGAGCGCCCCTATGGCTGGGCCTGGCTGCTGATGCTGGCGAGCGAGTTGCGGGTCGGGGGCAGCGTGCATGCCGATACCTTGCAGCCGCTCGCGGATGCCTTTGTCGCGCGATTTCGTGCGCATCTGCCGATGCTGACCTATCCGGTGCGTGCCGGTACGCACGCCAACACCGCCTTCGCACTGGTGCTGGCCGATCGGTATGCGCGGGTTGCCGACGACAGCGCCCTGCGAGGCCAGTTGGCCAGCCGTGCGCGGGAGTGGTTCGCCGCGGACCGCGCGGCGCAGGCGTGGGAGCCGAGCGGCGAGGACTTCCTGTCGCCCGTACTGATGGAGGCGCTGGCGATGCAGCGCCTGTTGCCGCCGGATGAATTTGCGCCGTGGTTCAGCGCCTTCCTGCCCGATCTTGTGCGTGGTGAGCCGGCGGCGCTGTTGACGCCGGCAAGGGTCAGCGATCGCAGCGATGGCAAGATCGCGCATCTCGACGGACTGAACCTCAGCCGCGCCTGGGCGATGCGCGCACTTGCAAAGGCGACAGGCAGCGACGTGCTGGAAGATGCGGCCGAGCGCCATCTTGCCGCCGCGATCGGCGAGGTCGCAGGCGATTATATGGGCGAACACTGGCTGGCGAGCTTTGCCTTGCTGGCGCTGACGGGGGTGGATTGATCATGCGGGGATATGCGTTTCTGGCGACGGCAGTGCTGTGTCTTTCCTGTGCCGCGGTGCAGGCACAGACGGCGCCCGCCACTGCGCCGCTGACCGTGGAGCGGATCTTTGGTGGACAGGGGGTTCCGTTCGAGCACGTCGATGGCGGTGAATGGACGCCCGACGGGACCGGCTTCATCGCAATCGAGGGGGCAAAGGAGGCCGCGGGGGGCACCGATCTGGTCCGCTACGATGCGCGGACCAATGCCCGCGCGGTGATCGTGCCGGCGAGTGCGCTGATCGACACGGCGACCGGAAAGCCGATCGCGATCGAAAGCTATGCCTTCTCATCCGACCGGCGCAAGCTGCTGATCCTGACGAATGGACAGCCCTTTCGCCGGACCCGCGCGAAGGGCGATTACTGGCTGTTCGACATGGGCAGTCGTTCGCTACGCCGGATCGGCGGCGATGCGCCCGCCGCCAGCCTGATGTATGCGGAGTTTTCGCCCGACGGATCGCACATCGCCTATGTACGCGACAACAACCTGTACGTCGAAGGGGTGAACGGCGGCGAGCCGCGCCGACTGACCCAGGATGGCGACGCGCTGATCGTCAACGGGCTCGGCGATTGGGTGTATGAGGAGGAATTCTACCTGCGCAAGGCGTGGCGGTGGAGCCCGGATTCGCGGCGGATCGCCTTTTGGCGGTTCGACACCTCCAGCGTCGGCACATTTTCGATGATCACCAACACGGTGGGGCAATATTCGCGGGTGATCCCGCTGCAATATCCCAAGGTCGGTACCGCCAATTCCGCGGTGAAGGTCGGCACCGTCGACGTCACCAGCGGGGCCACCACCTGGGTCAAGCTGGAAGGTGATCCGCGGCAATATTACGTACCGCAGATGAGCTGGGCGCCGGACTCCCGCGCGGTCTTCCTGCAACAGGCGAACCGCTTGCAGAACGACTTTGCGGTCATGCTCGCCGATGCCGACACCGGTACGACAACGCGGATGTTCGACGAACGCGATGCCGCCTGGGTGGAGGCCAATCCCGATCCGACCTGGACGGATAGCGGCCGCGGCTTCACCTGGATGAGCGAGCGTGACGGTTGGCGACACCTGTATGTCGCCTCGCGCGACGGCAAGACGATGCAACTGCGCACCCCGGGACAGTTCGACGTGATCGACGTGCTGCTGGTCGATGCGAGGAACAATCGGGTGTGGTTCACCGCCGCGCCAGGCGATCCCACCCGCCGCTATCTATACCGCGTAACGCTGTCCGGACGCGTGCGGGTGGAGCGGGTGACGCCGGCGGGACAGCCTGGCACGCATGTTTACGACATCGCGCCGGGCGGCCGCTATGCCCGGCATGTCTTCTCCACCTTCGACACCGCACCGGTGACCGAGATGATCGACCTGGCGACGCATCGCCCGGTCCGGGTACTGGCCCGCAATGCCGCCGCCAATGCGGTGGTGCAGGGGCAGGGGCTGGGCAAGACCGAGTTCCTGCGGTTGGACATTGGTGACGGCACCATGCTGGATGCATGGCTGATCAAGCCCAGGAACTTCGATCCGGCCAAGCGTTATCCGATCCTGTTCCAGGTTTACGGCGAACCATGGGGACAGACCGTCGCCGACAACTTCGGTGGCAACACCGCGCTGTGGCACCGGATGCTCGCCGAGCGCGGCTATCTGGTCGCAAGCATCGATCCGCGCGGCACCGCATCGCCCCGGGGCCGGGCATGGCGCAAGAGCATCTACCGGCAGGTCGGCATCCTTGCCTCCGCCGATCTGGCGGCGGGCGTCACCCGGATGCTGGCCGATCGGTCCTATATCGATCCGGCGCGTGTCGGCATCTGGGGATGGAGCGGCGGCGGATCGATGACGCTGAACGCGTTGTTCCGCTATCCGGACCTTTACAAGACCGGGATCGCGGTGGCCGCGGTCGCCGACCAGATGCTGTACGACACCATCTATCAGGAACGCTATATGGGTCTGTCGACGGGGAACGCCGACGGCTATAGTAACGGGTCGCCGATCAATTTTGCGGACAGGTTGAAGGGCAATCTGCTCATCATCCACGGCACCGGCGACGACAATGTGCATTACCAGAATCTGGAGCAACTGGCGGATCGGCTGATCGCGGCCAACAAGCCATTCCAGATGATGGCCTATCCGGATCGCTCGCACGGCATTTACGAGAAGCCGGGGACGAGCGTGCACCTGTATTCGCTGATGACCCGCTATCTGGAGGAAAGGTTGCCGCCCGGCGGACGCTGATCGGCCAGCTGGGCGGTCAGCGCCTTCAGCCGGGCAAGCGTGGTTTCGCTGACATGATGCTCGATCCCCTCGGAATCGAGCGCGGCGGTGGCAGGGTCGACGCCGATGGCGAGCAGGAAGTCCTGCACGATCCGGTGCCGCTCGCGCGCGACGCGGGCAAGCTCCTCGCCGGCGGGCGTCAGGAACAGCGATCGATAGGGCCGGTTCTGGACAAGTCCTTCGCGGCTCAGCCGCTGCACGACCTTTGATGCGGTGGCCAGGGTGACGCCGGTATGCTCGGCCAGATCGGTCAGGCGCGCCTCGCCGAACCGCGCGATCAGGTCGCCGATCAGCTCGACATAATCCTCCGCCATTTCCGTCTGATGCGCCTCGCGCACCTTGCGAAAGGCGGCGGCGCGAGTGTCTGGGTTCTGGCTTTCGGTCATCACGGCGTCCGGGTGCATTGCGGCTTGTCGCATGGGAAGCGCCGCACTACAAATATTAGCCATGGCTAAATCAATGTGCCACGTCATCATTCTGTTTGCCGCGTCGACGTGCCCGGCGGCGGTGCAGGCGCAGGCCGGGGCGCCATCCGGCGATATCGTGGTGACGGGAACGCGCACGCCGCGCACGGTGCGCGAGGCGCCGGTCAGGACCGATATCATCGGTGAAACCATCCTGACCGCTACCGCGCCGCGCAGCCTGGCCGATGCACTGGACTGGCTGCCGGGCGCACGGTCGGAGAGCAACTGCCAGAATTGCAACACGACCGAGATCCAGTTGCTGGGGCTGCCGGGGGTGTACAACCAGATCCTGCTCGACGGGCTGCCCTTGGTCAGCGGCGTCGCCGCGGTGTACGGGGTGGAGCAACTGCCCGCGGTGCTGATCGACCGGATCGAGGTGGTGAAGGGCGGCGGCTCCGCGCTGTACGGGCCGGGCGCGGTGGCGGGTGTGGTCAACGTCCTGCCGGTCAAACCGCTGCGCTCCGGGATACGCGCCACGCTGGATCATGGTCGGCTGGCGGGGGAGAGTGCGGTAACGGGCTCCGCGATGGGGACGCTGGCGCTGGGCGGCGGCGGGGCGCTCAGCGTGTATGGACAGGTCGCGCGTCAACCGGGGGTGGACCTGAACGGCGACGGCTATACCGAACTGGCGCGGTTGCGGCAGTGGAGCGGGGGCGTGCGGGGCAACGTGGCGGTCGGCGTAGCGACGCGGGTAGCGGTCGATTACCAGTATAGCGACGAGCAGCGGCGCGGCGGCAATCTGCTGAACCGTGCACCGCACCTCGCCAATATCGCGGAGGCGGTGGACAGTCGCGTGCACCGCGCCAGCCTGAGCGTCGAGCAGAGGCTTGCGGAGGCGACGACGCTGACGGGCATATATGCGCTGTCGCATGTCACGCGCGACAGCTTCTATGGCGGGCTGGGCGATGTGGAGATCGATCCCGCCGCACCCGGCTATGATGCGGCGGCATTTGCCGCGGCCGAGGCGGTCAGTCGCCGACAATATGGCGCGACGCGCGACACGCTGCACTTCGGCGAACTGCGCCTTGCCGCCACCCGCGGGGCGCATGACGTGCAACTGGGCGTGCAATATCGCGGCGAGCGCGTGGATGATCGCAATCTCGACGCGGATGGGCGCTTTCTGGGTACGCTGAGCAAGGGAAGCTTTTCCACACTGGGGGCGTTCGCGCAGGACGAATGGTCGCTGTCGGGCGCGGTCCGGTTGCTGCTCGGAGCGCGGATCGATCGCAGTTCGGTGCTGGACGACGTGATCGCCTCGCCGCGGATCGGGTTGTGGTGGTCGCCGTCGCCACCATTGGTGGTACGGGCAAACTGGTCGACCGGATACCGCGCGCCGGAGATCTTCAGCGAGGATGTGCATGTCGCGGTGTTGGGCGCGGAGCCGGTGCGGGTGCGTAATGCGGGGGGGTTGGAGGCGGAGCGGGCGGATAGTCTGGCGCTGGGGTTCGACTGGCGGCCGGGGTGGGGGAGCGGGGCGCTGACGCTGGACGGGCAATTCTATCGCACCACCATCCGCAACACCTTCTTTCTGAGCGAAATTCGCGAGGACGCCGGCGGCCTGTTCCAGTTGCGGGACAATGCGGGAGGCAGCACGGTGACGGGGGCCGAGCTGAATGCCAGCGTGCGGGTGAACGCGCGGTTGCGGCTGACGGTGGGCGCGGCGTGGATCGATGCACGGTATGATGATGCGCAGCGGGTGTTCGAGGGGGAGTGGCGGCAGCTCTTCACCCGGCGCTACCTGAAGAGCCCCCGCTGGAACGCGATCGGGCAGGCCGTGTGGACGCTTTCGCCGCGGCTCGATGGATTTCTGGGCGTGCGCTATGTCGGGCCGATGGATGTGCTGAACAATCGGCTGGGTGTGATCCGGCGCAGTCCCGCCTTTCTGGTCGCCGACCTGAGCGCGACGCGCCACTTGCCGGTCGGTCAGGACCGCGAGATCGACGTGACGCTGGGGTTGCGCAACGTCACCGATGCCCGCCAGCGCGACCTGGAAACGGGTGCGACGCGCGACAGCGACTATGTCTATGGCCCGCGCAGCCCGCGCACCCTGTTCGTGCAGGCCCGTGCGCATTTCTAGGCGGACGATGCTGGCGGGCCTGCTGGCGATACCCGGCGGCGTGACGGCCACGGCGGCGCCGAGGCTGGAGCGGCTGGACCGGGGGCGCCTGATACCCGCCGGACTGGCACCGGCGACCCGGCGGCTGCTGGTCTATTGCGGGGCGAGCTGGTGCGGGCCGTGCCGGGCGTTCCTCCCGACCTTGAAAGCCGCCCATCGCCGTCTGGCCGAAAGCGGATCGGACGCCGAGATCGTCTATGCCGGCGACGATGCCGAGCTCCGCGCGCACCGGGATTACGTCATGCGCGAGCGGATGCCCTGGCTGCTCGTGCGCCACGACGATCCGGCGCGCAGACGCCTGCGGGGGCTGGGCGGTACGGCGTTGCCGGGCCTGTTGCTGCTCGACCGGGACGGTGGCGTGCTGGGATCGAGTTGGCGCGGCGACGGGGTGAGCGTGCCGGCCGCTTTTCTGGATGCCGTGCGCTGAGGTTCAGGGCGCCGAGGTTGAGGGCGCTGGGGCTGAGGGCGCGGGGGTTGCGAAGGTGCGCGACAGGCCGTGGTAGAGCCTTTCGCGGCACACCCACTGGCTGGCGGCATCGGCGATGAAGGCGGTGGCGAACATCGGGAGCATCAGCCCGCGGCTGGCGGTAGTTTCCGACAGGATGATGACCGCAGTGAGGGGCGCGCGAACGACACCGGCGAAATAGGCGACCATGCCCAGGATGACGACCGCGCTGGCCGGCTCGTTCGGGAAAAGGCCGCGCAGGAGATTGCCGACCCCGGCCCCCGTCGCCAGCGAGGGCGCGAAGATGCCACCCGGCAGCCCCGCGATAGCGGTCACCGCGGTGGCAAGGAATTTGGCCGGGCCGAACCACAAGGGCGCATCCACCCCGACGATCATCGCACGCGCCGGGAAATAGCCGGTGCCCCAGGTAAGCCCGGTGGACACGCCAAGAATCGCGACGATCGCCCCGCACAGGCCGGCGAAACGCACCGGGTAGGCGCGCGACCAGCGCGTTACCCGGTTCCGGCCCAGTGCCATGGCGAGGAGCAGGCGTGAGAACACACCGCCGGCCACGCCGCCGACGATGCCCGCCACCGGCACGACCAGCAGGGCCGACATCAAGGGCATGTGCGCACCGATCGCGCCGAAATAGACATAATCGCCCTGCACCGACTGCGCGACCATGCCGGCGATGACGATCGCGGCGAGCACCAGCAGCGTTACCCGCTGTTCATAGGCGGAGGCCAGTTCCTCGATCGCGAACAGCAATCCGGCGAGCGGCGTGTTGAACGCGGCGGCCACCCCGGCGGCGCCACCCGCGATGAGGACGCCGCCGCGCAAGGGCACCCGCACCAGCCGATGCGTGAACCCCATGATGGCGGCGGCCAATTGCACGGTCGGCCCCTCGCGCCCGACCGATGCGCCGCTGAACACGGCGCCGATCGTCAACGCCGCCTTGGCAGCGACGGTGCGGACGGAGATCAGCGTCGAGGTGGCGCCGTTCGGGTCCGCCTGTGCGGCAATGACTTGTGGAATGCCGGACCCGCGTGCGAGCGGCGCATAGCGGCGGGTCACCCAGACCAGCGCCATGAAGGCCAATGGCGTCGTCGCCAGCGGCAGCCAGCGCCAACGGTGCGCGTAATCGGAAAAGACTTCGCTCGCCCAGTCGGCGGCGAGCGCAAAAAGCGTGGCGACGATGCCGATTAGGATCGCCCCGGCCAGAATGGCGGCCCGCGTGCGAAACTGCACGGAGCGCGGACCACGGGCGCGCAGCAAGGCCCGGTAGCGTGACGGCGTCCAGCGTGTCACGCGTATCCAGCGGTCGATCGGTCCGGTCATGGCGTCTTCTAAACCGGGATCGACCCGGCGTCATCCCAGCATGGCCGTATGCGCGCAATCGGACGATCCCGGTTCGCAAGGGATATAAGGCCGTCTCGGGCGGTTTTGTGGCGATACAATCGGGAGCCGTCATGACCAGAAACACCATCGCCCGCTGCATCCTCGCCACGACGCTGATCGCCGGCACCGCTCATGCCCAGCAGGCGCAGCGCGTGATCGGCCTGAAGGATCAGCCGGAACCCTATGCGACGGAGTCGGTGGTCAATCATCCACGCACGATCGGCTGGCCGGACGGACGCAAGCCGGTTGCACCGCTTGGGTTCGAGGTGGTGAAATTCGCGGGCGGACTGGATTATCCGCGCCAGGCGCTGCTGCTGCCCAATGGCGACGTTCTGGTGGCCGAGGCCCGCACCAAGCCGAAGCTGGACGCCGATCCCGAAGTGCAACGCGGTCAGGCGCTGTCGAAGACGACCGGCTTCAGCGCCAATCGCATCACCCTGTTGCGTGATGCGAACCGCGACGGTGTGGCGGAGGAACGCTTCGTGTTGCGCGAAGGGCTGAACCAGCCGTTCGGCATGCAATATGCCAATGGACGGCTCTATGTCGCCAATACGGACGGGGTGATCAGCTTCCCCTATCAGCCGGGGCAGACGCGGATCACCGCCGCGCCGCGCACGATCGTGTCGCTGCCGGCGGGCGGGTATAACAATCACTGGACGCGCAACCTGTTGCTCAGCCCGGACGCGCGCACGCTCTACGTATCGGTCGGATCGGCCTCCAATGTCGGTGAATATGGCATGGACGAGGAGAAGCGTCGCGCCGCCATCCTGGCGATCGACCTGGCGACGGGACGCGAGCGGCTTTATGCTTCGGGCCTGCGCAACCCCGTCGGCATGGCGTGGGCGCCGGCGTCCTCGACGCTGTGGACCGCGGTGAACGAGCGGGACGAGATCGGCGACGACATCGCTCCGGATTATCTGGTCGGCGTTCGTGAGGGTGGCTTCTATGGCTGGCCCTACAGCTATTATGGAAAGCAGGACCCGCGCCACGCCAATGAGCGGCGCGATCTGCTGGCGACGACGCTGATGCCCGATGTCGCGGTCGGGCCGCATAGCGCCGCACTCGGCCTTGCCTTTTCGAAGGGGGCGGGGTCGCCGATGGCCTTCGTCGCGCGGCATGGATCGTGGAACCGGTCGAGCTTCAGCGGCTATGACGTGCTGGCCGTGCCGTTTGCCGCGGGACGCCCGACCGGTGAGCCGCAACCGTTCCTAACCGGCTTCGTCGCCGATGCGAAAAAGGGTGACGTCTATGGCCGGCCGGTGAGCATCCAGACGCGCGACGACGGCGCGGTGTTCGTCATCGACGATGCCGGCGACACGGTATGGCTGGTTCGCCGGACCGCGTGACCCCAGCTTGCAGGGTGACGATCCCGGTAGCGGCGGCGTGTCTGGCCGCCGCACCGGCGGCTGCACAGACGATCCCGTTCGTGGATACCGAGGATGCGACGCTGTCCGAAATCGATGTTCGGGAAGGCACCGCTCATCCCGTCATCTCGTTCGATGTGCGCAATGGCGATTATGCGCGCGGAGCCTATGACGATGACGACGCCGGGTTGGACCGGGTGCCGGTGCATCTGTCGATCGGTGGCGCGCTGGTCCTGCGGCGGGGGCAGGGCGATGCGGGCGCGCTGTTTCTGGTCGGGCAAAGCTCCAACGGCTTCCATGCGCCGCGGGCGGATGAACGGGCGTCGCCGCGCGCATGGTATGAGAGCAATTCGATCGTCAGCCTGGCATGGCGTCCCGCCGCGGGGCTGACGGCTGCGCTCGCCTATGCAATCAAGGCCAGTCCTAACGGCATCGCATCGACCACGCATGAGGCGAGTGCGACCTTTCTCTACACCGGCGACGATGCGGTCGGCTGGCTGAAGCCGCGTTTCGCGGTGACGCGGCGAACGCGGGGGCAGGGCGGCTTCTACACGATCGGCGGGATCGCGCCGTCCTTTGCGCTGACGGAGCGGGAGGATGGGCCGACGCTGGCCGTGCCTGTCATGGGCGGCGTCGGCTGGCACGGCTTCTATGCCGCCGACAGTGGCGACCGCGCCTATGCCAGCGGCGGCCTGTCGCTGGCGCAGCCGGTGCGGATCGGCGGGGCCAAGGCGACGGTACAGGCCGAAATACTGGCACTGGTCCGCGACGATCGCCTGCGCCGGCTGGATGCGCCGGCGGGCACCACCGCGACCCTGGTGCCCCATGCTACGTTGTCGCTGGCCCTGGCCTGGTGACGCCTGACCGGCGCCAATAGGCGCACAGGCCGCGCGCCTTGTGGAACAGGCGGAAGCCGTAGAAGCGGCGGATGCCGGCATGCGTCCTTACCGGATCGCGCAGGTCGCGGCGCAGGTCGCCGACGTCGCGCATGATCGCACGCAGCACCCGGCCATCGCGGAACAGATGCTTGGCATAGAGCGCGCCGTCGCCGAAGCTGTAGCCGGTCAGCAATTGCCGTTCCTCGCGCGTGTCGCGGCGGCCGTGATGATGATCGACCGTCATGCGCGGATCGTAGCGCAGGGGAATGCCCAGCCCGGTGGCGCGGAACAGGAAATCGGTATCCTCCGCCGCGACAAAGGGCGCGCCGGCGCCGAAACGTTCGTCGAACGGTCCGACCAGCGCCAGCACGTCCGCGCCGAACGCCAGATTGGCGCCCATGACGAAACCGCCGGGAAAGCCGCGGGGGTCGGCGACCATCGGATGATCCTCCAGCTTCACCGTGACCATCAGGTCGCGTGGATCGCCGAGCAGGATGCGCCCGCCGATCACCGCCGGGCCGGGCGCTTCATCGAAGGCGCGGACGAGCGCGGGGAAATAGTCGGCGTGCAGGACGCAATCGTCGTCGGTCATCGCGATGATCCGCCCCCGCACCACGGCCAGTCCGGCATTGCGCGCGGCGGCGAGGCCGGGGCGATCCTCCCGGACCAGCCGGACGGGGAAGGCCTGTGCCGCGCACCAGCTGGCCAGCACGTCGGGTGTATCGTCGCTCGATCCATTGTCGACCAGGATCACCTCGACGGCCGTATCGGGTGCCTGCGCAACCGCATGGGCGACCGACGCCAACGTCGTGCCGAGCGAGGTGCTGCGGTTGCGGGTGCAGATCAGCAGTGAGATTTCGATCATGCCAATTGCGCGGCCGCGCGCTCCGCCTCCGCCATGGTCGTGGCGCGGATCGCCGGCACCCGTTCCGACCCCGCCCATGCCGCCAGATAGGCGGCGATCTTGCCATAGTCGTTGTCGAGCACGACGTGGGGAATGCCGAGCAGGTCGGCCAGAATATGGCCGTGCAGCCGATCGGTCACGATGACGCGCCCACGCGACAGCAGGCGCAGACCGCGGTCGACGCGTGCCTTGGCCTGCGACGTAAAGGCGCGGGGCAGGTCGGGATCGTCCTCCAGCCAATCGACCATGGTGTTGCCGGCGGACGGTATCGTGGCATGATCGCGCCGCTCGTCGTCGGTGCGCAGCAGCATCAGGACGTCGCAATCTGCGGGTGCGCGCGGCTGGTGGCCCAGCGCGAAGGCGGAATCGGGCGCGAGATGCGTGGGGCAGGACAGGTGCGCGTTTGCGAAATCGAGGCTCGGCCGGTCGCGGACGTAGAGCGTGAAATCCGGATGTTCGATGGCGAGGCCGGCGAAGCGCGCCACGCCGTCGGGGTTCCGGAAGTGGATGGACTGCGGCAGCTGCACCACCGCGCGGTCATGGACCGTCGCCAAGATATGCTCGCGAAACTGCTGATGGTGCGGCCAGATATCGCCGAGATTGCCACCGCCATGGAGGAACAGCGTCCCCGTCGGACAGGCGCGGCGAAAAGCCTCGGCATCGAAATCATGCCATGTGGAGACATAGGCGGGCTCGCGCCCGGTTACCCCGCGCAGCATCGCGATTTCGCCGAGCCAGATCGCGCTGTCGCCGACATTGGCGTGGTCCGGAAAGTCGACCAGGGCATAGGGGTCGCCGGGCCCGACATGGGTACGATACAGCTGGTCGAGGGCCTGCTGGATAGCGTTCGCCGTCGTCATGCGGCGAGCGGCGTCCGCGCGGTGGCCACGTCGCGGTACAAGGCCTCGCAGCGGTCGAGCCAGAGGTCGTGGGTGAAGGATCGCTCCACGCGCTTGCGGGCGACGTCTCGCGGCAGGGCCATGGCCGTGAGGATCGCGTCCGCCAGTCCGGGAACGTCGCCGGCGGTGGCGAAGCATCCGGCCTCCCCGACGATCTCGCGCGCGGCGCCCATGTCCAATGCGGCAACCGGCAGGCCGCATGCCATCGCCTCGACGGCGACCAGTCCGAAAGGCTCGTCCCAGCAGGGCGTGAAGACGAAGACGGAGGCTTGGCCGATCGCAGCGGCGAGCGCCGCGCCGCCCAGATGCCCGCCATAGCGGATGTCGCCGCCGAGCAGCGGCTCTACCTCGGCATGCCAATAGTCGGGGTCCTCGACCGGGCCGAACAGGGTGAGCGGCACGCCCGCGATCCGCGCTGCCTGCGCGGCCAGATGCGGGCCCTTGTTCGGGGTGATCCGCCCGCACCATGCGGCGCTGCCGTCTCCTTGGGCGACGAACGGCCACAGGGCGGGGTCGATGCCATTGTGCAGCACGGATGCCTCGGGCGGCGCCCCCTCCGGCCACCATGCGGTAAGTTGCCGGGCGGAGGTCACGGTCAACCGGTGGGTCGGCACTGCACTGGCCCGGACGAACCAATGCAGCGCGTCATAGGGCGGAACGTGGAGCGAGGTCACGGTCGGCACCGTGGCCGTGCGACCCGGCTCGATCGGGAAGCGGTGCAGGCTGTTATTGTGCACCACGTCGAACCCACCGGCCGCGATCCGGTCGCATGCTGCGTCATAGCCGCCGTCGAGATGCGCGATCAGCGGTGCAGAGCCGCGATGCTCCGCCCAAGGGAAGGTCGCCTCGTAATGGGTCGGCAGGACGGGATCGATGGTGAAGCGGGGATCGCTGTCGCCGGACGCGAACAGCACGACATCATGGCCGCGCGCCTGAAGCCCCGCCGCCAGATGCCAGCAATGCGACTCCATGCCCCCGGCGAAGGGTTGCGCGATGCGCTGGCGGACATGGCCGAGGACCGCGATCCTCATGCCGCGACGCGCGCTTCCAGCAGGCGAATGACGGTGGCGGTGTTGGCATAGGGCTGATGACTCTGCTGCCCGGTCAAGGCCAGATCCTCGGCATCGGGGCGGCGCAGGATGCGGATCGGCCGGCCCGGCGCATGGTCGATCAGGCCCATCAGGCCAAAGGCGTGCAGCCAGTGGCCCATGGTGCGATAGCCCCATTTCTCCTCAAAGAGTTGCGCATTGCGTACCACGCTGTCCAGATGGTGGACGGGCGGCATGTGATGCGGGTGATATTGGTGATACGCCAGCGCGCCCTTCACCCAGGCGATCGGCACACCCGCCTGATCCAGCGTCTTGCCGAAATCGGTATCCTCGCCGCCATAGCCGGCATAGCGTTCGTCGAACCCGCCGACGCCGAGAAAGGTGTCGCGCCGCATCGCGAAGTTGAGCGACCAGAAGCAGCGATAATCCTCGCACCGCTCGATCCCGCGGGGCGGGGGACCGCGCCGGTCGGAATGCTTCACCGCGACCTCGGCAAAACGGTCGAAGGACCAGTCGCCGGCCGTGGCGCCGCCCGGCAGATACATGACCTCGCCCATCAACAGCCCGTCATAGTCCGCCAGGAACCCGGCATAATCCGCGACCAGCGTCGGCGTAGGGATGCAGTCCATGTCGAGAAAGACGATCATCTCGCCGATGGCGGCGCGCGCCGCGGCGTTGCGCGCTTCGGCCAGGGGCAGCGCGTCGCCGACGATCTGCATCTGACGAATGGGGAAGGGCGCGTCGGGCAGCACATAGAGCGCATCCTGCATCACCGCGACGATCAGTTCGGTGGGCTGCTGCGTCTGCCGAGACAGGCCGTGGACGAGGTTGACGAGGTGGTCGGGGCGGCCCTTGGCCAAGGTGACGACGGAAATCTGGGTCATGCGGATGGTTGCTCGTTCGGCATGGGGTGGGAAGGGGCGGGGGTGGAACAGGGCGTCCAAAGCCGGTCGGCAAGCGCCTCCAGCCAGCGGGCGGTCGCCTCGGCAGGTGCATCGTCGATCATGCTGCGTTGCCGGTGAGGGTCATGGGCAGCCAGCGTGTCGGCCAGCGCCTGGCTCCACCCGCTGGCCGAGGATGGCAGATGGGGGCGGACGGTGGCGACCCCGGCGCGGGCGAGCGCGTCGGCCTTGCAATGCTGTTCGTCGAAATAGCGCCATTCGGGCACCGCCAGCCAGGGGCGGCCGGCGGCCAAAATCTGCTGACAGGTGGTGTTGCCCGTCGAGGCGATGACGATGTCAGCGGCGGCGATATGATCCGCCGCATCATCCACCCAGCCGCGATGTTCGATATTGGCGGGTTCGGTCGCGTGCCAGTCGCGCTGCACCGGGCCGATGGTGATCCAGCGCGCGTTCGGGCGGGTGCGGGCGCCGACACCAAGCGGCGCCTGCGCGAAACCGCCGCCGCCGCCGCCCGCGACCACGAGGATCATTTCCTCGCCCGGTGCGATGCCAACGCGCTGGCGAGCCACTTCGCGCTCGGGAACGCGGGTGTCCACGCCAAGGCCGCCGGCAAAGCAGGTACGGGCGCGCATTCCGGCATCCCAATCGCTCTGCGCAAGATCGGCATGAAAGGGCGCGAGCAGTCCGGCAGCACCGTCATAGGCCGCGCGGTGACCGGGATCGCCACGTTCGCCATGCTGGAGGATCTTGACGTGCGGCACCGAACAGATGCGGGCCAGTTGCGCGATTTCGGCAGACACGTCGCAGATCATGAGCGCAGGGTCGGCATGGTCGAACCACGCGGTGATCGTCGCCATCGCGCGCCGTATGCCGGGCCAGCCCAAGGGCGCGCAGTGCAGCGTATCGGGCGTCGGCACCCAATCCATCGTTCCCGCTTCCGCACCCGTTACCTCGAAGAGCGAGGGAATGCGAATGCGTTCAACATGATCCGGCAGCGACGGGAAGATGTCGTCGCGTGCGCAGAAGATGGTGAGGGGGCGTCCGGGCGGCAGGGCGCGGGCGATGGCGGCGCAGCGTTCGGCGTGGCCGCGGCCCTGATGGTGGACGAAATAGCCGAAGGGGCGGGTCATGCCGCCACCTGCAGCGGTGCGGACGCCAGTCCATGCAGCGCCAGCCCCTCCAATACGCCGGCGGCATGAGGTGCCGCAGTCCGGTACAATCCCGGTCTCGGTTCCAGATGGTCGAGATCGGTGTCGGCGTTGGCAACGACGATGGCATGGCCGCACGCCGCCAGCATATCAGCATCGTTTCCGCTGTCGCCCGCAGCGAGACACGCCGACAGGGGCAGTCCCATTCGACCGGCATAGGCGGCAATGGCAGCGGCCTTGCCGCCGGCCGGTGCCAGCACATCGATCAGGTGGCCATGCGAAAAGATGACGCGCGCGGCCACTCCTGCATCGGCCAGCGCATGGCGAATGGTGGCGACCGTGGCCTCGTCGCCAAAGAAGCTGATCTTGTGCCGGGTCTGCACCGCATGCGGTTGCGCGGTCAGCGAAAGCGGCGCCAGCGCCTTCACCGCTGCATCGCGGTCCCAGTCCCGGTCGAGCAGTGCGGCGTAATCAGGGCACGCGCGCCAGTTCCCGTCGTCATCCCGCCGCATGATCCGCGTGCCGACATCGACGATATAGGCATCCGGCTGAGGCAGGTTCCATGCGCCAAGTACAGTGCGCGCATCATGGAACGAGCGCCCGGTCGCCACGATGAACGGGATGTCGCGAACGCTTGCCCAGTCGGCAAAGGCGCGCGCGCTTTCCACACAGCCGGTCAACGTGTTGTCAATATCGGAGGCCAGCAGCCGCGGCTGCCCCGCCGTGCGATAGACGGCGATCGACGAAGCCGCATAACGATCCCAGCTATAGCGATCGACCCGCGCCAGTGCCGACGCGGCGAGCGTGGCGTGGCGGTTCGCATCGCCGATGAGCGTATGACAGGCATCCGCGATCGCCGCATAGTCGCGCGGATCGACCAGCAGACCGTGGCCGAGCGCGGCGACGATCTCCACCGGTCCACCGTTGCAGGTAGCGACCACGGGGACACCCGCCGCAGCGGCCTCGATCACGGTCAAGCCGAACGGTTCATGCAGCGCGGGATTGACGAACACGCCGCCCCGGCCCGCGCGTGCGTAGAGTGCAGCGACATCGGCCGCGCCGTGTCGTGCAGGCAGCGCGACTTTCCCGCGAAGCAGCGGATTCGCCGCCAGCGCCGCCAGCTCGTCCAGCACGGCGCGTTCCTCACCCGTCGCATGGTCGTGCTGACCGGCGAGGATCACGAGGTTGGCAGCGGATCGCAGCGCCGGATCGGCGGCATAGGCGCGCAGCAACGCCGCAAGGTTCTTCTTGCGGACCGGCCTCGCGATCGCGAGCAGGATGGGCAGATCGGGATAGTCGAACCACGTGCCCAGATGATCGGCGAGTGTCTCCTCGCCGCTGGTGGCAGCACGATGTGGCACGCCCGGCGACAGGCAATGCACACGCGCCGCTGCCGTGATGCCGTATCCGCCGATCTGCCGATCCGCTTCGTCCCGTGTCGACACGATGATGGCATCGGCATGGCTGATCGCGTTCCGCTCCGCCGCGATACGCGCTTCCAGGGCATCGCCGGCAAAGCCCTGCCTGCGCTTGTCGATGCCCAGCGCATGCGGGGTATAGACGAAGGGAATGCCGAAGCGCTTCTGGGCAGCGCGGGCGACGTCGGCGGCGTCGGCGAAATGCGCGTGGATCACGTCGGGCAGGCGGGGAAGTGCGGCCAGATACCGGCAGAATGCCTCCGTAAACGCCGCAAGGTCGCCGGCCAGCTCCTCCTTTTCGAGATAGCGGCGATCGTCGGTGGCGATCCGCTCGATCGTGAGCTTGGGCCCAAGCCGTTCCGATCGCTGGGCATGCACAGTGCCGAGTTCGGCATCATCGAACAGGCGGGTGACGATGCTGACCGCATCCACGCATTGCCGCTGTGCCTGTGCGGCGGCAGCGTCCAGAACATAGGCGATATGGCCACCGGTATCAGCGGTGATGCCGAACGTCACAGGCGGTGCTTTCAAACAGCCGCCGAGTGCGAGATGAATGATGTGCAGCGCAGCCCCCATTTTATTGCTGGCATGTAACGTTGCTAACCCAGATTGGCTCCAAGCGGTTGGATCGGCGTGGCGGCCGCAGCCGTACCTACCCGTGGCGAGGTTGTTTCAGCCTCCATGGCGAGGCATGATCGCCGTAATTCAGCCGTTCAGGAGAGGCCCGCCATGTCCAGTCCCATCGTTGCATTCGCCTGCGTCGCCGCGCTGGGGAGCGCGGGCATTGCGGCGCAATCCGTCCGGCCCGGCAAGGACATTGCCGCCGCCGTTGCCGCCTCTACCCGTAGCGAAGCAGACCGAGCGCGCGATCGTTATCGCCATCCGGCCGAGACGCTGGCTTTCTTCGGTGTAAAACCGACGCAGACGGTGGTCGAATTCATCCCCGGTGGCGGCTGGTATACCGCTATCCTGGCACCGATGGTGAAGGGGCGCGGGCACTATGTCGCGCTGGTGCCGACATCGCAGGCGGAGCGCACCAGCGCTGCGCTCGCTGCCAAGGCGGACGCCTATGGCAAGACGGTGGTCCGGACGGTCGATTTCGCGACCGGTGTATCCACCGTGCCGGCGGGCAGCGCAGACGTGGTGCTGACCTTTCGCAACGTCCATAACCTGTTGATGCAGGATGATCCGGCGGTGGCCGGGCGGACGTTCAAGGCGTTTTATAATGCGTTGAAGCCGGGGGGCGTGCTGGGGGTGGTCGACCATCGGTTGCCCGAGGAGATGGATGCGGCGCGGGAAAAGTCGAGCGGGTATATCAAGCGTTCGACGGTGGTGCGTCTGGCGCAGGAGGCGGGCTTCCGTCTGGCCGGGGAGTCGAAGGTCAACGCCAATCCCAAGGACACGCACGATCACCCGCAGGGCGTATGGACGCTGCCACCCTCCTATCGCCTGAAGGATGTCGACCGCGCCAAATATGCCGCGATCGGCGAGAGCGACCGCTTCACGCTGAAGTTCGTGAAGCCGCAATAAGGCATTGCCCGGAAACGGTTTCGATCGCGTTTCCGGGCGATCCCTATCAGGCGGGCTGACCGTTACCGCCGGACGATCCGAAAATCTGTCCGGTGGAATAGCTGAGGCTGGGATCGGCCGCGGCGACATAGAGCGCCGCGATCTCGGCAGGCTGTCCCGCCCGACCGAGCGGTGTCGTCTCGCCGAAGCTGCGCAGCTTGTCCGGCGTTGCGCCGCCACTCACCTGTAGCGGTGTCCAGAACGGTCCCGGCGCCACGGCGTTTACCCGGATACCCCGGCTGGCGAGTTGCTTGGCCATGCTCTTGGTGAAGTTCAGCACCGCGGCGCGGGTCAGGGCGTAGTCGACGATGTCGGGGGACGGGTCGCCGGCCTGTTCGGACGAGGTGTTGACGATGACCGCGCCCGCGCCCATCCGCTCCACGGCCGCTTTGGTCAGCCAAAAGGGTGCGTAGACGTTCGTCTTCATCGTATCGTCGAAATCCTGGGCGGAAATGTCTGCGATGCCGGGCCGGGTCTGTTGCCGCGCCGCGTTGTTGACCAGGATATCCAGCCCACCGAGCTGTTCGGCCGCCTGTTGGATCAGGCGCCGGCAAAAGCGTTCGTCGCGCAAATCGCCGGGGATCGCGACCGCCTTGCGCCCCTCCGCGCGGATGAGCGCGATCACCTCGCGCGCGTCGGGCTCCTCGGCGGGCAGATAGTTGATCGCGACATCGGCGCCTTCGCGGGCATAGGCGATCGCCGCGGCCCGGCCGATGCCACTGTCGCCGCCGGTGATCAGGGCCCGCTTCCCCGCCAGCTTGCCCGATCCCTTGTAGCTCGTCTCGCCATGGTCGGGGCGCGGCGTCATCCTGGATGCCAGGCCCGGCCAGGGTTGACGCTGAACGGGGTAGGGCGGCTTCGGATAGGCGCCCGCGGCGGGCGTGGTCGCAGCAGAGGCTTTGCCGCCCTGTGCGGCGGCCCCCGCCTGCGTCGCGGCGACGGCGCCCGCGGCCACCGCCGCCCCTGTCACAAAGGTGCGACGTGTTGTGTCGGTCATGATCGTATCTCCCGGATATACCGGTCCACAAAGCATCGGCGGATCGGTTCCGTTCCGCCCGCCACCGCTCCGAACGCCAAGGTTCGGGAGCGGTGGTTCTGCCATCATTTCACCACGATGCGAGGCAGTGTGCGGATCGGCTCCACGGTGATGGCGCGGAAGAAGGTTTCGGCGCCCTCCGACTGCAACTGGATATGCCCGTGCGTCAGCGGCTGGCGGGTGCCGTCCGGCGCGACCGTCGCGAGATCGCGGGCTTCGGCCACGGGCACGCCATTGACGACGTGGATCGCCCGGTCGCCGACCACATACAGGTCGAGCGTGTTCCATTCACCGATCGGGCGTTCGGCATCGCTGCCCGCCTCGACATTCCAGGTGCCGGTGCCGTTCACCATGTCGACGGTGCGCCCGGTTGTACGGAAGCGGAGGTGCGGCGCGATCAGCGAGGGGTCGAGCGCCACCGTCGTGCGGGCACGTACCTTGCCGCCGACCATCACGATCATGCCGGTCGACCCCTTCATGATCTCGAATTCCACCGACGGCCGCCACGTTCCGAACACCTCGCCCGGCTGGCCGTGCGTGTGGTACAGCAAACCGTTGTTCGGCGGCTCCTTTTCGCGGGGTGCCCAGGTCTTGGCGCCCCATTTATATTGCAGGCGCAGGTGATAATCGCGCAGGTCCGCGGTGTTCACCAGACTGCCCCAGGTCTGCCCCTTGATCCAGATCGCGGATGCGCCGTCCACCCGCCTGACGGCGAAGTCGCCGGACGTATCGCGGCTGGTGCCGACCGGCTTCGCATTCGGATCGCCACGATAGGTCAGGGCCGGGTCGGCATAGCCGAGCCACGGTTGCCAACCGGTCAGGCTGCGCCCGTCGAATAGCGCGGTGGCCTTGCCCGTCGCCTTTGGCAGATCTGCCAGCACCAGACGTTGCCGGGCAGCGGGCGGATCGCCTGCAATGGCGCGCGCCTGTTCAAGCGAGCTTTGCGCCCAGGCCGCGGCCGGCAGCAGGAGCGCTGCAAATATCATTTGTTTTTTCAGCATGATGGTCCCCGAATCCTCGCCGGCGAACGTGACCGGAACGGCGGGCGAATGCAAACGCGACGATCCTGCACTCTCGGGCGTTCGAAGCCCCGCGACAGTGACAAGGACCATGACATGAAGGCAATGGCTTTACGTGCCCCGATCGGCCTCGACCGATTGGCGATGGAGGACCGGCGCGATCCCGGCGAGCCAGGACCGGGCGAGATCCGGGTCGCATTGCATGGGAGTTCGCTCAACTTCCACGATCTCGGCGTGGCGACCGGGCGGATGCCGGCCGCGGACGGACGCATCCCCCTGGCCGATGGCGCCGGCACCGTCGAGGCCGTCGGACCCGGCGTCGGCGAGTTCGCGGTTGGCGACAAGGTCGTGTCCTGCTTCTTTCCCGATTGGCAGGATGGGACGCCCACCGTGGGTGACTTTTCGCGCACGCCCGGCGACGGCATCGACGGCTTCGCCCAGGAGTTCGTAGTGCTGCCCGCAACGGCCTTCACCCGTGCGCCCAAAGGCTTCGACGCGGTAGAGGCGGCGACGATCACCACCGCAGGCCTGACGGCATGGCGCGCGCTGGTCGTCGATGGCGGGATCAAGGCCGGTGACACGGTCCTGCTGCTGGGCACCGGGGGTGTTTCCATCTGGGCCTTGCAACTCGCCCGCTTGATGGGGGCGACGGTGGCGATCACCTCCTCATCGGGCGAAAAGCTGGAACGGGCGCGGGACATGGGTGCGGCGTTCACGTTGAATTATCGGGAGCAGCAGGATTGGGGTCGCGTGGTGCGCGACTGGACCGGGGGGCGGGGCGTCGATCATGTGGTGGAGGTCGGCGGACCGGGGACGCTGGCCCAGTCGATCGAGGCGGTGCGGGTCGGCGGGCACATCTCGCTGATCGGCGTGTTGACGGGAGCTGGTGGGGAGGTGCCGACCGCTGCCCTGATGGCGCGGCAGGCGCGGCTGCAAGGATTGATCGTCGGCAGCAGGCGTGAGCAGCAGGATTTTGTCCGCGCATTGGACGCCGCGGAGATCCGCCCGATCATCGACCGCCGCTTTGCGCTGGACGCTCTGGCCGACGCATTCCGCTACGAAATGGGTGGCGCGCATTTCGGCAAGATCGGCGTCGAATGGTGATGCGGTGGCGGGGCCTGCCGTGGCGGGCCCCGCCACCGTTCATGGCATGCAGGGTTTCTGCCGAACTCTTTGCAAACGCCGCAGCGATCATTTGACGGAGTAATATACCAAAGTATTGCCATGTATCGCCTTTTCCAAGACTTTCGCCCGCGAAGTAAAAATGTAGAAAAAACCGATTCTTATCTCTTGCGGCTTGGCGCGCGTCGGGCATATGGTAGCGATCACAAAGCCGGCATCTGACCGGTGGGAGGAATGGGCCGAACAAGGACGGCCCGCTATTAGGAGGGGCAAAATATGAAGGCCAGTGGTCTCACGTCGACGCTCGCGCGGTCGGTATCCCTGGTGGCGGTCGCCACCTGTCTCACATTGACGACCACCGCATTTGCGCAAACCCAAACCGGGGCAGAGGCGACGAACGCGCAGCCGACGACCCCGCCGGGCACGACCGCCGATCCGGCTGCGGCGGCGGGCCAGCTAACCACGCCGCAAACGGCGCCGGCGTCGGAAAGCGCCGCCACGGACGGCACCGGCGACGAGATCGTGGTGACCGGTATCCGCGCCAGCCTGGAGCGGTCGATCGCGATCAAGCGCAACTCCACCGGTATCGTGGACGCGATCTCGGCCGAGGATATCGGCAAGTTCCCCGACACCAACCTGGCCGAATCGCTTCAGCGCATAACCGGCGTGTCGATCAACCGGACGAACGGCGAAGGTGCACTGGTAACGGTGCGCGGCTTCGGGCCGAGCTACAATCTGGTGACGCTCAACGGGCGCCAGCTGGCGACCGCGAACGTGTCCGTGGTCGGCGGCGACCAGAATGCCGACACGGCGCAGGGCTCCAGCCGTTCCTTCGACTTTTCCAACCTGGCGTCGGAGGGCGTGCGGACGCTGGAGGTATACAAGACGGGGCGGGCCGCGATCCCGACCGGCGGTATCGGCGCGACGATCAACGTCGTCACCCGGCGCCCCCTGGACGGCAAGGGCGGCCTGACCGGCAGCGTCGGCGCCAAGGCGCTGTACGATACCAGCACGGACGGCTGCCTGGATTGCGGATCGAAGGTGACGCCCGAATTGTCCGGAGTGCTGAACTGGGCCGATCCGACCGACCGTTTCGGCGTTTCGCTGTTCGGCAGCTACCAGAAGCGCAACTTCACCTCGATCAGCGCGACCTCCAACGACTGGAACATCATTCCCTACAGCACTTTCCTGTCGGGCGGGTTCGTGCGGTCGGACGGCAGCACGGTCATCACCGGCGCGCCGACCGATCCGAACCAACTGGTCGGCGTTCCGAACGACAGCCGCTACCATTATGCCGAGGGCAGCCGCGAGCGCATCAACGGGCAGGCGGTGCTGCAATTCAAGCCGATCGAAACGGTAACGCTGACCGCCGATGCGCTGTTTGCGCAGAACCGGCAGGAGGAAATCCGGTCGGACCTGTCGAACTGGTTCAGCCGCCCGTTCGACGAGGTACGCTTCGACGGCAACCCGACGGTCGCCACCGCGACCTATCTTCACGAGACGATCAACGGCGCGAAGGATGAAGGCTTCGAAGCGCAGAACCGTGCGCAGAAAAGCCGGGTTCAGGATTACGGCCTGAACATGCGCTGGGACATTGCCGACAACTTCTCCCTCAACATCGACGGACATTACAGCAAGGCGTCGAGCAACCCCAACAATCCCAACGGCGCCAGCTCGACGCTGGTCGGCATGGGCGCGAACGTCGTCACCGCCCATTCGGTGGATTATAGCGGTGACATCCCCAAGCAGGACATCACCCTCAACGGGCCGTTGACGGTGGCACAAGTAGGGTCGCAGATCGGCCGCACCTTCGCCTCGTCGCAGGAACAGCGGGTGAAGGAGATCCGCGCAGATTTCGGCTGGGATCTTGGCGGGGGCAGCCGTGTCGACTTCGGCGGAAACTTCCGCAACACGGTGATGGATCAGACGCGCGTCGCCACCCAGCAGACGCTGGGCGACTGGGGTATCACCAACCCCGGCGACGTCGAACGGCTGGCGCCCGGCGCGCTGCAAAGCTTCTGCCTGATCTGCAAGTTCCGGAAGTTCGATCCCGGCAACGATCCTGAGTCGCAGATCGCCTTCCGCGGCAACGCAGCCGGCATCTATTCCATCCTGTCGCCTTATTATGCCGGTCTGGGCGCCGCCAACGCCGTCGGCATCACCACCAACGAAGACAATCGTGTCCGGGAAAAGATCTGGTCCGCCTATGCGCAGGTCACCTGGAAGGGCGAGATCGCCAACGCACCGGCGACGCTGGTCGGTGGTTTGCGGTACGAGAAGACCAAATCGCGCTCCATCTCTCTGGTGGCGGTGCCGGCGGGCATCAACTGGGTGTCCGACAACGACTTCACCGTCGTCATCTCGAACCAGAGCAGCTATCTGCGCGATCGGGGCAGCTACGACAATTTCCTGCCGTCGATCGATTTCCAGGTTGAGCTGCAGCAGAACCTGATCGGACGCGTATCGTACAGCAAGACGATCGCCCGGCCGGAATATGGCAATCTGTTCACCTCCACCAGCGTGAACGGCCCGCCGCGCCCGATCGCCAATGGCGGCATCGCAACCGCATCGACCGGCAACGCGCAACTGGTGCCGCTGGAATCGGACAATTTCGATGCGTCGATCGAATGGTACTACAAGCCCGACAGCTATGTCTCGCTCGGGTTGTTCGACAAGCGTGTCCGCAACTTCATCGGCAACGGACAATTCACCTCCGACCTGTTCGGGCTGCGCGATCCCAGCTCGGGCGCGGCCGGCACGCGGTCGGGCCAGGCCCGCGCGGCGCTCCAGGCATTGGGTGCCGACCAGAGCGACGTGAACCTGTTCGCGCTGACCGCCCTGCTCGACCAGACCGGGTCGATCACGGCGGCCACCACGCAGTTCCAGGCGAACTACAACACCACCACCCGCTCGCTGAACGACGATTTCGTCAAGCAGATCAACAGCGCGCGCGACGTGATCGCCAACGGCACCGACGTGCTGTACCAGTTCCAGGTGACGCAGCCGGTCAACAACCGGGATGCCGAGATCTACGGCCTGGAGGTTGCCGGACAGCATTTCTTCGGATCGACCGGGTTCGGTGTCGGGGCGGCCTATACGCTGGTGCGCGGCGATGTCGGGTTCAACATCGGCGCCAGCCCGTCAGAGGATCAGTTCGCGCTGCTCGGCCTGTCGGATACGTTCAACGCGACGCTGATCTACGACAAATATGGGCTGTCGGCGCGCGTCGCCTATAACTGGCGTGACAAGTTCCTGTCGGGGATCAACCGCCAGGGTTCACGCAATCCGGAGTTCACGAAGCCGTTCGGTCAGCTGGACGTCAACATCAGCTACGACATCACGCCCAATTTCGCGGTGTCGTTCGAGGGCATCAACCTGACGGAACAGAAACTGCGCACCTATGCCCGCGACGAGAGCCAGCTCTGGTTCGGGCAGGAGCTGCGTCGCCGCTTCCTGCTGGGTGGCCGCTTCCGCTTCTGATCGGGGATTGCCGCCGATGGCGCTCGCCCGCATGATAGGCGGGCGAGCGCCCAATGGCTTATAAGGTTTGTTCGTGACGAACATCGTGCTTCTCAACAATGTCGATCATCACGATCTGACGGTGATCACCCGCCCAGGCGCTGCTTACGGCGATGCGGTAAACCAGACGCTGATCTTCCCGACCGAATGGGAGGAGGCACAGCGCGATTATCCGATCCTGTTCCGGCGGTCCGAAGATGGCCGGCTTCATTCGGTTGCGCTGCTGGGCCTGGACCGGGACGAAAACCTGTTTCTGGATGATGGCGTGTGGCAGGCGCGCTATATTCCGGCATTGCACCAGCGCGGGCCTTTCTCCATCGGCATACCACGCGACGAGGAGGGCGGCACCGGCGAGCCGATGATCCATGTCGATCTCGATCACGTGCGGGTCGGCCGAGGTGGGGAGGGCAGCCCGGTTTTCCTGCCGCAAGGGGGCAATAGCCCCTATCTGGAAGCGGTCGCGGACGTTCTCAGGCGTATCCATGCGGGATCGCAGGCCAATGATGCGTTGTTCGCAGCACTGGACGCCGAGGGCGTGATCGAGGCGGTATCGATCGAGATCGTGCTCGATGACAGCAAGCGGTACGTGCTGGACGATTTTCATGCGATCGGTGCCGAGCCGATCGCTCGGCTGACGGGCGATGCGCTGGAGCGGCTGCATGCGCAGGGGTATCTGCAACCTGCGATCTGGGCACTGTCGTCGCTCGGCAACGTGCCGCATCTGATCGATCGCAAGAACCGGCGGCTCGCTGGCGCCTGATGGACCTGGCGGCGCTTCCCTCCGTTCGCGTGATCGACGGCCTGCGACATGATGCCGTGGATTTTTCCGCATTGATTAACGACGGCGCGCCGGTGATGCTGAAGGGGGCCGCCGCCGATCTGCCGCTGGTCGCCATAGGTCGGGACGGTGCGGATGCGGCGATGGCGTATCTTGCGCGCTTCGATGCGGGCCGGTCGGTGGTAGGTTTCGTCGGCGAGCCGGCGATCGAAGGGCGCTTCTTCTACAACGACACGCTGACGGCGATGAACTTTGCCGCCGGGCGTGCGCCGCTGGCGGATTATCTGGCCCGCATCCGCGATGGCGAGGATGCGGTGTATCTGGGTTCGACCGATCTGGACATCTACTTCCCCGGCCTGCGGGCCGAGAACCTGGTTGTGCCGGACGGCGTCCTGCCGGGCGGAACCAGGCCGTTGGCGAGCATCTGGATCGGCAACCATACGGTGGCCGCGACCCATTGGGACATGTCGAACAACATCGCGTGTCCGCTTGTCGGGCGCCGCCGGTTCCTGCTTTTCCCGCCCGATCAGATCGCCAACCTCTACCCCGGCCCGCTGGACCCCACCCCCGGCGGACAGGTGGTGAGCATGGTCGATCCGCGGGCCCCCGATCTGGATCGCTATCCGCGATATCGTGCGGCGCTGGAGCGGGCGGTGGTGGCCGAACTCGAACCGGGCGATGTGCTCGTCTATCCGGCACTGTGGTGGCATCAGGTGGAGGCGCTGGACGGCTTCAACGTGATGATCAACCATTGGTGGAACGATACACCCGCCTTTGTCGATACGCCGATGACCACGTTGCTCCACGGACTGCTCAGCCTTCGCAGCCGCCCCGACAGCGAAAAGCAGAGCTGGCGCGCGCTGTTCGACTATTATCTGTTCGGCCCGGCAGGGCAGGGGGCGGAGCATTTGCCGGGGCATGCGCGAGGGGCGCTTGGAGAGATGGATGAAGGGGCGGCGCGCAGGTTGCGGGCACAGGTGATGCAGAGGCTGAACCGATGAGCGAACGGCGGCGGGTGGTGATCGCGGGCGGCGGGACCTCCGGCTGGCTGACGGCCGCGGCACTGGGGCAGCAGTTGGGATCGGTGCTGGATATCACCTTGATCGAATCCGACGAGATCGGGACGATCGGCGTCGGCGAATCCACCATCCCGACAGCGCGGGCGTTCCACCGGCTGATCGGCATCGACGAGCAGCGGTTCATGGCGGAGACCGGGGCGAGCTTCAAGCTGGGGATCGCGTTCGAGGATTGGGGCCGGGTCGGGGATCGGTATTTTCATGCGTTCGGGGAGACGGGGCGGGGGACGTGGATGGGGGCGTTCCACCAGTTCTGGCTGCAGGCGCGGGAGCAGGGGTTCGGGGGGGATCTGGGGGCGTATTGCCTGGAGTTGCAGACAGCGGAGGCCGGGCGGTTCGGGGCAGGCGGGCAAGGCCCCGAGCTGAGCTATGCCTATCATCTGGATGCGGGGCTGTATGCCAGGCATTTGCGGGGGGTGGCCGAGGGGGCGGGCGTCCGACGGGTCGAGGGACTGATCGAGCGGGTCGAGCGGGACGGCGACATCCAGGCCCTCGTGCTGCGATCGGGGGAACGGATCGAGGGCGATCTGTTTATCGATTGCACCGGATTCCGCGCGCTGCTGATCGGGCAGGCGATGGGCGCGGCGTTCGTCGACTGGAGCGAGTGGCTGCCCACGGACTCGGCGGTGGTGACGCAGACGCGGGCGGTGGGGCCGGCGGTACCCTATACGCGCGCGATCGCGCATGGGGAGGGGTGGCGGTGGCAGATCCCGTTGCAGCACCGGGTAGGGAACGGCCTGGTGTATGACCGGGCGCATCTGTCGGATGACGAGGCGCGGGCGCGGCTATTGTCCGCGGTAGAGGGCGAGGTCCTGATCGAGCCGCGTACCATCCGCTTCAAGGCGGGGCGGCGGACGCAGGCTTGGCGGGGCAATTGCATCTCCATCGGACTGGCCGGCGGGTTCGTCGAGCCGCTGGAATCCACCGCCATCCATCTGGTGATGATCGCGGTCACCCGCCTGCTGCAGATGTTCCCGTTCGATGGCGACTGCACCGCGCTGGCCAAGCGCTTCAACGATCAGGCGGCGGCCGACCTGGAGCGCATCCGCGACTTCATCGTGCTGCATTACGTGCTGACCGAACGGGACGACACCGCCTTCTGGCGGCGTGCCAGGACGATGGCGATACCGGACACGCTGCGCGAGCGGATCGCGCTGTTTCGCGACAATGCGATGGCGTATCAGGAGGGCGAGGAGCTGTTCCGCGTCGATTCCTGGGTGCAGGTGATGATCGGACAGGGGGTGGTGCCGCGGCACCATCACCGGATGGGGGCGATCATGGGCGAGGCGCGGTTGCGGCAGGTGCTGGACGACATGCGCGCGCAGGTGGCGCGGCAGGTGGCGACGCTGCCGGTGCACCAGGCGTTTCTGGAGCGTTACTGCCCCTATCCGCGGTAAGCGGCGGTGCTGCCGCGGACCAGGAGTTCGTGCGGCAGGGTGACCTGCTGTATCCCCGTTTCGTCCCGGCGCAGCGTTTCCATGAGCAATTCCACCGCCTTGCGGCCGATCTGTGCCTTTGGCTGGGCGATGGTGGTGAGCGCGGGCTGGTAGAAGCGGGCGAGCGGCAGATCGTCGAACCCCGCGACGGACACATCATCGGGGCAGGACATGCCGGCGGCGGCAACCGCGCTGATCGCGCCGAACGCCATCTCGTCGCTGAAGCAGAAGATCGCGCTGACGCCGCGCGCCAACAGCGCCTGCGTTTGTTCGAAGCCGGATTGCGCCGAATAGTCGCCGACATGGACGTGCACGCGATCCGCAATGCCGTGACGCGCGGCGGTCAGCATGGCCGCGGACTGGCGGTGATGGGTGAGCGGACTGATCGGCGGGCCGGTGACAAGGCCGATGTCATGGTGCCCGAGCGCGATCAGATGCTCCATCATGTCGGTGGCGGCGGCTTCATTGTCGATATAGACGCCCGAGACGCCGAGTTCGGGGCTGTATTCGCAACCGTTGACGATCGGTGCGCCGTCGCGCGAGACGACGACGCGCAGGCTTTCGGGCAGGCGGTGGCCGAGAAAGATCATGCCGTCCACCTCGCGCCGCGACAGCATCGCGGCATATTGATCCTCCACCTCCGGATCGTGCCGCGTGTCGCCGAGGACCACGGCATAACCGGCATCGCGGGCCGCCTCCTCCGCGCCGCGAATGACGCTGGCGAAGAAGGGGTTCGAGATATCGGGCACGGTCAGCAGGATCTTGGCCGCGCGCAGAGTGCGCAGCGTGCGGGCCGCGACGTTGGGCGCATAGCCAAGCTCGCGCACGACGGCGAGCACGCGGTCCCGGGTCGGCTCGGCCACGCGATCCGGCTGGCTGAGCACGCGCGAGACGGTGGCGGTGGACACGCGCGCCATGGCTGCGACTTCGATGATCGTCGGCATGACGCGTTCCATGGGCCTATTCCGGTGGCAATGTCGACCGTTAAGACGCTGTTTGCAAAGGCGCCTGTGACGGTGCCGCGCCGTCCGGACCGCCGCGCCTGCGCCAGCCGCATGATTTTCGACTTTTCCGAAAGGGTTCCGCCCTTTGAGCGAATGTAAACCTTTACATGGGTTCATGATCTGCTTAGCCTCATGATTAGCAAGCAGGAAAACTGCGTGAGGAGAGGTTGGGGCATGGCCGTTGCCGAAGGGTCGATAGACGTCACCGCGAACCCCGCGGACGGATGGTTGACGGGGCGCCTGAGCGCGCTGATGTTCATGCAGTTCTTCGTCTGGGGCGCGTGGAACGTGACGCTGGGCCTGGCGATGCAGACGGTGGGCGTCGGCCACCTGATCGCCAATGCGTTTTCGGTAGGGCCGATCGCATCGATCGTGGGATCGTTCCTGCTGGGCATGGCCGCGGCCCGCTATGTCGCGCCGCGCATGCTGATGGTGATCCTGCATCTGGTCGGCGGCGCCATCCTGTTCGTGCTGCCCGGATTGGTCACGCCGGAGAGCGGCACGACCTTTGTCTGGCTGCTGCTGGGCTACATGATCCTCTATATGCCGACCGTCGGGCTGGCGAACACGATCGCGCTGAAGAGCTTTGGCGAGCGGACGGACAATTTCCCGTTCGTGCGCGCGTTCGGCACGCTGGGCTGGATCACGGCCGGGCTGATCATCGGCTGGGCCGGGCTGTCGGCGAGCCCGGAAATCTTCCGGGTCGCCGCCGTCGTGTCGGTGGCGCTGGGCCTTTACAGCTTCACCCTGCCCAACGTCGCGTCCGACACGCCGCGCGACGAGGGCGTCGTCCGGCAGGTGCTGTGCGTCGAGGCGTTCAGCCTGATGAAGCAGCGCTCGTTCCTGATCTTCGTGACCTGCGCCACGCTGATCTCGATCCCGCTGGCGATGTATTACGCCTATGCCTCGGCCTATGTCGGGGCGGCGGGGATCGAGAATGTCGGGGGCACGCTGGCGATCGGGCAGATGTCCGAACTGCTGTTCATGTTTTCCATGCCGTGGCTGTATCGCCGGTTCGGCGTGAAGCCGCTGCTGCTGGTCGGCATGGCCGCCTGGGCGCTGCGCTACGCGTTGTTCGCGATCGGGGACGGCGGGGACTCGCTCTGGGCGATCTATGTCGGCGTCGCGCTGCACGGCGTATGTTATGATTTCTTCTTTGTCGCGGGTGCGATCTACACGGGCACGATCGCGACCCCCAAGGGCGTGAACGCGCAGGCGCAGGGCATGCTGACGCTGTTCACCTATGGGCTGGGCATGCTGCTGGGGTCGCAGATCGGTGGGTTGCTGTATGCGCAACTGCCGGCGACCCCGAGCATCGCCGACTGGCACCAGATGTGGTGGTATCCGGCCATCGCGGCGGCGGCGATCGCGATCCTGTTCCAGCTGACCTTCCGCGACGACCAAAAGGCACTTGGCAAGATGGAGGCCGCACGATGAAGGATATGAAGGGGCCGGGAATCTTCCTTGCGCAGTTCATGGGGCAGGACGCACCATTCGACACGCTGGAAAACATGGCGCAGTGGGCCGCGGGCCTGGGCTATGTCGGGGTGCAGATCCCGTGCAATGCGCAACTGATCGACCTGAAGACCGCGGCCGAGAGCCGGGATTATTGCGACGACCTGCGGGCCAAGCTGGACCGCCACGGTATCGCGGTGACGGAGTTGTCGACGCATCTGCAAGGCCAGCTGGTCGCCGTCCACCCCGCCTATGACACGCTGTTCGACGGGTTCGCGCCGCCGGAAGTACATGGCAAGCCCGCCGAGCGGCAGGCCTGGGCGGTGGAGCAGGTGAAGATGGCGGCGCGGGCGAGCGCCAATCTGGGATTGAGCGCGCATGCGACCTTCCCCGGTGCGCTGGCCTGGCCCTATGTCTATCCCTGGCCGCAGCGGCCCGCAGGGCTGGTGGAGGAGGCGTTCGCCGAGCTGGCGCGGCGCTGGGTGCCGATCCTCGACGTGTTCGAGGACGCGGGGGTCGATTGCGCGTTCGAGGTGCATGCCGGCGAGGATGTGCATGACGGCGCATCGTGGGAACGCTTCCTGGCGGCGGTGAACGAGCATCCGCGGGCGCGGCTGTTGTTCGATCCGTCGCATTTCGTGCTGCAGCAGCTCGATTATCTCGACTTCATCGACCGGTATCACGACCGGATCTCCTGTTTCCACGTCAAGGATGCCGAGTTCAACCCGACCGGGCGATCGGGCGTCTATGGCGGGTATCAGGACTGGGTGGACCGGGCCGGGCGGTTCCGCTCGCTGGGCGACGGACAGGTAGACTTTTCCGGCATTTTCACCAGGATGGCGCAATATGGCTATGCGGGCTGGGCGGTGCTGGAATGGGAATGCGCGTTGAAGCGTGCCGAGGACGGCGCGCGTGAGGGGGCGCCGTTCATCCGCGACCACATCATCCGCGTGACCGATCATCCGTTCGACGATTTCGCCAAGAGCGGCGTGGACCGGGCCGCGATCCGATCGATCCTGGGCCTGTCGACCGATGGCGGCGCCGCATGAGCGGGCGCCGACTTCGGCTAGGCATGGCCGGCGGCGGCGAGGGCGCGTTCATCGGGGCGGTGCACCGGATGGCGGCAGCACTGGACGGCGACTGGCAGTTGGTGGCGGGTGCGTTCAGCAGCGACGAAGCGCGCAACGCGCGGAGCGGCGCGGCGCTGGGGCTGGACGAAGCGCGCGTCTATCCCTCGCTCGACCTGCTGCTCGAACGCGAGGCGGCGCTGCCCGAGGAGGAGCGGATCGATGCACTGGCGATCGTGACGCCAAACCATCTGCATGCGCCGATGGCGATCGCGGCGCTGGAGGCGGGCTTTCACGTCTTTTGCGAAAAGCCGATGGCGATCAGCGGCGACGAGGCGCGGGCGATCGCCGCGGCGGCGCGCAAGAGCGGACGGTACTTTGCGTTGGCCTTCACCTATAGCGGGTATCCGCTGATCGAGGAGGCGCGGGTCCGGGTGGCGCGTGGCGATCTGGGCGCGATCCGGCTGGTGCAGGTGGAATATCTGCAAGGATGGCTGAGCCAGCCGATCGATACCGGCGGCAACAAGCAGGCCGAATGGCGCACCGACCCGGCGCGCGCCGGAATGGGCGGATGCCTGGGCGATATCGGGACGCATGCCTTTCATCTGGCGGAGCATGTGTCGGGGCTGGCGGCGGCGTCGGTGTCGGCGGATGTCGCGATCCATGTCGCGGGACGACGGCTGGACGACGATGTCAGCGCCTTGCTGCGCTTTCCGGGCGGCGCGCGCGGCGTGCTGAAGGCGAGCCAGGTGGCGGCGGGCGAGGAAAATGGCCTGCGCCTGCGCATCCACGGCGAGCATGGCGGGCTGGAATGGGCGCAGATGGAGCCCAACACGCTGGTGCTGCGCTGGCTCGACCGGCCGGCCGAGACGTTGCGCGCCGGCGGGCCGGGAATGCAGCCGGCGGTTGCGGCGCAATTCCGTACACCTTCGGGTCATCCGGAAGGCTATATCGAGGCTTTTGCCAATCTTTACCGTGCCTTTGCCGGGTCGATCCGCGGCGAGGGCAAGACCGCCCATCCGGGCGTGGCGGATGGATTGCGCACGATGGACTTTATCGAGGCGGTCCTCGCCAATGCGGGGGGCGACCGGAAATGGACCGATATCGGTCCGGGAGAGAATGCATGAAGTTGCTCATCGGCCTGGCCGTGATGGGAGCCGCGTCGGCGGCGTTGGTGTTCGGATCCGAGGCGACGCAGGCGCAGAGTGCCGCGCCCGCTGCATTTGCCGCGTGCAAGGCGTGCCATACGGTCAACAAGGGCGGTCGCAACGGGATCGGCCCGAACCTGCACGGCGTGGTCGGGCGGCCGGCGGCGTCGGTCGCGGGATTCAACTATTCGCCGGCGATGAAGGCGTCGAAGCTGCGCTGGGACGATGCGACGCTGGATGCCTATCTGGCCGGGCCGATGAAGAAGGTGCCCGGCACCAAGATGCCGATCGCGACGCCCGATCCGGCCAAGCGCGCGGCGATCATCGCTTATCTGAAGGCGGAAGGGGCCAAATGATGCAGGTGGGGGCATGACGCTGTCGCGTCGGACTGTTCTGGCGGCGGGGGCCGCTTCGTCGCTTGTCGCCGCGACGGCTGGGGCGGGGGCGCAGCGTCGCCCGTCCAACGCGGCGCGCTTCGCACTGGGCTATGCGCCGCATGAGGGGAGCTTTGCCAGTCGCGGCGGGCTGATCGAACAGATAGCCTATGCCGCGGACCAGGGCTTCACCGCATGGGAGGATAACGAGGCACGCGGCCGCCCCGTCGCCCAGCAGGAGGCGATGGCCAAGGCGCTGGCGTCGCGCGGCATGACGATGGGCGTGTTCGTCGCCAGCATGCCCAAATGGGCGCAGTCCCGGCCGCTGCTGGGCGGCAATGACGAGGCGGAACGCGAGGGCTTCCTAGCCGACATCCGCAGCTCGATCGAGGTCGCCAAGCGGCTGAACGCCAACCGGATGACGGTGGTGACGGGGTTTCTGGACAACAAGCTGCCGCTCGACATCCAGACCGCGCGGGTGATCGACGTGATGCGGAAAGCCGGCGACATCGTCGCGCCGCATGGGCTCGCGATGGTCATGGAGCCGCTGAACACGCGGACCAATCATCCGGGCGTCTATCTGCAGACCATCGCGCAAGGCTATGCGGTGGCGCGCGGGGCGAACAGTCCGGGCGTGAAGATCCTGGCCGATCTTTACCATGAGCAGATCCAGTCCGGGAACCTGATCCCGACGCTGGCGGCGTGCTGGTCGGAGATCGGCTATATCCAGTTCGGCGACAATCCGGGCCGCAACGAGCCGGGTACGGGCGAGATCAACTATGCCAATATCGTCCGCTGGCTGAAGGACAAACGCTATGCCGGGGTGATCGGCATGGAACATGGCAATGCGACAAAGGGTCGCGCGGGCGAGGAGCGGCTGATCGCCGCCTATCGCGCGATCGACGGGGGAGAGCGAGCATGACGGGAATGCGGAAGGTTGCCCCCGCCCTGATGCTGGTGCTGGGCGCAAGTCCGGCGCTGGCGCAGGAGAAGCCGGGGTTCAAGGATACGCCGGTGCTGCCGGGCGGGCAGTGGCGGGTGCATGATGCCGATCGCCCGGCGCCCGCGGTGGTGACGCCCGCGGCGGCTCCGGGCGGGGCGCCGTCGGACGCGGTGGTGCTGTTCGACGGGCGGTCGACCGATGCCTGGCGCGGCGAGCGGGCGATGTGGCCGGTGGAGAACGGCGCGCTGGTCGTGCCGTCGCGCGCCAGAAGCGGCGGCGAGAACAATCTGGTGTCCAAGCAGAGCTTCGGCGACGTGCAGATGCATCTGGAGTTCCGCTCGCCCAATCCGCCGACCAAGACGTCGCAGGACCGGGGCAATAGCGGCATCTGGTTCATGCAGCGCTACGAGGTGCAGATCCTAGATGGCTACAACAATCCGACCTATGCCGATGGCACGGTGGGTGCCGTCTATGGCTGGAAGCCGCCGCTGGTGAACGCGTCGCGCAAGCCCGGCGAATGGCAAAGCTACGATATCGTGTTTGAGCGGCCGCGTTTCGCCGCGGATGGTTCGCTGGTGCGGCCCGCCTATGTCACCGCGTTCCTGAACGGCGTCTTGGTGCAGAACCATCAGGCGATGCTGGGCACGACCGCATGGCGGCAGGTGTCTGCGTACAAGGCGCATCCCGATGCCGCGCCGATACAGTTGCAGGATCACGACTCGCCGGTCGCCTATCGCAACATCTGGGTTCGTCCGCTGACCGAGGCGGCGATCGCACAGGATCTGGGAGGTAAGGGCCAGTGATCGACCGTAGAACCGCATTGGCGGGCGTCGCCGCGATGTTCGGCAGCGCCCTGTTCGCACCGATCGCGCGCGCCGCCGGGCTGGCGCAACCGGTGCCGCCGATCAACCAGGGGCCGCCGAGCGTGGCGGTCTTTACCGCGCCGCAACGCGCGCTGATGACCGCGCTGAGCGAGCGGGTGCTGCCGACGACGGACACGCCGGGCGCGATCGCCGCGGGCGTGCCGGCATTCATCGAGAAGATGCTGGCGGACTGGGCCGAGCCGGGCGACCGGGCGCCGATCGTCGCCGGGCTGGATGCGATCGAGGCGCGCAGCCAGCGCGACTATCGCACGTCCGCCGCCAAGGCGACGCCGGCGCAACAGGATGCGCTGCTGACGCTGGCGATGAACGACCAGATGCCGGGCGGCAAGACCTTCTTCGAGGCGTTCCGGCAGCTTGTCATCACCGGATACTATACGTCGGAGATCGGCATGACGCAGGAGCGCGAATACCTGCCGGTGCCGGGCGAATATAACGGCGCCTTTCCCTATTCCCAGGTCAACAAGGTCTATAGCTCATGACCATCAATCGTCGTCATCTGCTGGCCGGCGCAGGGTCGCTGGCCGCTCTCGGCCTCGTCGGTGCACCGGCCTTTGCCGCAAAGCTGGGGCCGATCGGGCTGCAACTCTACACGGTGCGCGAGCTGTTCCAGAAGGACCCGGTCAAGACGCTGGAGACGGTGGCGGGCATCGGTTACCGCGAGGTCGAGTTCGGCGGTGGCGGTTACGACAGCATGGATCATGCCATGCTGCGCCGGACCATGGACCGCCTGAAGCTGACCGCGCCGTCGGTGCATATCGGTTATGACGCGCTGCTCGGCAATTTCGCCAAGTCGGTGGCGATGGCCAAGACGCTGGGCGCGGGCACGGTGATATTGCCCTATATGACCGACGAGCATCGCACCGAGGCGGGTTGGCAGGCAGCGCTGCCCAACATCAACCGGTTCGCCAATGATTTGAGGGCGGCAGGGCTGAATTTCGCCTATCACAATCACGACTTCGAATTCACCGTGAAGCCGGGCGGGGTCAGCCTGTACGAGCGGTTGCTCCGCGAGACCGACCCGGCGCTGGTGAAGGTGGAGCTGGACCTCTACTGGGTGGCGCATGCGGGCGAAGACGTCCCGGCGTGGATCGAGCGGCTGGCGGATCGCCTGTACGCCTATCACGTCAAGGACATGCGCCCAGACCGCAGCATGACCGCGGTGGGCGCGGGCGTGACCGATTTCGCGGCGTTGTTCCGGCTGAAGGGTAGCGCCGGGGTGCGGCATTTCTACGTCGAAAACGACGAGGCGCCCGCACCCTACATTCCCGACATCACCAAGAGTTTCCAGACGCTGCGCGCACTGCGCGTCTGACCTTCGTTTTCTGGAGAGGACAATCATGGCATCGACCAACAGGTTCGACGCAGTCGTCATCGGTTCGGGCGTGAGCGGCGGGTTTGCCGCCAAGGAATTGACCGAAAAGGGCCTTCGCGTCCTGATGCTCGACCGTGGCCGGATGGTGGAGCATGGCGAGGGCTACACCTATGACGGCAAGCCGGCCTATGAGGTGCCGGCCCGCAACATCATGCCCAAGCCGCTGATCGAAAGTAACTATTTCATCGCCAAGCACGGCTATGTCGCGCCGAGCAACCAGGCCTTCTACAATGACGACAAGGCCAACCCCTATGCGTATGGCGAGGGCAGCCCCTTTTACTGGATCCGCCCGGCGGCGGTCGGCGGCAAGTCGCTGATCTGGGGCCGGTGGAGCTTCCGCTGGGCGCCGGAGGATTTCGACGCGAACAAGCGCGACGGCATCGATGGCGAATGGCCGATCGGGTATGACGATGTCGCGCCCTGGTATTCCTATGTCGAAAAATATATCGGCGTGTCGGGATCGCGCGAGAACCTGCCCTATCTTCCCGACAGCGAATTCCAGCCGCCGATGCCGATGAACGTCGCCGAGACGTGGCTGAAGGGACGGCTGGAGTCGAAGTTTCCGGGCCGCAAGCTGATCAACACGCGCCTGTCCAACATGACGGAGGACAAGCCCGATCAGAACCGCACCAAGTGCCAGTATCGCAACCAGTGCAGCAATGGCTGCTCGTTCGGCGCCTATTTCTCGACACAGGCGGTGACGCTGCCGGCCGCACGCGCGACGGGCAAGCTGACGTTGAAGTCCGATGCCGTGGTGACCAATCTGGAATATGACAAGGCGCGCAAGCGGGTGACCGGCGTCCGCTATGTCGATGCCAATACCGGGCAGGCAGAGGTCGTGTCGGCCGACCTGGTATTCCTGTGCGCATCGGCGATCGCATCGACCCAGATCCTGATGAACTCGCGCGATGCCCGCACCGGACGCAGCCATTTCGACAGCCATGGCACGCTGGGCGCCTATGTGATGGACCACATCTTCCGCGTCGGCGTCGGCGGCGACATTCCGGGGATGGAGGAGTTCATCGAATATGGCCGCCGGCCGGGTGGCGTCTATGTGCCGCGATTCCGCAACATCGGTGGCGACGAAGGGGTCGGGTTCCGCCGCGGCTATGGGTATCAGGGCAGCGCGCGGCGTGAAGTGTCGGAGCCGGTCGGCTTCGGCGCGTCGATGAAACATGGCATGCGCCGTTATGGCCCGTGGAAGTTCGGCATGGGGGCATTCGGCGAATGCCTGCCCTATGCGGACAATCGCGTGTCGCTGCACGCGAACAAGGTGGACCGCTTCGGCGTGCCGCTGATGCGCTTCGACGTGCGCTTCCGCGACAATGAGTTGAAGATGATGGCGGACGCCCGGACGCAGGGCGAGGCGATGCTGCGGGAGGCGGGCCTGACCAACGTGCACAGTTGGGAAAGCGAGCATGTGCCGGGTGACGCGATCCACGAAATGGGCGGCGCGCGCATGGGACGCGACCCGCGCAAGTCCGTGCTGAACGGATGGAGCCAGGCGCATGATGCCAGCAACCTGTACGTCACGGACGGCGCGCAGATGGCATCGATCGCCTGCGTCAACCCGTCGCTAACCTTCATGGCCCTGACCGCGCGGGCCGCGGATCATGCGGTAAAGGCGCTGCGCGCATAAACGACGGCATGGGAAGCATCACCCGCGCTCGGGAACCGGAATGCGTGCGCCGCGCGTTCGGTGATGGGGGCGATCTTCCCAAGACCTGCCGATGATGGAGAAACACCGATGTCCGTAAGCCTGTCCAAGGGTGGCAATGTCAGCTTGTCGAAGGAGGAACCCGGCCTTTCGCGCATTCTGATCGGACTGGGCTGGGACACGCGTACCACCGATGGTACCGACTTCGATCTGGATGCCAGCGCCTTTCTTCTGGGGACGGGCGACCGGGTGCGCGGCGATGCCGATTTCATTTTCTACAATAATCTGCGTTCCGCGGACGGCTCGGTCGAGCATACCGGTGACAATCGGACCGGCGAGGGCGATGGCGACGATGAGGCGTTGAAGGTCGACCTGGCGACCGTTCCGTCCGACGTGCAGAAGATCGCGGTATCGGTGACGATCCATGAAGGCGAGCAGCGCCGACAGAGCTTCGGCATGGTTTCCAACGCGTTCATCCGGGTCGTCAATGATGTCACCGGGCGCGAGATCGCGCGTTACGACCTGTCGGAGGATGCATCGACGGAGACGGCGATGATTTTCGGTGAAGTTTATCGCCACAATGGCGAGTGGAAGTTTCGCGCGGTAGGTCAAGGATATAAAGGCGGTCTCGCGCCGATGGCGCGTAACTATGGCGTGAACGTCGGTTAGGCGGCGCCCTTCTTTGCGGCGGAGATCGCCAACCCCGCCTTGCAATACTCTGACATTTCCTTACCCTTTCCTTCAAGGCCGGTGCCCGACCATGTAAGTCGGACGCACGATGCGGGCACCGGGCCATGGAGAGGTTTTGGCGATGTTGCTTTCCCGTCGTTCCCTGTTGGCCAGCGCAAGCGTCGTGGCGTTGGCGCCGGCGGCGTGGGCGGAGTTGCCCGTCATGCGCAGCCGCCGGGTCGAACCGGTGCCGGCGCGTTATGTGCGGTTGAAGCCGTCGCCCTTTGCCGACGCGTTCGAGGCGAACCGCCGCTATCTGCTGGCCCTCGATCCCGAGCGGTTGCTGCACAATTTCTACCAATCGGCCGGCCTGCCGGCACCCAAGCCGGTCTATGGCGGCTGGGAGGCGATGGGCATTGCCGGCCACTCGCTGGGCCACTGGTTGACCGCATGCGCGCTGGTAGTGGGGAATACGGGCGATCGTGAGGTGGCGGCGCGGCTGGATCATGCACTGGCCGAAATGGCGCGTATCCAGGCCGCGCACGGCGACGGCTATTGCGGCGGCACCACGGTGGAGCGCGACGGCAGGACGGTCGACGGCAAGGTCGTGTTCGAGGAGGTACGGCGCGGCGACATCCGCACCGGGGGGTTCGACCTGAACGGCGGATGGGTGCCGCTCTATACGTGGCACAAGGTCCATGCCGGGCTGATCGACGCACATGTGCTGGCGCGCAATGCGCGGGCGATGCCGATCATGCTGGGGCTGGCCGGCTATCTGGCCGGCGTGCTGGAGCCGCTCGACGACGCGCAGATGCAGCGGGTGCTGCATGCCGAGCATGGCGGGCTGAACGAGACTTATGCGGAAACCTATGCCCTGACCGGCGATCCGCGCTGGCTGCGCATGGCCGAGAAGATCCGGCACAAGGCGGTACTCGATCCCCTCGCCGCGCGGCAGGACAGGCTGGCGGGCCTGCATGCCAACACGCAGATACCGAAGGTGATCGGCCTGGCACGGCTGCATGAGGTGACGGGCAACCCGGCGCATATGGTCGCCCCGCGCTTCTTCCACGAGCGGGTGACGCAGCATCACAGCTACATCATCGGCGGCAATTCCGAGCGCGAGCATTTCGGCCAACCCGATCAACTGGCCGGTCGCATCACCGAGGCGACATGCGAGGCGTGCAACAGCTACAACATGATGAAGCTGACCCGGCATCTGTATAGCTGGCAACCCGATGCGCGCTGGTTCGATTTCTATGAGCAGGTGCAGCTCAACCACATCATGGCGCATCAGCGGCCGGATACCGGTCAGTTCGTGTATTTCATGCCGCTCGCCGTGGGCGCGCGGCGGGTATTCTCCAGTCCCGAAGACAGCTTCTGGTGCTGCGTCGGATCGGGGATGGAAAGCCATGCCAAGCACGCGGACTCGATCTGGTGGAGCGACGCCAGGACGCTGTACGTGAACCTGTTCATCCCGTCCGAACTGGACTGGCCGGAGCGGGGGCTGGCGGTGACGCTGGATACGGCGATGCCGCTGGAGGGCCGTGCCACGCTGACCGTCAAGCGGGCGCCACGCGCGGCGCAGGCCCTCGCCATACGGTTGCCGGGTTGGGCGAAGGCGCCGGTGCTGACGGTGAACGACGTGGCGGCCCGCCCAGTGCTGCGGGATGGCTATGCGGTGCTGGAGCGGCGTTGGCGGGCCGGGGACGTGGTGAAGGTGACGCTGCCGATGGCGGTGGCGTCGCACCCGACGCCCGGGGATGCGTCGATGGTGGCGTTTACCTACGGGCCGCTGGTGCTGGCGGCGGACATGGGGCCGGCGGATGCGCAGTTCGAGGGCGTGGGGCCGGCGCTGGTCACCGCATCGGCTGCGACGGGTGCCCTGGCGCCGGCGGGTGGTGCAGGACAGTTCCGGGCGGTGGGTGCGCTTGACGAGGCGCTGACCTTCAAGCCGTTCTTCTCGCAATATGACCGGCGCGCGGCGGTGTATTTCCCGACCTTCACTCCCGCCGGATGGGCGGGTGCCAGGGCAGGATATGTGCAGGCGCAGGAGGAGGCGCGCACGCTTGCCCGGCGCACGTCGGACATCATCCATCTGGGCGAGATGCAGCCCGAACGCGACCACCAGTTCCGGTCGGAGCATAGCGAGGTGGTGAACTGGAGCGGGCGTTCCGCACGGCGTCTGCGCCCGGGCGAGTCGATGCGGATGGTGCTGGCGCGGCGTCCCGGGGCGGCGGTGCTGCGCGTACTGGTCGCGCGGGGCGATGCCGACCGGAAGATGGGCATCAGTGTGGATGGGCAGCCGCTTGGTGCCGGCCAGCAGGTCAAGGGCGGGGAAGGGCATTTCGCCGCGATCGATTATCCCGTGTCCGGCAACGGCGCCAAGCCGCAGGCCGAGGTGGTGGTCACCGCGTTGCAGGACGATGCCGTGCTGTACGAGATGCGTATGATGACCGCGTCCAGCCCGGCGCGCGACCCGGCGGTGCAGAGCTGATGAAAGTGGGGGAGGCTTCGTCAGCCACGCGCTGATTGACGCGGGTATTCGGGCTAAGTGACCGGCTAATTCAACATCTTGGCCCTATCGGTCGGTTAAGCAAACTTGTAGGATGTATTTTGTCAGGCAAGTCGTCTAGATAGCGACGGTTCGATAAGGGGAGGGGCAATGCGGATCTTCAGGCTGGCGGCAGGTGCCGCGTCGGTGCTTGCGATGGCAAGCGTCGTGCAGGCGCAGGATGGCCCGCAAGTGCAGCCGGTGCAGGTCGATGCGTCCCGCCCCGACTGGGAAAACCCGGCGGTCTTCGCGCGCAACAAACTGCCCGCCAGTGCGACCGGCTTTCCCTTCGAGACGCGCCGGCAGGCGCTGGCCGGCATCGAGGCGGATTCTCGACGGTATCTATCCCTGGACGGCGAGTGGAAGTTCGCCTTCTCACCCGGCGCAAACCGGTTACCCGACGGATTCGAGCGACCCGATTACGACGTGTCCGCGTGGAAGACCATAAAGGTGCCGGCCGATTGGCAGGCGCAGGGCTATGATCAGGCGCGGTACAACAACATCGCCTATCCCTTCCCGGCGAACCGCCCGCTGATCCCGCACGAGACCAATCCGGTGGGGTCGTATCGGCGCGACATCACCCTGCCCGCCGACTGGACGGGGCAGGACGTGGTGTTGCAGATCGGCGCGGCGGGTTCGGCATACTATGTCTGGGTCAACGGGCAGAAGGTCGGATACTCCGAGGACTCGAAGCTGCCCAGCGCGTTCGACGTGACCCGCTTCGTGAAGCCGGGGCGGAACACGGTGGCGATTCAGGTCTATCGCTGGTCGGATGGCAGCTATCTGGAGGATCAGGATTTCTGGCGCGTGTCGGGGATCGAGCGGTCGGTCTACCTGATGGCGGTGCCGCGCACGCGGATCGCGGACACGTTCGTGCATGCCGGGCTGGACGATGCCAATCGCGACGGCCGGTTGTCGGTGGACGTCGCGGTGACGGGCGCGGAGGCGGCGACGGCGCGGATCGTGCTGCTCGATGGTGATCGGCAGGTGCTGACCGCGAACCAGGTGATGCCCAAGGGTCAGGCACGGCGGGTGACGCTGTCCGGCCAGGTGCCGCAGGTGCGCCCCTGGACCGCGGAGACGCCCGAGCTTTACACGCTGGTGACCGAATTGCTGGATAGTCGCGGCGCGGTGGTCCAGTCGACGGCGCGACGCATCGGTTTTCGCACCGTCGCGATCAAGGACGGGTTGGTCAGCATCAACGGCCGGCCGATCACCATTCGCGGGGTGAACCGGCACGAGCATGACCCCGAGACGTTCCACGTCATCAGCCGGGACTCGATGGAACGCGATGTGCGCCTGATGAAGCGGAACAACATCAACGCGATCCGCACCTCGCACTATCCCAACGATCCCTATCTCTACGAGCTGGCCGATCGATACGGCCTGTACGTCATGGACGAGGCCAATATCGAGAGCCACGCCTATATGGATTATGCGAACCGCGCGCCGCGGCAACGCGCCAAATATCAACTCGGCTTCGACCCGGCATGGCGCGAGGCGCATGTCAGCCGCGTCACCAACATGGTGGAGCGCGACAAGAACCACCCTTCCGTCATCTTCTGGTCGCTCGGCAACGAGGCGGGCATCGGGCCGAATTTCGAAGCCGCCGCCGCTGCTGCCAAGACGCGCGATCCGGGGCGGCTGATCAGCTATCTGGGATGGGGAACATGGGGCGGGATCAGCGACCACCGGCCCAACTGGTACGCCGACATCTATGCGCCGATGTACGATCCGGCGGTCAAGATGGACGATTATGCGCGCAACTGGAATTACAAGCAGCCGATGATCCAGTGCGAATATCTGCACGTCATGGGCAACTCTGGCGGCAACATCAAGGAGTATTGGGACACGATCTATGCCCATCCCGAGAAGTTGCAGGGCGGCTTCGTCTGGGACTGGGTGGACCAGTCGATGTACCGCTACACCAAGGATGGGCGCCGCTATTGGGGTGATGGTGGCGAGTATGGCCCCAATCCGGGTGGCGACATCGAATTCGGTGACGGCCTGCTGCAATCCGATCGGACGCCGAACCCGCATCTGTACGAACTTCGCAAGGTCTATTCGCCGGTTCAGTTCGATGGCTTCGATCCCGCCAGTGGCCGGGTGACGGTGCGCAACCGCCATGATTTCCGCGATCTGTCTGGCTTTGCGATGGAATGGGAGGTGCTGGAGAACGGCGTTGCCGTCGCCTCGGGCAAGCTGCCCCCCTTGTCGACGGCGGCGCGGAGGGCGGAGACGATCACGCTGCCACTGGCCGGCGTCGCGCGCAAGGCGGGTGCGGAATATTTCGTCACGATCCGGGTACGGACCCGCGATGGCGCGGTCCCCCTGGTGCCGGGCGGCACGGAGATCGGGTTCGAGCAATTCGCTCTAAGCACGCCGTCCGCCGCTGTTGCGCCGACGGCCGCGGGCAATGTGGCCGTGACGCAGTCCGCGGATGCGGTGACGATGCGGGCGGCGGGGGCGTCGCTGGAGATCGACCGATCGACCGGGCTGATCCGTCGCTACACCAAGGATGGACAGGAATTGACCACCGGGGGTGCACCACATTTCTGGCGCGCGGTGACCGACAATGATCTGGGCGTCGGCAGTGCGGGCGAAATGGCTCCGTGGAAGGCGATGAGCGAGACGCGGCGCGTCCGTTCGGTCCGGGTCGCGGGCGACGCGGTGATCGTGACGTTCGATCTGGGCGATGGTGCTGCGACGTTCGAGGCGCGCTACACGATGGCCGGCGATGGATCGGTGGCGGTCGATGGTGCGCTGACCCCGGTGAAGGAAGGCTTGCCGCCGCCGTTCCGGGTCGGATTGGCATTTGCGTTGCCGACCGATGTCACCACGGTGGAATGGTATGGGCGCGGCCCGCATGAAAGCTATGTCGACCGTAAGACCTCGGCCCCGATCGGCCTGTGGCGCGGGGCGATCGCCGCGCAGAACCACGACTATATCCGGCCGCAGGAGACGGGGAACAAGGTGGATGTCCGCTGGATGGAATTGTCCGGCGCAGGGCGGGGCGTGCGTGTCGAAGGCGATCGGCCGTTGATGATGAACGCGCTCGCCTTTCCCTATGCCGATCTGGATCGCAAGGAGCCGGGCACTTGGAAATCGACCGATATCGTCCCGCACGGGCAGGTCACGCTGCTGGTCGACTCTGCACAATGGGGCGTCGGTGGCGATACACAGTGGAGCGACTTCGGCTTGCCCCTGCCGGAATATCGCACGCGCGCCGAGCCGACGCGGGTCAGCTTCCGCCTCACTCCGTTTGCCGGAAACGGAACGACGCCCGCAAAAGCTCGTCCGGCGCAGGCAACGGAAGTGGAATGATGGGCCTGCCTTTTCTCTCGCGCTTCGCAATGCCGGCTGCCCTGCTGCTGACCGGTGGCGCACTGGCCGGGGCGGCGGATGTGCCGGTGTCGCGCTGGAACATGGCGGGCGCGGGCAATCCGCTGCTTCCCGGCTATTTTGCCGACCCGTCGATCGTCCGGGACAAGGGACGTTGGTATATCTTTGCCACCATCGACCCCTGGGGTGACGATCGGCTGGGGCTGTGGTCTTCCGACAATGGCCGCGACTGGACATTCACGACGCCGAACTGGCCGACCAAGGCGGCGGCGACCGGTCCGAGGTCGGGCGATGCCAAGGTCTGGGCGCCCTCGGTGGTGAAGGCACCGAATGGGCGGTGGTACATGTATGTCTCGGTCGGCAGCGAGGTTTGGGTCGGCACCGCCGACGCGCCCGCCGGACCGTGGCGCGACGCCAATGGCGGACGGCCGCTGATCGCGAGGGATTTCGCGCCCGAGTATCACATGATCGATGCGGAGGCATTCGTCGACGATGACGGACGTGCCTACCTGTATTGGGGATCGGGCCTCAACTGGACGAACGGCCATTGTTTCGTCGTCCGGCTGAAGCCGGACATGGTGACGTTCGACGGGACGCCGCGCGATGTGACGCCGGCCAATTATTTCGAAGCGCCGTTCATGGTGAAGGCAGGGCGCAATTACCTGCTGACCTATAGCGACGGCAACACGACCAAGGACACGTACAAGGTCCGCTACGCGATCGGTACGTCACCGCTCGGCCCGTTTCGCGAGGGCGCGACGAGCCCGATCCTGGAGACCGACCGCGCGCGGGATGTGATCAGCCCCGGCCACCACAGCGTGTTCCGATCCGAGGGGCGGTCATACATCCTGTATCACCGGCAGTCTTTGCCGTTCCCCAAGGGGGGCGACACGGTGTTGCGGCAGGTAGCGGTCGACCCGCTGACGCTCGGGGCGGATGGCGTGATCGCCAAGGTGGTGCCTTCGCATGGCAGCGCAGTGGCGGGGTTTGTGCCGAAACGCTCGGCGGGGCTGCGTTGGCGGGCGTCGGGCAGCGCATCGCCCGAAAACGCCGCGGATGATAACTATGCCACGTTGTGGCAGCCGGTCGCGGGACAGCCGGCGATGCTGGTCGCGGATCTGGGGCGGGCGCAGGCTGTAAAGGGCAGCCGGATACGGCCGGAATATGCGAACCGGCCCTATCATTTCGGTATCGAGGCATCGCAGGATGGGCGGCGCTGGCGCGTGGTCGCACCCGTGGCCGAGCGGCAGGGCTCCCCGATCGAGGTGCCGCACGCGACGACGGCGCGGTATTTGCGGGTGGTGGCGCCGGTGGGTGATGCGGCGATGTGGGAGTGGTCGATCGATCCGCGGGAGTAGGCGCTAGCGGCGGGCGTGTCCGGCGAGGGCTTCGCGGACCCGGGCAAGGGCGGCGATCTCCGGGGCGGCTTCGCCCATGAGGGCCCAGGCGCCGGTGATGGCGAAGGCGCAGTGGCCGTGGACGGTGGCGATGAGGGAGCGGGCAAGGGCGGCGACAGGGGCGTCGGGGGAGGTGTCGAGGGCGTGCGCGACCTCGGCAATGACGATCTCGGTCAGCACGCCCCGAGCCTGTTGATCCTGTTCGGAAAGTGACGCCTCGGCAGGCAGGCGGTGATCGTAGATCGCGGTCCACAAATTGGGGTGCGCACGCGCGAAGCCGAAATAGCCGTTCACCAGCGTGGCGATGCGATCGGCGTCACCCCCGGCGTCGAGCCGTTCGCGAAGATATGCCGCCCATAGCGCAAAGCTGCGCGAGTTGATCGCGGCGATCAGCCGGTCCGAAGTGCCGAAGACATTGTGGATGGTGCCGATCGAATAGCCGATGCGCCGAGCCACCTCACGCGCCGAGAAGCCGGCGAGGCCGACCTCCGCCACTAGTGCTGCCCCGGCGTCCAAGATCAACGCTTCCAGTTCGTCGCGGCTGTGGTCCGATCGTCTGCCCATGTGGCCGCACTACCATGAAATTGAGCGCTGCGCAATTTAGCTATTGAGCGGTGTTCAATTTGTGGTAGGTCCAAGCGTCCCGGAGGAGTCGTCATCCATGTCCGCACCTGACCTGTCGCTGCTTGGCAAGCGCCGTTTCGCGCCGCTGTTCGTCGTCCAGTTCCTGGGCGCCTTCAACGACAATCTGCTGAAGTTCGCGCTGCTGTTCCTGGCCAATTTCGGGCTGTACGCGGCAGCACCGGAAAAGGCGGAGCTGCTGGCGACGATCGCCACCGGCCTGTTCATCCTGCCCTATTTCCTGTTGTCCGCACTGGCCGGGCAGCTTGCCGACAAATACGACAAGGCGGTGCTGATCCGCGCGGTCAAGGCGGCGGAAATCGGCATCATGATGCTGGCACTGGGCGGGTTCTGGCTCCAGTCGATCCCGGTGCTGCTCGCCTGCCTGTTCCTGATGGGCGTGCATTCGACGCTGTTCGGGCCGGTCAAATATTCGATCCTGCCGCAGCATCTGCGCCAGCATGAGGTGATGGGCGGTACCGGCCTGATCGAGGCGGGTACGTTTCTGGCGATCCTGGCCGGGCAGTTGCTGGGCGGAGTGATCCCGGCCTGGGAAGCGGGACTGGTGGCGACGGGCGTGGCGGTGCTGGGCTTCGTGGCGAGCCTGGCGGTACCCTCCGCGCCCGCCGCCGCGCCCGACCTGCGCATCGAGCGCAACATCTTGAAGGGGACATGGAAGATCCTGACCGTCGCCAGGGCGGGCCGGGGCGTGTGGCTGGCGATCCTGGGGATAAGCTGGTTCTTTTCGGTGGGCGCGATCCTGTTGTCCGAGTTCGCACCGCTGGTCAGCGGAACGCTGCACGCCGGGCCGGGCGTGGTGACGCTGTTCCTGCTGGTCTTCTCCGTATCGGTCGCGGCGGGATCGCTGATGGTCAACCGGCTGCTGGGGGGCGAGGTGTCGGCGCGCTACGTGCCGGGGGCGGCGCTGGGCATGGCGGTGTTCCTGATCGACCTGTGGATCGCGACACGCGGGTTCGTGCCGGTCGCTACCCACGCCGATGTCGCCGCGTTCCTTGCCACCGGTGGTAGCTGGCATATCCTGATCGCGCTGACCGGCATCGCCTTTGCCGGGGGCATGTTCATCGTGCCGCTCTACGCCATCCTGCAGGTGCATAGCGCAGCCGCCGAACGCTCGCGGATCATCGCGGCGAACAACATCGTCAACGCGTTCGTCACCGTGGCGATGGTGGCGGTGGTCACCGCCCTGCTGGCAAGCGGGACCAGCGTGCCGGGGGTGATCGGGGCGATGGGCTTCGCCACCCTCGCCATCGCGCTGATCTCGTGCTGGCTGCTGCCCGAGACGGTGTTCAAGGCGCTGATCCGCGCGCTGCTGGTGCTGGTGTACCGGGTCGAGGTGCACGGGGCGGAGCATATGCCCAAGCCCGGCGAGCGGGCGATCCTGGTAGTTAACCATGTGTCGTTCCTCGACGGGTTGTTGCTGGCGGCGTTCCTGCCGGGCAAGCCGACCTTTGCAGTGGCGACGCGGATCGCGCGGGCATGGTGGGTGCGGCCGTTCCTGGGCATGTTCGACGCCTTTCCGGTCGACCCGACGAACCCGATGGCGGCCAAGGCGATGGTGAAGGCGGTGCGCGAGGAGCGGACGCTGGTGATCTTTCCCGAAGGGCGGATCACGGTGACCGGCGCGCTGATGAAGGTGTTCGACGGTCCCGGCATGATCGCCGACAAGGCGGATGCGCCGATCGTGCCGGTGCGCATCGACGGGGCGCAATATACCCCGTTCTCGCGGTTGCGCGGCAAGGTGCGGCTGCGGATGTTCCCGAAGATCGACCTGACCATCCTGCCGCCGCGCCGCTTCGTGGTGGAGGGTGACACCGCCCGGCAGCGCCGCGCGGCGGCGGGCGCCAAGCTGTACGACGTGATGAGCGAGATGATCTTTGCCACGTCGAACACGGACCGGACGCTGTACCAGGCGCTGATCGACGCCAAGGATATCCACGGCGCGCGTGCCGCGGCGGTGGAGGACGTGAAGCGCGAGCCGATGCGTTACGGCCGGTTGCTGACCGGCAGCATCGCGCTGGGCCGCGCGTTCGCACCGCTCACCACGCGGGGCGAGGCGGTGGGCGTGCTGTTGCCCAATGTGAATGCGGTGGTGGCGACATTCTTCGCGCTGCAAGGCACTGGCCGGGTGCCGGCGATGCTAAACTACACGGCCGGGCTGACCAACCTGAAGGCGGCGTGCACCGCGGCGGAGATACGCAGCATCATCACCGCGCGCGCCTTTGTCATGCAGGCGAAGCTGGGCGAGGTGGTCGCCGGGCTGGAGTCGGCGGGGCTGCGCGTCCATTATCTGGAGGATATCGGTGCCGGCATCGGTGCGCTGGCCAAGCTGCACGCGCTGATCGCGACACGCTTTGCGGGGCGGCTGCACCGGCGGCATGGGGTGTCGCCGGAGGCGCCGGCGGTTATCCTGTTCACCAGCGGTTCCGAAGGGCTGCCCAAGGGCGTGGTGCTGACCCACCGCAACCTGCTATCCAACTGCCTCCAGCTATCGGCGCGGATCGATTTCAACTCGGCGGATGTGGTGCTGAACGCGCTGCCGGTGTTCCACAGCTTCGGGCTGACCGGCGGCACGCTGCTGCCGATCCTGTCGGGGGTGAAGACGTTGCTGTATCCCAGCCCGCTGCATTACCGGATCGTGCCGGCGCTGGCCTATGACGCGAATGCGACGATCCTGTTCGGGACGGACACGTTCCTGTCGGGCTATGCCCGGATGGCGCATGGTTATGACTTCTATTCGCTGCGCTACATCTTTGCCGGGGCGGAGCGGGTGCGCGACGAGACGCGCGCGACCTATGCGCACAAGTTCGGCCTGCGGATCATGGAAGGCTATGGCGCGACCGAGGCGTCGCCGGTGATCGCGGTGAATACGCCGATGCATTTCCAGGCGGGCAGCGTCGGCCGGTTGCTGCCTGGTATGGAGGCGCGGCTGGATGCGGTGCCGGGGATCGCGGACGGCGGGCGGCTGTCGATCCGCGGGCCCAACATCATGGCCGGCTATCTGAAGGCGGAAGCGCCCGGCGTGCTGCAACCGCCCGAGGATGGCTGGCATGACAGCGGCGACATCGTGACGATCGACCCCGCCGGCTTCGTCACGATCCGCGGGCGGGCCAAGCGCTTCGCCAAGATCGGCGGCGAGATGGCCTCGCTGCCGGCGGTGGAGGGGTATGCCGCCAAGGTCTGGCCGCAGGGCGATCATGCGGTGGTGACACGGCCGGATGCGCGCAAGGGCGAGCAACTGGTGCTGTTCACCACGCAGCACGATGCGGCGGCGGCGGCATTCCAGGCATGGGCGCGCGCCAATGGCGTGACCGAGCTGGTGATCCCGCGCGATATCCGCGTGGTGGCGGCGCTGCCGGTGCTGGGGACGGGGAAGCTGGATTATGTGATGATGGGGGAAATGGCCGCGGGCGGGCGGTGATTGCTGGTGGGGGGATACCGGCTTTGACCGGAGTATCTATTCTTATCGGGAGATACGCCGCCGCGGCTGGCACTGTCTCGATATGAGCTCTCGATATGCTCCTGCGGAGCTACTCGATCTCTACTCGACACGAACGGGGGAGGGAGGGGGGTGATCCCCATCTTTCAAACCTGCTCCAAAGTCCGTTCGGTCTGAGCGAAGTCGAAGACCACAAGCTGGTGGCTGTGCTTCGACTTCGCTCGGCACGAACGGGGTTGGGTGAACGCCTACGATGCCGGGCGGATCACCTGGACCAGCGTTGCCGGGTTCTGGTCGGTGGGCAGCTTGCCCGAGGCGGTGAGGCGGCCCGCGGCGTCGTCCCAGCGCAGCGTGGCCGAGCGGCCGCCAGCAGCCTTCTTGTAGGCGTTGGTGGTGCCGTCATCGTCGTACAGCGTGAAGCTGGCATCGCGGCCCGGATAGACGCGGATCGCCTCCAGCGGCTGCTTCGTCGCGGTGCTGGGCACCTGCACGCCCATCGGCACGATCGAGCCGGCACGGACGAACAGGGGCACCTGATCGATGGGCGCGGCGACCTCGATCGTCTGGCCGCCGGTGTAGCGGCGGTTGGTCCAGTAATCATACCAGTCGGCGCCGGCGGGCAGATAGACGGGGCGCTTCGTCACGCCCTGATCGGTGACGGGGGCGACGAGGAAGGCGGGGCCGAACATATACTGGTCGCCGATCGTCGCGACCTTGGGATCATTGGGAAAGTCCATGAACAGTGCGCGCATGAACGGGGCGCCCGTCTGATAGGTCTGGTGGCCCATCGCGTAGAGATAGGGCATCAGCGAATAGCGCAGACGCAGGAAGTTGGCGAGAACGGGCTCGGCCGCCTTGCCATAGTCCCAGATCGAGGCGGCGGGACGCTGGCCGTGGATACGCAGAGTGGGCGTGAAGACGCTGTAGCCGAACCAGCGGACCATCAGTTCGGGATAGTCGGCGTAATCAGGCGCCATTGCGGTCGCGCCGGCGGGATCGATCAGTAGCGGGCGTTCGGCCTTGGGGCCGTTCGGCCACTGCCAGCCGCCGATGTCGCTGCCCCAATAGGCCATGCCGGTCGCGGTGAAGCCGAGGCCGGCAGGCACCTGGCGCTTCAGCGCTTCCCAGGTCGATTTGATGTCCGACGACCAGAACAGCGCGCCGTTGCGCTGCACGCCCAGATAGGCGGCGCGCGCAAGGATAAGGTTGCGCAGGTTCGGACGATCCCTTGCCGACCCCTCGGCCACCGGTGTGGTGTGGGTGAGCGGATAGATGTTGTGATAGCGATCGCCCGAGCCGATCGAATAGAAATGGCCGTCCGGCACCAGATCCGGCTCGGTCTCGTCCAGCCAGAACCAGTCGAAGCCCTGCGAGGCGAGATTGTCGCGGATGCGCTCCCAGAACCACTGGCCGGTTTCCGGATTGGTGGTGTCGAGCAGCGCGCCGGCGCGGTCGGAACGGAACGGCAGGCCGTCGACCACGCTGCCGTCCTTGTCGTGAAGGAACCAGCCCTTGGCCGCCAGCGTGTTGTAGTAGCGCGACTCCCGCTCGAAACGCGGCCAGACGCTGAGGATCGAGCGCATGCCCATTGCGTTCAGGCGATCGTTCATGCCCTTGGGATCGGGGAAATAGGTGCGGTCGATGTCGAGCTGGCCCATGCGGGTCCAGTGGAACCAGTCCAGCACCATGACGTCGAGCGGCAGGTTGCGCTGGCGATAGCCGTCGGCGACGGCCATCAGCTCGGCCTGGCTTTCATAGCGCGCCTTGGACTGGATCAGACCGAACGCGGCCTTGGGCGGCAGCGGGGTGGCGCCGGTCAGCCTGGCATAGCCGGCATAGAGCTGATCGGTGGTGTCGCCGGTGATGACGAAGAAGGAGATGCGCTCGCCCACCTCCGACTGCCACTGGGTGGCGTTGTGGAGGCCGGGCATCACCTTCAGCGCGGACGGGTTGTCCCAGACGATGCCATAGCCCTTGTTGGTGACCATGAAGGGGACGCAGACGGTTTCACCGGCGGGCGCGTCGTAATTGTGGCGGCAGTCGATGGTGCGGCCCTTCAGGTCGAGCACGCCTTCCTGGTTCTGGCCGAGGCCGTAATAATGCTCATCAGGCTGCACCGCGAAACTGGCGCCGACCCGGAACGTCTGCTCGCCGTTCACCGTATGGGGGGACATTTCCCAGCCGGTCATCTCGGCGATCGGGCGGCCGTCGGGGCGGGTGACGGTGATGGCGACGGGCGGGAGCGAGGGCGCGAAGTAGCGCTGCATCTGGGTGGGGGCGGCGGGCCAGGGCTGCGCCTTGACGGTGAGGGTCATGGCGGAGGAGGCGAAGATGTCGCCGGACTGGTCGGTGCGGTGGGCCCAGCCGGTGGCGTCGGCAGGGGCGTTGGGGCCGGGTCCGGGGGCGGCGTCGGCGAGGGTGCGGTCGAGCGCGATCGTCACCCGGACGATGTTGGGGGCGTAGGGCTCGATCGCGACCTGTGCGCCGTTGCGGTCGACGGTGGAGAGGGGCGCGGCGAGGGCGGGGGTGGCGGCCAGCGCGGCGAGCGCGGTGCCGGTGGCGAGAAGGTGTCGGAAAAGGGACATCGGTGGAATTTCCTGATGGATGATGGGGTTCAGACGAGGCCGCGGCCGTCGATACGGATGGCGGGTACGAAGGCGGGGGCCTGGGCGCGGGGCCAGTCGAGATGAAGGCCGGCGGCGTCGCGGCGGTGACGCACCGGGCCGCCGCCGAGCAGGGTTACGCGCTCGATCGCGCCCTCGCGCGTAGTGCCCAGCGACTTGATCGTGATCGGACCGGTCGGCGGCGCAAGGAACAGGGCGTAAAGCGCGCCCTTGTTGGTGGTGAAGCGGATGTCCTGCGGCGTGAACGGCTTGGCCGCGCCCTCATTCTGCATGCCGGTGGCGAGCTGCGTCGGCCCCTCGCCATAGATGCGCCAGGGACGCGAGCCGAAGATCGCTTGCCCATGCACCGCGATCCAGCCGGCCATGCCGTCGAGGATCTTCTCCTCCTCCGCGTCGATCGAGCCGTCGCCGGGCTGCGGAATGGAGAGCAGCAGGTTGCCGTTCTTGGACACCACATCCGCCAGGCGCTGCATCACCTGTTCGGCGGTCTTGTACGACCGGTCGTTGAGGCGCGCGACATTGTAGAACCAGTCGCCGATGCAGGTATCGGTCTGCCACGGCTCGTCCCACAACCGGTCGGCAAAGCCGCGCTCGACATCCTGGACCAGACCGAAACGCTGGTGCGGCTGAAGCTGCTTGGCGGTCAGCACGACATCGATCTTGCCGTGCCATTCGATCGAGCGGTTGTAATAGTCCGCCGCGGATTCCAGCCCGACGGGACCGAAGGGCAGGCCGTAATCGTCGAAATAGCAGAGATCGGGCTTGTACTTCTCGATCAGGTCGGTCTGGCGGAGCAGCCAGCGGGTGACATAGGCGGGATCGTCCTTCGGCCCGGTTTCGATCCACTGGCCGTTATTCGCATCGTGCCACTTGTTCATCGCCTCGATGCTGTCGATGCCGTCGGGCAGCACGGCATGACCGCCGGTATAGAGTTCCTGCGGGTCAAGGCCCTCCCACCACTGGCCACGGCCATCGCCCTTGCGCAGGCGGAACGCGTCATAGCGTTCGCCCTTTCTGGGGCCGACGGGATCATAGCCATAGGCGGTCTGGTACCAATGCCAGGCATGCGCGGCGTGATTGGACACGCCGAAACGCAGGCCCGCCTTGCGCGCTGCCTTCTCCCAGATGCCGACCACGTCCCGCTTGGGGCCGACGCGCGTCGAGTTCCAGGCGTGATAGCGGCTGTCGTAACAGTCGAGATTGTCGTGATGGCAGGCAAGCGCGACGAAATATTTGGCGCCGGCACGCACATAGCGCTGGATCAGCGCATCCGGGTCCCAGCGCTCCCCCTTCCAGCGATGCTGCAGATCCTTCATCCCCGTGACCGAGGGGTGGCCATAGGTCTTCAGGTGATGCTCGTACATCGGGTGGCCCTGCATATACATGAAGCGGCCATACCAGTCGCCCTGCTCCGGCACCGACTGCGGCCCCCAATGCGACCAGAGGCCGAGCTTGGCGTCGCGGAACCAGTCCGGATAGCGATAATTCTGGACGAGCGAGGGCCATGTCGCCTGTACCGGCCCCTTGGCGGTGCCCATCGGGCTGGCGGCGCGGGCGGCGGTCGCGAGCCCCAGGGCGGCGGAGCCGGCGAGAAAGCCGCGGCGGTGGAGATCGATCACTTGGAGGCTCCCAGGGTCTTGGTGATGGCAGCCAGCGCCAGCGGGCGCATGACCGCATAGCCCGCCGGCGTCGGGTGGACGCCATCGGTCGCGAGGCCGGGCTTCATCGCGCCGTCGGGCGTGGCGAGCGCGGTGTGGTAATCGACATAGGTGTGGCCGTTGGCGCGGGCATAATCCCGCAACCAGCGGTTCATCGCCGCGATCTGCGGCACCGGCCGCTTGTCCTTTGCCCAAGGAAAGGCGGCGGCGGGCGGGATCGAGGCCAGGATGACCTTGATACCGTTGGCGCGGGCGAGCTGCGCCATGCTGGTGATGTTGCCCTGCACCGTCTCCATCGTCGCGGCCCCCGTGTTGCCGGCGATGTCGTTGGTGCCGGCCATGATATGGACGGCGGCGGGCCGCAGGGCGAGAACGTCCTGGCGGAAGCGGACCAGCATCTGCGGCGTGGTCTGCCCGCTGATCCCGCGATCGACGCGGCCATCCTCGAACATGGAGGGATCGGCGTTGATCCAGTTGTCGGTAATGGAATCGCCCATGAAGACGACCCGCGGCCGGGTCTTCAGCGCGGCATTGGCGGCGGCGTAGCGACAGAGCTGGCCGAAATCGCGGGTGAGCATGTGGAGGTTCCACATCTGCCATCCATCCCCTTCGGGGTGCGGATGCACGGGGCAGGGATCGGCGACGATGCCGACGGGATCGCCGGCATGCGGATCGCCGGGCACGTTGGTCTGCGCCGATAGGGCGGCGCTGGACAGCAGGGCCAGGCCGGCCCCGATTAAGCGGGTGCGTCGCATCCTATCGTCTCCTGTGATGGGCAAGGCCCAGCGCCTGTTCGATCGCGGCCTCAGCGATGGGTGCCATGCGCGCATAGGCGTTGCCCAGCGGATGAACGCCGTCCCGGGTATAGGGGCGCGCCATCAGGCCGGCGCGGTCGACGAGCGCGGTGTGGTAGTCGGCATAGGCATAGCCGCGACGGGCGCAAAAGGCGCGCAGCCAGCGGTTCAGCGCGACGATGGTCGCGGGCTTGCGCTCCTTCACCACGTCGCGGGCGGCGGGCGTATAATCGTTGACCGGCAGCAGCGAGGCGAAGACGACGGCGATCCCGTGCGCGTCGGCGAGATCGGCCATCGCCTCCCAGTTCGCCTCGATCTGTTCGGGCGTTTCCTGTTGCAGAAATCCCTGAATGTCGTTGATGCCGGCGAGGATCACGACGGCCGCAGGCTTCAGCCCGACCACGTCCTGATGGAAACGCAGCAGCATCTGCGCGGTGACCTGGCTGCCGATGCCGCGATTGACATAGGACCGGCCCGGAAAGCTGGCGGCGAGGTTCCACTTGTCGGTGATCGAGTCGCCGAGGAAGACGACGCGGCGCTCCCCGCGTCTGGGGGCTGCCAGTGCCGCATTGGCGGGCGCGTAGAGATAGCGTTCGCCGAAATCCTGCATCAGGCTGGGGACCAGCCTGGCGCGAAACGGGCCGAGCCACGGGCCCCAGTCCCGTTCCGCCACGATGCGGCGTTCGGGCGAGCTTTGATAGCCTTGCGCGGCAGCGGGCACCGCGAACAGGGCGGCCAGCAGGGCAATCGCGGCGCGTTTCATGCCGGGAAGATGCCCTGACCCGCGGCAAAGGTGGCGAAGAGCGACGGCCATGCGCTGGCCGAGCGCGTCGCGGGCAGGCGCACCCCGAAGCCGTGTCCTCCATCCTCGAAGATGTGCAGCGCGGCCGGACGGCCGGCGGCGCGCATCGTCTGATACAGGGCGATGCTGTTGTCGGGCGGAACCAGCCCGTCGTCGCTGGCATGGACCAGCAGGATCGGCGGGGTGGCCGCATCGACGCGCGTTTCGATCGACCATTCGCGGCGCTGGGCGGGGGTCTGTTCGGGGCCGAGCAGCATGTCGCGCGAGCCGGCATGGGTGAAGGGGGCGGAGAAGCTGATGACCGGATAGACGAGGCCGGCGAGATCGGGCCGCGCGCTGAGCCGGTCGGCGGCGTCGACCGGCGTATAGGTGGCAAGTGCGTGGCGGGTGGCGAGCGAGCCGGCCAGATGCCCGCCGGCGGAGAAGCCCAGCACCGCAACGCGGTTCGCCGCAATGCCGAAGCCCGCAGCGCGCGCGCGAATGACACGCATCGCCCGCTGCGCATCCTGAAGCGGGACAAGCGCGCGGCTTGCCCAGCCTTCGTTCGGCAGGCGGTAGAGCAGGATAAAGGCGGTCACCCCCCGCGCGTTCAGCCACGCCGCCTGTGATGTGCCTTCATTGTCGTAGGACAGGAAGCCATAGCCGCCGCCGGGACACAGCAGCGCCGCGGCGCCATTGGGGCGTGCCGGGCGGCGGACGACGACGACGGGGCGGGCGATACCCGTCACCCAGCGATCGGGCGTGGCGGCCCCGCGCGATTGATCCGCGACCTTGCGCGCGATGCGCGCACCGGTGTCGCCGGGCGGCGGCCCGGGCCAGAGCTCGACGATCTCGTCTCCGGGGCCGGTCTGCGCCGCGGCGGGCATCGCAGACAGGGCGGCGGCGCCGCCGATCAGGGTGCGACGGGACAGGATGGGCAGGGTCATGCCGGTAACTCGCATGTCGGAAGGGCGTGGACATCGGCGGGGTTCTGATTCGCCAGCCGCCGGAAAACTGCTTTGACCGACCGCTGCGCGACCGGCCGGATAATGTCGGACATAGGGGCCGATGGCAGGGTGACATTCGATGCACGCAGAGCCGGCTTCATCCTGCCCGGCGTCGGCACCTGATACCCTAGCGGCTGTGTCATCGCTCTCCCCGAACCGCGTGGTATCGTTCCCTTTGCGGTGACCGGCAAAGTGACGCCGATCACCGACGAAATCAAATTTTATCTTCATAGTGGCTATTCCTCAACACCTTATCTGCCGCTATGCAGGCTTTGCGTTAGCGCTCTCACAGAGAAGTGCTGCAAGGTTTTAGGAGGGATACTCGATGGACGCCTGCGAACCCGCGCGCCGGAATGATCGGATGCGCTTGTACTCGACCGCTTCGATGGCCGCATTGCTGATGGCATGGACCGTGCCGGCGGCGGCGCAATCATCCGACAATAGCCAGACGCCTGCCGAGCAGAGCGGTACCGTACCCCCCAGCGGCGATGCCGGAACGGCGAGTCCGCAGGGCAGCGGTGCGGCCACCGATACCGAGGCAGCGGACATCGTGGTGACCGGCGTGCGCGCCAGCCTGTCGACCGCGCAGGGCATCAAGCGCAACGCGTCGCAGATCGTCGATTCGATCGTGGCGGAGGACATCGGCAAGCTGCCCGACCGCAACGTGGCGGAGGCATTGCAGCGCATCACCGGCGTACAGATCCAGCGCAGCTTCGGCGAAGGCAGCTCGGTGGCGATCCGCGGCCTGAGCCAAGTGCGGACCGAGGTGAACGGGCGCGACGTGTTCACCGCCAGCGGCGGGCGCACGCTGAGCCTGGAGGATGTGCCCTCCGAACTGCTCGCCGGAATCGACGTCTACAAGAACCCTTCGGCCGACCTGATCGAGGGTGGCATCGGCGGCCTGATCAACCTCAGGACGCGCAAGCCCTTCGACTTCAACGGGCTGAAGATGTCGGCGAGCGCGACCGCCAACTATTACGACCTGCGCGACACCACGACGCCGCAGGCCAACCTGCTCATTTCCAACCGCTGGAACACGGGCATCGGCGAGATCGGTCTGCTGGTCGACCTGGCCTATCAGAAGACGGCGTTCCGTCAGGACCAGATTTCGAGCCAGCCCTTCTTCCGCCTGGACCCGGCGACCGAGCTGGGTGCAGCGACGCTGGCCGGACTGGGGCGGACCGGGCAGGAGACGTTCCTGCCGCACGGCGTGGGCATCGGCCAGTATCTGGGCGACCGGCGGCGCATCGGCGTGGACGTGGCCCTGCAATGGAAGCCGACCGACACGCTGTTGCTGACCGGCGAATATGTGCGGTCGGACTACAAGTTCCAGTATGGCGACTACAGCTTCTTCGCCTTTACCGGCGATACGCCGATCACGCCGGACTTCACCGCGCCCTTCACCTATGATGCGGACGGCAATTTCCGCAGCGGCACCTTCGTCAACGTACCGATCAATTCGAACACCAGCCTGGAGCGGCGCAAGTCGGTGACCAGCGACTATTCGCTGAACGCCCGCTGGACGCCGACCGACCGCCTGACGATCAACGGCGACTTCCAGTATATCCGCGGCACGACCGACGGACAGCGCTCGATCGTCATCCTCAATTCCAATGCGGAGCGGCTGTTCCAGCAGGTCGGCAGCGGCGTGCCGACGATGATCATCACCCCCGACAACGATCCCACCAATGGCGACGGCCTTTTGCTGAACCCGGCGAACTATGCGGTGCCGGGCGGCTATCTGGACAATGTCAGCCGGTCGGTCGGCAAGCAGTATACCGGGCGGCTGGACGTCAATTACGAGTTCGACACCGGCTTCCTGAAGTCGATCGCGGCGGGCGTGCGCTACACCGACCGGTCGGCAGTGAGCGACAACAGCATCTATGCCTATTACGGGCTGACCGAGACGCCCTATGCGCTGCTGGAGCCGCGCATCTTCGGCGGCGACCTGTATCGCGGCTATCGCGGCATTCCCGAGGGCGTGATCGCCTTCAACCGCAACATCGTTCTGGACTATGACGCGACCCGCAACGCGCTGGCGCCCTTCGTCGGGGCGGAGCAGCGGCAGGCACTGCTCAACGGCGTCACCTATGCGCCCAACGACCGCAACACGCAGGGTGAGAATACCTACACCGCCTACGGCCTCGTCAAGTTCGGTGCGGACGACCTGTCCATTCCGATCGACGGCAATGTCGGCGTGCGCGTCGTGAAGACCAAGGTGAGCACCGCGGGCTTCTCCGCACAAACGCCGCAGGCGCAGACCGGGGTCGATCCCGCGACCGGCCTGCCCATCTTCGGCAACGGCCCGATCAGCTTCGTGCCGCTGGGAGCGGATTCCGATTATACCAAGGCGCTGCCCAGCCTGAACCTGCGCTTCCGCTTCACGCCGCAGCTGCAACTGCGTCTGGCGGCGTCCAAGGCCCTGACGCGGCCGGACTTCACCGCGCTCAACCCGAACATCAACATCGTCGAGAACAATCCGGGCGGTGGCCTGCGTACGGCGACGACCGGAAATGCGAACCTGCGGCCGCTGACCGCGGACCAGCTCGACGCGTCGCTGGAGTATTATTTTGCGCGCACGGGTTCGGTATATGGTGCGGTGTTCTACAAGAAGGTGGACGGCTTCATCGCCAACATCACCTCGACCGAGACCTTCAACTTCGGCAACGGTCCGTTCACCGTCGACGTCACGCGGCCGCTGAACGGCGACAACGGCAAGATCAAGGGCTTCGAAGTGGGCGGCAACACCTTCTTCGACTTCCTGCCGGGGGTGCTGTCGGGCTTTGGCGTGCAGGCCAACTTCACCTATGTCGACAGCAAGGCACCGAGCCCGGATGCGCAGGACACGACCGGCGCGCAGTTGACGGTGCCGTTGGAGCAGCTGTCCAAGTACAGCTACAATCTGGTCGGCATTTACGACAAGGGACCCCTGTCGGCGCGCGTCGCCTATAACTGGCGCTCGAAATATGTGGTCACCACGCGCGGGAACGGTAGCGGCAACCTGCCGATCTTCAACGATGCGCGCGGACAGGTGGACGCATCGATCACCTATACGGTCACGCCCAATTTCGGCTTGACGGTGGACGGGATCAACCTGACCAATACCGAGAACCGCACCTATTACGGGATCGCCAGCCGCCCGCAATCCGCGGTACTGAACGACCGGCGCGTCAGCATCACGGCGCGCTTCACCTATTGACGAACGCGCAGGGCCGGCGGTGCCGGCCCTGCCACCTATCATCCGGGGCCATCATGACCAGCCAGCCACTTTCCATGATCGGCCGAACCCTGGCCACCCTGCTGGCCACGATGATGATCGCAAGCGGAGCCGGCCACGCGGCCGAGGCACAGGCGCCGGTTCGCACGATCGACATCGATCTGGCACGGGCGGGCGAACCGCTGGACCGCTCGTTCGACCTGTCGGTCGGGTCGGATTATCCGGGCACGCTGATCCGGCCGGACAGCCTGGCGCAACTCGACACGGCGGTGAAGGAACTGGGGTTCCGCTACGTCCGGTTCCACGACATCTTCACCGATGCCCTTGGCACCGTGCAGAACCGCGACGGTACAATCGTCTATGACTGGACGAAGATCGACCAGTTGTACGATGCGCTGCTGGCGCGGGGGATCAAGCCGTTCGTGGAATTGGGCTTTACCCCCGGCCTGTTGAAGACATCGCCGCAGACAATTTTCTACTGGAAGGGCAATACGTCGCATCCGCGGATCGACGAATGGGGCAGGCTGGTCGATGCCTTTGTGCGGCACCTGCGCGACCGCTACGGTGCGGAGGCGGTGCGCGGCTGGTTCTTCGAGGTGTGGAACGAACCCAATCTCGCCGGCTTCTGGGAGAAGGCCGACAAGGCGGCCTATCTGGAGCTGTATGAAACCAGCGCGCGGACGATCAAGGCGATCGATCCTGCGCTCAGGGTCGGTGGACCGGCGACGGCGGGCGCGGCCTGGGTGCCGAACCTGCTGGACCATGCCGCGGCCAGAAACATCCCGATCGATTTCGTCACCACCCATACTTACGGCGTGGACGGCGGTTTTCTCGACGAGAAGGGCGGGGACGACAACAAGCTGTCGACCAACCCGGATGCGGTGGTGGGCGACGTACGGCGGGTACGCGAACAGATCGCGGCCTCCAGATTTCCGAAGCTCCCGCTCTATTTCACCGAGTGGAGCGCAAGCTACAATCCGCGCGACCCGGTGCACGACAGCTATATCAGCGCGCCCTATATCCTGACCAAGCTGCGCGCGACGCGCCCCTATGCGCAGGGCATGAGCTATTGGACCTATAGCGACCTGTTCGAGGAAGCGGGGCCACCGCCGACGCCCTTCCACGGCGGCTTCGGCCTGATGAACCGCGAGGGCATCCGCAAGCCGGCATGGTTCGCGTACAAATATCTCCACATGCTCCACGGCCGCGAGGTGCCGAGCGCGGACGACCAGGTATTGGCGACGACCGACAAGGGGCGGACGGGCGTCCTGCTGTGGAACTGGCAGCAACCGGCGCAGACGATCAGCAACCGGCCGTTCTTCACCAAGCTGCTGCCCGCCACGCCCTCGGCCGATGCGGAGATCCGGTTGTCGCACCTGACGCCGGGGCGCTACCGGTTGGCGGTACGGCGTACCGGCTATCAGGCGAACGACGCGCATTCCCGCTATCTGCAGATGGGGTCGCCCCGGTCGCTGACCGCCGCGCAGATCGCCGAGTTGCAGGCGCTGACCAGCGATACGCCGGAGTTGCAGCGAACGGTGCAGGTCGGGCGCGATGGTAGCCATGTGCTGCGCGTGAAGATGCGCAGCAACGATGTCGTGCTGGCGACGCTGGAGCCGGAAAACACGCCTCAGAGGTAAACGGGGATCACCATGCAGCTTCGATCACGCCTGTCATGCCTGCTCGCGCTGGCGCTTGTCGGTACGGCGCCGGGCGTGCTGGCCGAACCGCCGGCGGCGACGCCATATCGGTGGAGCAACGTCACCGTGGGGGCGGGAGGCTACGCACCCAACATCGTCTTCAGCCCCGCCGAGCGCGGCCTGGCCTATCTGCGCACCGATATGGGCGGGGCATATCGCTGGGACGCGAAGGACCGGCACTGGGTGCCGTTGCAGGACGACAATGCGGTGTCGAGCCATATGGGGATCGAGAGCATCGCCCCCGACCCGCGCGACCCGAACGTCGTCTATATGGCCGCAGGGATGAACGCGCGCGAGCCCGCCGCCATCCTGCGCTCCGCGGACCGCGGTGCGACATGGCGGGTGGTGCCGGTGCCGTTCGCGATGGGCGGGAACGAGCCCGGTCGCGGCCTGGGCGAGCGGCTGGCGGTGGACCCGGGCGATCCGCGCACCTTGTTCTTCGGATCGCGGCATGACGGCTTGTGGCGCAGCGACGATGCGGGCGCGCGCTGGCGCCGGGTGCCGGGCTTTCCGGTCAAGGGTCTTGGTCTGCCCAAGGCCCGCGAGGGGCATGGCGGCGTCTCCTTCGTGGCGATCGATCCGACGGGCGCGCAGCCGGGTAAGCGGTCGCAGCGGATTTGGGCCGGCGTGGCGCAGACGGGCGCCGGCGCCTTGTGGCGGTCCGACGATGGCGGGAAAAGCTGGACAGCGGCCGACGCGCCGCCCTTGTTGGCGGCCAAGGGTGTGGTCGACAGCCGAGGCGTGCTGTGGGTCGGATATTCCGATGGCATCGGGCCGAGCGACGCCAAGACGGGCGCGGTATGGCGCTATGGCCGTGACGGTAGCGGACGTGACGTCACGCCGCCGGACTGGCGCACCAGCGGCGCCGAGGGCGGCTTCCTGGGCGTCGCGGTGGCCCGGTCGGCGCCCGGCACTGTCGCGGTGTCGACGATCGACCGGCGCGGGGCGGGAGACTCGCTGTGGGTGACGCGCGACGATGGAGCGCATTGGGAGGATATGGGCGCGCGCAGCCGGCGTGACGTGTCCACCTCACCCTTCCTGTTGCATGAAGGGAAGGGGGCCGATTTCGGGCACTGGATCTCCGGCCTGGCGATCGATCCGTTCGATGCGGGGCATGTCGCCTATACGACCGGGGCGACGGTCTATGCGACGGCGGGGATGAGCGGGAAGGGGGCGATCGACTGGGCTCCGTGGGTGCGCGGGATCGAGCAGACCGCGATCATCACGCTGATCTCGCCCACCGGCGGCGCACCGCTGGTGTCGGGGTTCGGCGACCTGGCCGGGTTCGTCCACCGCGACCTGACCCGCTCGCCCGAACCCAGCTTCATCAACCCCTATCTGTCGAACACCAACACGCTGGATTATGCCGGGCGGGCGCCGAATGTGATCGTGCGGAGTGGCAGCCTGTATGTCGACCGGGCCCGCGATGCGTCGTTGGGGCGGTCGGAGGATGGCGGGGCAACCTGGGTGCCGGTCCGGGTGCCGCCGCAAGGGGCGCCGCCAGCGCGCGACGACCTAATGGGGGAGGCAGCGATCAGCGTGTCGGCGGACGGCGCCACCATGCTGGTTTCGACCCGGATCCCGCAGATGACGCGCGACGGCGGCCGATCATGGCAGGCGGTGCGCGGCCTGCCCGGCCGGACGCGCACGGTGGCGGACAAGGTCGATCCGCGCGCCTTCTGGGCCGTGGATACACAGGGTGGACGTTTGCTGGCATCGCGTGACGGTGGCGCCAGCTTTGCGCCGGTCGCGGGGCGGGGACTGCCCAAGGACCTGGTGCCGGCAGGACGACAGGGGCGCGAGGCGCAGAGCGCGCTGCTCGCGACGCCGGGGCGCAGCGGCGACCTGTGGTTGCAGGCGGGAACGCGGCTGTTCCACAGCAGCGACGGCGGGGCCGGTTTCGTGCCCGCCAGCGGCGCGCTGTCGGTCGAACTGTTCGGGCTGGGGCGCGAGCATCTGTTCGCGATCGGCACGCTGGGGGGCGTGCGAGGTATCTGGCGCTCGGCCGATCGCGGCGCATCATGGACACGGATCGATGACGATGCGCATCGCTGGGGCGGGCGATACCGGGTGATCGCGGGCGATCCCCGGCGCGCCGGCCGGGTCTATGTCGGCACCGACGGTCGGGGGCTGTTCTATGGCGATCCGGCGGCCGCGCGCTGAGGTGTCACGCTCCGTCCAGCGTGAAGATGCGGGTCATCGGCGCCCATTTGTCCGGCGATCCGGCGATACGCTGCTGGAAACGGTCCATCGCCGCCTGCCAGCGGTCGTCGGTGGCGCGCAGATGGTCGGCGATCGCGCGCGGCCAGTCCGCCGATACCTCCGCGACCATGAACAGGCGGGAGCCGAAGCGCCAGATCTCCATCGCCTCGTAACCAGCGGCGCGGATGCCCTCCACCACCTCCGGCCAGACGGCACCGGGCGCGTGCGCGGCCTCATAGGCGGCGATAAGCTCGGCATCGTCGACCAGATCGAGCGCGAAGCAGATGCGTTGGGCCATGTGCGATCCTCATCCCGTTGACCCGGCGGCACTATGGACATGGCCCGGCGCCGTCAAACCAGCGTCGTTGCGGGGCATCGGCGGAACGCCTACCCGAGGAAAGACACGGCAGGAGGATGCGCAACGATGGCGGAGCGAAAGGAACGCAAGGGTAGCTATGCCGCGCCGGCGCTGGACAAGGCGTTCCTCGTCATCGAATTGCTGGCGGACCATCCACAAGGATTGCTCGCCAGCGAGATGGCCAGCGCGCTCGGGCGCTCGCTGGGCGAATTGTTCCGCATCGTGGTGGTGATGGAGGAGGCCGGTTATCTCCAGAAATCGCCGGTGACCGACCGCTATACGATCACCTACAAGTTCCTCGACATCGCGTATCGGGCGACGCCGACCCGGCAACTGACCGCGGCGGCGGTGCCCGAGATGCAGGCACTGGCACGCGCGACGGAGCAGTCCTGCCACCTAGTGGTCGCCAAGCATGCCGAGGGGCTGGTGATCGCGCGCGAGGAAAATCCCGGCGTGCGCGGCTTCGCATTGCGGCTGGGCGCATCGATCGACCTGCTGCGCAGTTGTTCGGGACAGGTGATCCTGGCATTTTCGGCACCGGCCGCAGCGGAGCGGTTGCTCGACCGGATCGAAGCGGCGCGGGGTACGAAGATCGACCGGGCAGCGCTGTCGAAGCGACTGGAAGAGGTGCGGGCTAAAGGCGGCGACATGCGGGAAAGCCCGGTCGCGCGTGGGGTAACGGACGTCAGCTATCCGGTCTTCGGCTTTGGCGGCGAGGTGATGGCGGCGCTGACCATTCCCTTCCTGGAACTGATCGACGGATCGCAGGTGGTCGGCGTGGATGCGGCCCGCGAGATGCTCGCGGCGGCGACGCTGCGTATCTCGCGACTGCTGGGACACGTAGCGGAAGAATGAATGCCAGCGGGTTGCGCCGGTTCGCACATCCCGCTAACTTTCACGCATAAAAGTTAAATATCATGGAGAGGCGCGATCATGGTTGGAGATAGTCGGCATCATCTATCCCGTGGCCCCTTCATGGCATCCGCATCGTACCCGACGGGAGTGCGTAGCTGATGGCGATGCCGGTCATGACGGCGGCGGGTACCCCGCAAGCGGGCGCCACACCGTATCGCGGGCAGCGCTATCTGCCGGCGCTGATCATCACGGTTAGCCTATTCTTCCTGTGGGGTGTCGCCAACAACCTGAACGACATCCTGATCGCGCAGTTTCGCAAGGCGTTTACGCTGTCCGACTTCGGCACCAGCTTTGTGCAGCAGGTGTTCTATTTCGGCTATTTCCTGCTGGCGGTGCCCGCATCGATGGTGATGCGTCGGTTCGGCTACAAGGCGGCGATCGTCACCGGCCTGATGCTCTATGCGGCGGGCGCATTGCTCTTCTACCCGGCGGCGCAGGCCAGCCTGTACCAGTTGTTCCTGCTCGCGCTGTTCGTGATCGCTGCAGGCCTCGCCTTTCTGGAGACCTCGGCCAATCCGTTGATGACCGAGCTCGGCGATCCGGCGACCGCGGCGCGGCGGCTGAACTGGGCGCAGGCGGCCAACCCCCTGGGTGCGATCACCGGCATCCTGATCGGGCGCTTCTTCATCCTGTCGGGCATCGAGCATGACGAGCAGGCCCTGGTGACGATGGACGCCGCGGCGCGCGAAGCCTTTTACCGCAGCGAGGTGCAGGCGGTGGTCGGCCCCTATATGTGGATCGCCGCTATCGTGCTGGCGTTCGCAGTCGCCGCGCTGTTCGTCGCCTTTCCGAAGAACCCGCCGCGCGACGCCGGTGACACGACGCAGGGCGGGCGCTTTGCCGATGTGCTGCGCCATCCGCGGCTGATCGGGGCGGTGGCCGCGCAATTCTTCTATGTCGGCGCGCAGGTCGGGCTGTGGAGCTACACGATCCGCTATGCGCAGGCGAATGCCGGGTTTGGCGAGCGGGCGGGCGCGGACGCACTGTTCGTGTCGCTGGTGCTGTTCGCGGCCGGGCGATTTGCCGGGGCGGCGTTGATGGCGCGGATGGCGCCGGTTCGGCTGCTGGCGCTGTTCGCGGGCATTTCGCTGGCGCTGGCGGCGGTGGCCGGACTGATCGGCGGCACGATCGGGCTGTATGCGCTGGTCGCCTCCAGCTTCTTCATGTCGATCCAGTTTCCGACGATCTTTGCGATCGGCATCGACGGCCTGGGGCCGCTGCGCCGGATCGGAGCCTCGCTGATCGTGATGGCGATCATCGGCGGCGCCGGGCTGACCGCGCTGATGGGGCTGGTATCCGATCTGGCGGGGATCACCCATGCGGTGCTGGTGTCGGCGGCGAGCTTCGCGGTGGTGCTGGCCTTCGCGATCATCGTCGGCCGCGGGTCGGCCAGGGCCGGCTGAGAGACAAAGCAGGAGTAGCAGAGTGGACAGGTTGAAGGGCAAGCGTGCGATCGTCACCGGCGCCGGGCAGGGTATCGGCCGGGCGGCGGCGGAACGCTTCGCACAGGAAGGCGCCAGCGTCGTCGCGGTCGATCGCAATGCGGACGCGCTGGCGACCCTGACGGGGTGCGAGACGCGGCTGCTGGACCTGACCGATGCGGCGGCCATTGCCGCGTTTGGTGCCGAGGCGGGCGAGGTCGACGTGCTGTTCAATTGCGCGGGCTATGTCGATGCCGGCACGCTGCTGAACAGCCAGGATGCCGGCTATCGCCTGTCGTTCGACCTGAACGTCCATGCGATCACCCATATGCTGACGGCGCTGCTGCCCGGTATGATCGCGAGGGGCGGGGGGTCGATCATCAACATGGCCTCAGTCGCGGGGCCGGTGATCGGCGTGGCGAACCGCTTCGCCTATTGCGCGTCCAAGGCGGCGGTGGCGGGGATCACCCGGTCCGTGGCGGTCGATTATGTCGGCGACAAGATCCGCTGCAACGCGATCTGCCCGGGCACCGTGCAATCGCCGTCGCTGGACGAGCGGCTGGCCGCGACCGGGGACGAGGCGGGGGCGCGGGCGGCGTTCATCGCCCGCCAGCCGCTCGGCCGGCTGGGCACCGCGGACGAGGTGGCGGCGCTGGCGCTGTACCTGGCGTCCGACGAAAGCGCGTACACCACCGGGCAGCTGCACGTCATCGACGGCGGCTGGTGCATGGCCTGATCTTTTCTGCAGTTTTGCGAAGGTATTCGATATGAAGCTTTGTCGGTTCGGTGCTCCCGGTGCGGAGCGTCCCGGTGTGATCGATGCGGATGGCCGCATCCGCGACCTGTCCGCGCATGTCGGCGACATCGGCCCCGATGCGCTGGGCGCGGACTCGCTCAAGCGGCTGGCTGCAATCGACCCGGCGAGCCTGCCGCTGGTCGAGGGCGAGCAGCGCTACGGCGCCTGCGTGACGGGGACCCGCCATTTCGTCGCCATCGGCCTGAACTACGCCGACCATGCCGCGGAATCGAACCTGCCGATCCCGGAGGAGCCGGTGGTGTTCCAGAAATGGGTAAGCTGCATTCAGGGGGCGAACGATCCGATCGTGATCCCCAAGGATTCCAAGAAGACCGACTGGGAGGTCGAGATGGGCGTGGTGATCGGCAAGCGCGCCACCCATGTCGCGGAGGCCGATGCCCTTGATCACGTCGCGGGATATTGCGTCATCAACGACGTGTCGGAGCGCCACTGGCAGATCGAGCGCGGCGCGACGTGGGACAAGGGCAAGGGCTTTCCGACCTTTGGCCCGATCGGCCCCTGGCTGGTCACCGCCGACGAGGTAGGCGACCCGCAGGACCTGTCGATGTGGCTGTCGGTGAACGGCAAGCGCGTACAGGACGGCCACAGCCGCACCATGATCTTCGGCGTGGCGCAGATCATCGCCTATCTGTCGCAGTTCATGACGCTGGAGCCCGGTGACGTCATCACCACCGGCACGCCGCCGGGCGTCGGCCTGGGGCAGAAGCCGGAGCCGTGGTATCTGAAGGCCGGCGACGTGGTGGAACTGGGTATCGAGAAGCTGGGCGAACAGCGGCAGGACGTGGTCGCCTGGACGGCGGCGGACTGACGCGCATGACGACGCGGCCGCCCTTCGTGGATGCACACCTGCACATGTGGGATCGGGGGCGGCTGCGCTATCCGTGGCTGGACGAGGCGGACAAGGCGCCGATCGCGGACAGCTACCTGCCGGCCGACTATGTGCGCGAGGCGGCTGCGTGGAACGTCGTCGGGGCCGTGCATGTCGAGGCCGGGGCGCATCCGGGCGATGCGGCGGGCGAGACGCGGTGGCTGGACGAGCTTGCCGCCGATACCGGGCTGCCCACCGCCATGGTCGCCTATGTCGCGCTGGACGATCCGGAGGTGGAGGCGAAACTGGCCTTTCACGCCGGCCATGCGCGGGTTCGCGGCATTCGCCACATGGTGAACTGGCATCCGACCGACCCGGGGCGGGCGGCGCACCCATACGACCTGACGCGCGACGATGCGTGGCGGCGGGGTTACGCGCTGCTGGCGCGCCATGGCCTCAGCTTCGACTATCATGGCTTTCCGCCGCAGCTGACCGGCATGGCGGAGGTGGCGGCGCTCCACCCCGACACGCCGGTGATCGTCGACCATTTGGCGTTGCCGATCGTCGCGGACGGGCTGGAGGCGTGGCGCGACGGCATCACGCGGCTGGCGGCGATGCCGCATGTGTCGATCAAGCTGTCCGGCGCAAGTTTCGTCGGCGCACCCTTTGCCGACATCGTACGCGAGATGATCGACCGCTTCGGCACCCGCCGGGTGATGGTGGCAAGCAATTTTCCCACCGACCGGCTGTTCGCGACGATGGACGAGACGCTGGGCGCCTATGAGGCGCTGCTCGCCGATTTCTCCGAGGATGAGCGACGTGACCTGTGGGGTCGCAACGCCAACACCCTTTACCGATTGGGACTGACGCTGTGAACGATATCGCTCGCCGGACGGTGGGACGTACCGGGCTGACCGTGACTGAACTGGGGTTCGGCGCGGCTTCGCTCGGCAATCTATATCACCCGGTCGCCGACGCCGATGCGCGGGCCGCGATCGAGGCGGCGCTGGATGCCGGCATGACCTATGTCGATACCGCACCGCATTACGGGCGGGGCCTGTCCGAACGACGGGTGGGCGACGCGGTGCGCACCCGCGCGGACGTGGTGGTATCGACCAAGGTCGGGCGGCTGATGGACCCGGATGCCAGCATCACCGACGACCGGGAGCGTGACGGCTTCCGCTCGCCAATGCCCTTCCGGATGCGCTACAACTACAGCCATGACGGCATCCTGCGCAGCCATGAGCACAGCCTGCAACGGCTCGGGCTGGGGCGGGTGGACCTGCTGTATGTCCACGATATCGGCGGCTACACGCATGGCGATGCAGCCGGGGAATATTGGGAGCAATTGACCCGCGGCGGCGGCCTCAAGGCGCTGGCCCGGTTGCGGGACGAGGGTGCGATCGCGGGCTTCGGCATCGGCGTCAACGAGATCGCGGTGTGCCTGGACGTGATGCGCGAAATGCCGCTGGACGCGATCCTGCTGGCCGGGCGCTACACGCTGCTGGAACAGGATGCGCTGGACATGCTGCTACCCGCCTGTGCCACGGCCGGCACGTCGATCGTGATCGGTGGGCCCTATAACAGCGGCATCCTGGCCACGGGGACGAAGGGGGGCGGGGTGCTGCACCATGATTATGGCCCGGCGTCGGACGCGGTGATCGCCAGGGTGCGCGGGATCGAGGCGGTGGCCGACCGCCACGGCGTGCGCCTGCCTGCTGCTGCGTTGCAGTTCGTGCTGGCGCATCCGAGCGTCGCCAGCGTCATTCCGGGGCTCGGCAGCGCGGCGCGCGTCGACCAGACGATGGACCTGTACCGCGCGGCGATCCCCGCCGATTTCTGGGCCGAATTGCGCCATGAGGGATTGTTGCGCGCCGACGCGCCGATCCCCGCCACCACCAAGGAGACCACCGCATGACCCCGCCGGCCGCCATCCGTCTGTCGCCCAGCGACAATGTCGTCGTCTGCTGCCGGTCGGTAGAGGCAGGAGAGAGCTTCGTCGTGGAGGGCCAGACGCTGAGCGTGACGCAAGCCGTGCCGATCGGCCACAAGCTGGCGCTGTTTGCGCTCAATCCGGGTGACAAGGTCTTGAAATACGGGATGCCGATCGGATCTATGACGGCAGCGGCCGATCCCGGCGGGTGGGTCCATATGCACAACATGAAAAGCGATTACATGCCGGCACATCTGCGTGACGCGGCGGGAGACCAAGCATGATCGAGGCATGGCTGCGTGCCGACGGGCGCAAGGGCATTCGCGACGCCATCGTCGTCGTCTATCTGGTGGAATGCGCGCACCATGTCGCGCGCCGCATCGTGGACAAGGTGGATGATCCGCGGGTGCAGTTGATCGGCTTTCCCGGCTGCTACCCCAACGACTATGCGCTGGCGATGATGAAGGCGCTGATCGTCCATCCCAATGTCGGTGGCGTGGTGCTGATGTCGCTGGGTTGCGAGAGCTTCAACCGCGAGGCGCTGGCGCGCCACGCACAGGAGAATGGCCGCCCGGTCGAGACGGTGGTGATCCAGCAATCGGGCGGCACGCGCGGCGCGATCGATGCCGGGCTGGCGGCGGTGGCACGCGTCGGCGCGATCGCCGACGCGCAGGCGGTACGGGTGCCGATGGCGATGTCCGAACTGGTGGTCGGCACGATCTGTGGCGGCTCCGACGGGACGAGCGGTATCACCGGCAATCCGGCAGTGGGCCGTGCCTTCGATACGCTGGTCGATGCCGGTGCGACCTGCATCTTCGAGGAAACCGGCGAGATGATTGGTTGCGAGGGCCATATGGCCGAGCGCGCGGCCAACCCGGCGGTGGCCGACGCGCTGATCGCGTCCGTCCAGCAGGCTGAGCGCTATTACCGCGCGATGGGCTATGGCAGCTTCGCGCCCGGCAATGCCGAGGGCGGCCTGTCCAGCCAGGAGGAGAAGTCTGCCGGCGCCTATGCCAAGTCGGGCAGCCGCGTCATCGATGGGGTGATCCTGCCCGCCGAACAGGCGCCGGGACCGGGGCTGTACCTGCTCGACGTGGTGCCGCCGGGCGATCCCAAGTTCGGCTTCCCCAACATCGTCGACAATGCCGAGATCGGCGAGCTGATCGCATGCGGGGCGCATATCAACCTGTTCGTCACCGGCCGCGGATCGGTGGTCGGGTCCGCGATCTCGCCGGTGATCAAGGTATGCGCGAACCCGGAAACCTATCGCCGGATGGAAGGCGACATGGACGTTGATGCCGGCCGTATCCTGGAAGGCCGGGCGACGCTGGACGAGGTCGGGGCCGAGATCGTGTCGCTGATCGCGGCGGTGTCCGCCGGCGCACAGACCAAGTCCGAAGCGCTGGGACATCAGGAGTTCGTGCTGACCTACAAGGCGTCGGCGCCGGCCGGACCGGCCTGCATGCCGGTCGCGGCCTGAACGCCCCCGCTCAGGAGGCGGGTATACCCTGTGCGGCAGGCAGGTCGACGGTGTCGGACGACCCCGCCCACAGGTTGATGCCGCCATCCGCCGCGGCGTCGTCGATCGCCGACAGCTCCTCGGCCGTAAAATCGAGGCGGTCGACGGCTTTCAGCGAATCGTCGAGCTGATCGACGGTCCGCGCGCCGATCAGCGCGGAGGTGACCCGGGGATCGCGCAGCACCCAGGCGATCGCCATCTGTGCCAGCGTCTGGCCGCGGGTATGCGCGATGTCGTTCAGCTGGCGGATCGATGCCAGGTTCTGCTCGCTCAGCAACTGCGTGGACAGCGATCCACCACGGCTGGCGCGGGCGTCCTTGGGCACGCCACCGAGATATTTCGACGTGAGCATCCCCTGCGCCAGCGGCGAGAAGGCGATGCAGCCGGTGCCCAGATCGTCCAGCGTTGCCAGCAGGTCGCGCTCGATCCAGCGATTGAGGATCGAATAGCTCGGCTGATGGATGAACAGCGGCACGCGCTCTTCCGCCAGGATCGCCGCGGCGCGCCGGGTCAGGCCGGGGTCGTAGGAGGATATGCCGACATACAGCGCCTTGCCCTGCCGGTGGAGCTGCGCCAGCGCACCCATGGTTTCCTCCAGCGGCGTGTCCGGGTCCACCCGGTGCGAGTAGAAGATGTCGACATAATCGAGACCCATCCGCTTCAGGCTCTGGTCGCAGCTTGCGATCAGATATTTCCTGGACGAGCCGATATCGCCGTACGGGCCGGGCCACATGTCCCATCCCGCCTTGGACGAGATGACCAGTTCGTCGCGGTGGGTGCGGAAGTCGGAGGCGAATATACGCCCGAAATTTGCTTCCGCCGAGCCATAGGGCGGGCCGTAATTGTTTGCGAGATCGAAATGGGTGACGCCGCGATCGAATGCCCGTCGCAGGATGGCACGGCCGACTTCGTACACGTCGTCACCGCCGAAATTCTGCCATAGGCCCAGGCTGATCGCGGGCAGTTTCAGGCCGCTGCGCCCGGTCCGGCGATAGGGCATGCCCTGATCGTAGCGGGCGGCATCGGCGGTGTAGGGAACGGAATAGGGCATCGGCACCTCCAGGGATAAGGCTGGACCATCGAACCCCATCTCGGGTTCCGACGGCAAATGGTTGAAACGTCGCTACAAGGCCCGGAGCGATGCGGCAGGCCGGGCCCGCAGCACCGGCAGCGTTCCGGCAATGCCGATGCCGATCGTTACCACCGCGCCACCCGCCAGTGTCGCCAGGATCACGATCCAGTCAGGCATCCAGTCGAACCCGAACACCTGCGTCACCACGAACCAGCCGCTGCCGACGCCCAGCACGAGCGCCACCGCACCGACGATGCCGGCCAGCACCGCATATTCGATCGCCTGCGCCAGCAATATCTGGCGGCGCTTGGCCCCCAGCACCTTCAGCATGACCGCGTCATAGGTGCGTGCTGCGCGGGCAGCGGCGATCGCCCCGAGCAGCACCGCAATGCCCGCCAGCACGGCGATGCCGGCGGCAACAGTGATCGCGGTCGCCATCTGGTTGACCACGTCCTGCACCTGTTGCAGCACGCCGCCCACCTCGACCACGGAGGTGGAGGGGAAGCGGGGGAGCAGCGCCCTGGTCACCGCCGGCGCCTTGGCCGCGGGCATGTCGATCGTCGCGGCCAGGTTGTGCGGTACATCGGCCAGCGCGCCGGGCGAGAACACCATCACGAAGTTGAAGCCCAGCGTGTCCCAAGCGATCCGCCGGAACGACGCGATCCGCGCCGTGCGCTCCAGTCCCAGAACCGAAATGGTCAGCGGATCGCCGATCTTCAGCTTCAATGCCTCGGCAAGACGCGTGTCGATCGAGACGAGGCTTTGTCGTGCCTCCGCCGCGTTCCACCATCGTCCCGCCGTCAGCGTGCTGCCTGCGGGCAGGGTGGTCGCGAAGGTCAGGCCGCGCTCGCCGCGCAGCGCCCAGGCCCCCTCCGGAATCGTCGCCAGATTGGCGACGCGGGTCGTGCCATAGCCGGTGATCGTCCCGCGCATCAGCGGAACGGTGGCAATGACGGCTTTGGGGGCCACCGCGATGACGGTGCGTCGGAACTCGCCTTCGCGATCGGGTGGCACGTCGAGCGCGAACAGGGCAGGGGCGCGCTCCGGCACCGAGCGACGGATATTGCCGTCGATGCTGGTGCGGATGCTGGCGAGCAGCACGAACAAGGTCAGGCCAAGACCGAGCGCGACGACCAGCGACACGGTTCGCGACCCCGGCCGGTGGAGCGCGGCAAGCGCAAGCCGGGCGAGCGGCCTGCGGGGGCGGGGCAGGCGTGCCGCCGCCATCCGGATCACGGTGCCGATGCCCACCAGCGCGGCCAGTGTCGCTGCCGTGGCCCCGAGGAAGGCCGCGGCAAAGACAGGGCGATCGGTGGTCAGCAGGGCCAGCACCGCAACGGGGATACCCGCCGCCACCGCCCAGAGGCGGCCACGCCATCCGCCGCCGGCCCGTGCATCCAGCGCGCCGCGCAGCAATGCCGCGGCCGGCACGCGCCCGGCGGCGACCAGCGGCGCTGCGCAAAAGGCGAGTGCGATCAACAGGCCATAGGCCGCGGCCAGCGCGAGCGCGGCGGGCGCAAGGGTCAGTCCCGGCGCGACCGGCAGCACCGCGCCCACCGCCATGCCGACTAGCGGCACCGCGACGATGCCGGCGGTCAGGCCCAGAAGGATGCCGACCCCGGCGACGGCAAGGACCTGCAGCAGATATATGCGCGCCACCATGCCCGATGTCGCGCCCAGCACCTTCAGCATCGCGATATTCTGGCGCCGCGCATCGAGATAGGAGGTGACGCCGTTGCCGACGCCGATCCCGGCGATGACCAGCGCCGCAAGCCCGACCAGCGTCAGGAACTCGCCCATGCGCGCGATGAAGCGGCTGGCGCCGGGCGAGGCACGGTCGCGGGTGCGGGTTTCCCAGCCCGCGGTGGGGAAACGACGCTCGAACCGCCGGACGGCGCTTGCCGGATCGCCGGCGCTGGCGATGCGGTATCGCGTGTCATACAGGCTGCCCGGCTGGATCAGGCCGGTGCGATCCAGCCCTGCGTGTGCGATGATCGCGACGGGGCCGAGCGTGAAGCCCTCGCCAAGCCGATCCGGCTCGTCGGCGATGATCCCCCCGACCCGAAAGCCCGCAGTGCCGAAACGCAGGGTGTCGCCGGGGCGCACCAGCAGCCGCTCGGCCAACGCCCGTCCGATCCAGACCTCATCACCTGCCGGTGCCCGTGCCGTGCGCCCATCGCCCAGGGTGAGCCGGCCGTAAAGCGGATAGGCAGTATCGACCGCCTTCAACTGAACGGGAGCGGTGGCACCAGCAGCGGTGACCGCCATCGACTGCATCCGGATGGTCTCCGACACCCGTCCGATCGCCCGCATCGCCGCCTGCTCCGACGGCTCGGCCAGACGCTGCGACACCGAAAATTCCAGATCGCCGCCGAGCAGCACTCGCCCACGCGCGGCAAGCTCGCCGCCGATCGCCTCGCCCAGACTGCCGATCGCCGCCAGCGCGCCCACCCCCAGAAACAGGCACAGCAACAGCAGGCGCAGTCCCCGGAACCGCGCCGACACCTCACGCCGTGCGAGCCGCCAGGCCAGCGCCCAGCTGCTCACGCCGCGATCCGCCCATCAGCCAGTTCGATCACCCGGTCGCAACGCCGGGCAAGGGCGGGATCATGGGTGATGATGACCAGGGTCGCTGACGTGGCGGCGCGACGGTCGAACAACAGATCCATCACGCGCGCGCCGGTGGCTGCGTCGAGATTGCCCGTCGGCTCGTCGGCGAAGACGATGCGGGGACGGGGGCCGAGTGCGCGGGCGATGGCGACGCGCTGCTGCTCGCCACCCGAAAGCTGTGCGGGATAATGGTCCAGCCGGTTGGACAATCCGACCGCGGCGAGTTCCGCCTCGGCACGGGCGAAGGCGTCGCGCTCGCCGGCCAATTCCATTGGCACCGCGACATTCTCCAGCGCCGTCATCGTCGGCAAAAGATGGAAGGCCTGAAGCACGATGCCGATCCGGCCGCGCCGTGCGATCGCCAGACCATCCTCGTCCAGCGTGCCGAAGTCGGTGCCCGCCACCTCGACGCGGCCGGAGGTCGCGCACTCCAGCCCGGCCAGAACCGCCATCAACGACGATTTGCCCGAACCCGATGCCCCGAGCAGCGCCAGGCTCTCGCCGTCCGCGACCGCAAGGTCGATACCCTTCAGTATCTCGACCGGCGCCGCGCCGCCAAGCGTCAGCCTTACATCCGCGGCCCGGATGACCATATCGCGTGCGACCATGTTTTCGGGGAATCCAGAATAAAGATGACGAAGACGCCATATGTGGCAGGCGCCGCGCTTATCCAAGCCGCGCTGCTGTCGGCCTGCGATGCGCAGCGCGACGAGGCGCTGCCGGTCACCAACGTCGCGACCCCGGCGCCGACGGCTGCGGCGGCCCTGCCGGTGTCCGGGCCGAAGCGCACGGTGCTGGCCTTCGGTGACAGCCTGTATGCGGGATATGGCCTGAAGCGCGGCGAGAGCCTGCCCGATGCGGTCCAGGCGCGGCTGCGCGGGCAGGGGATCGATGCGACGGTGGTGAATGCCGGCGTGTCGGGCGACACCACCGCCGGCGGACGGCGTCGGCTGGCCTATACCCTCGATCGGCTGAAGACGCCGCCCGATCTGGTGCTACTCGGTCTGGGCGGCAATGACGTGCTGCGTCAGGTCGACCCGGCCGAAACGCGCGCGAACATGGCGGCCATGCTGGAGGAACTGGCGCGGCGAGGTATTCCGGTCATCCTCACCGGCATGATGGCACCGCCCAACCTCGGACCGGATTTCGCCTATCGCTTTAACCGCATCTGGCCCGACCTTGCGCGCGAGCATGACGCCGTGCTGGACCCGTTCATCCTGCAAGCCGTGATCGGCAATCGCCAGCTGATGCTGCCCGACGGGGTGCATCCCAATGCGGTCGGCGTCGGTCGCATGGCGGATCGGGTGGCACCGCTGGTGGCCAGGCAATTGGCGATCTTGCCGGCTGCGTGAGCCACGGTGCTTCGGCGTTGCGCTGCCATCCGGCATCGTGATGTATTCAGCAACTGGGGGAGTGCATTTGCCCTCCTCAAACGTCGCGGATCGTAGCGACCGATAATATATATTATGTAAAACTAGGACGATTTTTCCGGGGTCAGTATCAGCTCACCCTTTTCCACCGACCATGATCCCAGCCGCGACAGGAAGTTCATGCCAAGCACATCCTGATCGCCGAATGCCGGCGATACGACGACGCTTAGGTCGCGCGTGGTGATGCTGCCCACCGTCATCGTTTCCACTGTCGCCGTTCGCGCCGCCACCGGGCCGTTTGCGGTCTGCAGCATGCGCGGAAACGGGCTTTCCTCCAGATCGAGCCCCGCGGCACGCGCCGTAGCTTCTGACAAGGCGGTGATCGTAGCCCCGCTGTCGATCAGCATCGAACGGGTCACGCCGTTGACCGACACATCGGCATGGAAATGACCATCGTCGCCCATGCGGATGCGGGTCTGCATGCCTTCGACACGCTGGTCGGTGAACAGGTCCGTCACATGGTGACGCTGGCTGACCAGGATCAGGCCCAGCGCGAAGATACCGACCCACGCCGCCGCCATCTTCAGGGTCGGCCCCAGTTTCGGACGCCGCACGATCAGCGCGGACAGCGGCAGGATCAGCATGATCCCGTACAGGAGGATATTGGCGACCCGGTCGTCGCTCACGCGACCAGTTCCAGCCCGTCATAGCCCGGCTGCACCCCCGGCGGCAGTTCGGCGCACAACGTCGCATAATCCATCGTCTGGTCCATATGGATCAACGCGGCCTCGCGCGGCCGCAATGTCTCGACCCAGCCCAGCACTGCGGACAGCTCGGGATGCGAGGGATGCGGCCAGCGGCGCAGCGCATCGACCACCCACACGTCCAGTCCGGTATATAGCGCCGCCATCGCAGCCGTCAGCTCATGGAAATCGGTGGCATAGCCGATGCTCTTGCCATCCGCTTCGAAGCGAAGCCCGGCCGAGCGCGTCCCGCCATGCGGTTGATCGACGATGCGCACGCTGATGTCGCCGATCGTGATCGCGTCCGGCAGCTCCTCGATCGTCGCGGTCGGCGGATAGCCGCGCTTGCCATGAAAGACATAGGCGAAGCGCGCCTCCAGCGTCTGCCGCGTATCGGCGCGCGCCAGCCCGCGCACGGGATGACCCAGCTGATGGAATATCTGGCGCAGATCGTCGATGCCGTGGCAGTGATCGGCATGGTCGTGCGTCCAGATGACCGCATCGACCCGGCCGACATTCGCGGCCAGCAACTGGGCGCGCATGTCGGGGCTGGTGTCGATCAGGATGCGGGTGTCGCCATGTTCGACCAGCGCGGAGGCCCGCGTCCGCCGATTGCGTGGTTCGGCCGGGTCGCAGTCGCCCCATTCGTTTCCGATCCGCGGCACGCCCGACGACGTGCCGGAGCCGAGGATGCGGATCTTCACGCGCGCGTCTTTGCGAACAGGAGGTGGAAATTCTCCGCCGTGGTCCGGGTCAGCGCCGCGACATCCTCGCCGCGCAGATCGGCCAGGAACGCCGCGGTATCGGCAACGAAGGCCGGCTCCCCCTGCTTGCCCCGATGCGGCACGGGCGCGAGGAACGGCGCATCCGTCTCGATCAGCAAGCGGTCCTGCGGCAGACGCTTCGCGGTGTCCTGCAGATCCCTGGCGTTCTTGAACGTCACGATGCCGGAGATCGAGATGTAGAAACCGAGCGCCATCGCCTTGTCGGCAAAGTCGCCGCTGGCGGTGAAGCAGTGGATGACGCCGGGATAGGCCCCCTTCCCCATCTCCTCGCCCAGAATCGCGATCGTATCCTCCTCGGCATCGCGGGTGTGGACGATCAGCGGCAACTGCGTCTCGCGACAGGCCGCGATGTGCGCCCGGAAACTCGCCTGCTGCCGGGCCCGGTCGCTATGGTCGTAGTAATAATCGAGCCCGCTTTCGCCGATCCCCACCACGCGGGGGTGCGCGGCGCGCGCGACCAGCCGGGCCGTATCGACATGGCCGTGCTGATCCGCCTCATGCGGGTGGATGCCCACCGACGCCCAGACATCCGGCTCGCGCTCGGCGGTCGCGATCACCGCATCCCACTCGCTTTCGCGGGTCGAGATGTTGAGCATCGCGGTGACGCCGCGCGCCCGGGCGCGGGCCAACACCTCGCCCTGCTGCTCGGCGACGCCCTTGTAGTTCAGGTGGCAGTGGCTGTCGGCCAGCATCAGGCAGCCGCCTCCGCCGGCATCTCCAGCCGCGGAAAGGCCGGGGTCGGCGGCGCCAGGCGGAAGCCGCTGGCGGCATGCGCGTCGTACCAGCCGTCATCGTCGATCGCGGCGTGGTCGCGCGCCTCGGCACCCAACTGGTCCAGCACCTTGCCCGCCGCCACCGGCACCACCGGCAGGATCGCGATCGCCAGCATGCGGATCGCGCGGACCAGCGTGCGCAGCACCGCGTGCATCCGCTCCGGATCGGTCTTGCGCAGCGCCCATGGCGCGGCGGTGTCGATATACTGGTTGCAGGCATAGACACCGCGCATCCATGCCTCGATCCCCTGGCTCAGCATCAGGTCGTCGAATGCGGTGCGCAGGCCTGCACAGGCGACCACCACCTCCTCGATCAACGCGCCGTCCATGTCTTCCGCGCGCCCGGCCTCCGGCAAAGCACCGTCCAGGTTCTTGGCGATGAACGACAAGGTACGCTGCGCCAGATTGCCGAAGCTGTTGGCCAGTTCGGCGTTCACCCGCGTCACGATCGCCTCGGCCGAATAGGAACCGTCCTGTCCGAAACTCACTTCGCGCAGGAAGAAGTAGCGCAGTGCGTCGACCCCAAACGCGTCGGCCAGCTCGCCCGGATCGACGACGTTGCCGACCGACTTCGACATCTTCTCGCCGCGATGAAGCAGGAAGCCGTGCCCGAACACCGACCGGGGCAGCGGAATGTCCGCCGACATCAGGAAGGCGGGCCAATAGACGGTATGGAACCGCACGATATCCTTGCCGATCAGGTGCAGGTCCGCCGGCCAGAAACGCGATCGTTCGCCGTTCCTGTCGGGATAGCCGGTGCCGGTCAGGTAGTTGGTGAGCGCATCGACCCACACATACATGACATGGCCGGGGCTGCCGGGCACCGGAACGCCCCAGTCGAAGCTGGTCCGCGACACCGACAGGTCGGACAAGCCACCCTCCACGAAGCGCATCACCTCGTTGCGCCGGCTTTCCGGCCGGATGAAGTCGGGATTGGCGGCATAGAGGTCGAGCAGCGGCTGCTGATATTTGGACAGGCGGAAGAACCAGGTTTCCTCCGCGGTCCACTCCACCGGCGTGCCCTGCGGCGACAGCTTGGTGCCATCCTCGCCCGCGCTCAGTTCCGCCTCGTCGTAGAACGCCTCGTCGCGGACCGAATACCAGCCCTCGTAACGATCCAGATACAGGTCGCCCTTGTCCGACATCGCCTGCCAGATCGCCTGGCTGGCGGCATAATGGTCGGTGTCGACCGTGCGGATGAACCGGTCGTAGGAAATGTTCAGGCGGTCGGCCATGACATGGAAATGGCTCGACATTTCGTCCGCGAAGTCGCGCGTCGCCAGCCCGCGTGCACGCGCGGCCTGCGCCATCTTCAGGCCATGCTCGTCGGTGCCGGTCTGGAACAGCACATCGCGGCCCGCCTGCCGCTGGAAGCGCGCGATCGCGTCGGCGGCGATCATCTCATAGGCATGGCCGATATGCGGCTTCCCGTTGGGATAATGGATCGCGGTGGTGATATAGAATGGGTCGGCCATGGCACGGGTCCCTAGACCATCGCCGTGGGCCTCTCAACTACCCCGATCAGCCGCGCACGCTCCACGCCAGCCACAGCCATCCGACGATCAACGCCGCCCCGCCAATCGGAGTGACCGCACCAAGCCAGCGCGTGCCCCCGATCGCCATCAGGTAAAGCGTGCCGGCAAAGATCGCGCCGCCCACCACGAAGGTCACTGCCGGTCCCCGAGCATCCAGCCGGAGTGCGATCAGCGCCGCCACGGCATGGACGAGTTGATAATGCGATCCGGTTTTCAGCCACTCGACCGCCTTGCCCTCGGCCCCGTGTGCCCCGAACGCCCCCGCGGCCACCGCAACGGCACCGGACAATGCCGCCAGTATCGCAATCCAGCCCATTACGCCCCTTCCCGTTCGCCTTGCACGATGATCCGGTCGCTGGCCGCGCGCAGGTCGCCGCTGGCATATTGCGCGGCCAGCCGCTCCTTGTCGCGGGCGCGGTACATCGCCTCGGTCCGGTCGATCTCGCCGATGTCGACCTTCAGGCTGGTCAGCGCCAGCCGCGCCATCTTGACGGCCGATTCCAGCACTTCGCGAACGACATAGGCCGCCGGACTCCCCTTCAGCTTCAGCAAGGCCCGGCGGTCATAGGCGCGAACAAGAATGGTCGCGTTCGGAAAGGCGGCATGGACGTTTTCCAATAGGTCGGCGGTGATCTGATCGTCGTCCAGACAGAACAGGATCAGCTCCGCCTCCGCCGCACCCGCCTGTCGCAACAGGTCCAGCCGCGTGCCGTCGCCATAATAGACCTTGGCGCCGAAATCGGCGGCGATGTCGATCATCTGGGTATCGCGGTCGATCAGCGTGACAGGAATGTCCTGCGCGATCAGCATCTGCGCCACCGTCTGGCCGAAACGGCCATAGCCGACGACCAGCGCATTGGCGCCATCGGTCACGGGGCCGTCGCGCTCGCCGCCGGCGATCACCGGCTCCTCGCGGATGCGCCGGGTGGCGGCCATCAGGAACGGCGTGGTCGCCATCGACAGCGTGATGATCGCGCCGAACAGACTGGCCGCCTCGGATGCGATCAGGAACCCGTTCTGCGCCTGCGCGAACAGCACGAAGCCGAATTCGCCGCCCTGGCTCATCAACAGGCCCAGCGCGAACGCCTGCCGCCACTTCATGCGGAACGCCAGTCCGATCAGGAAGATGACGCCCGCCTTGGTCACGATCAGCGCCGCCGCCATCGCCGCCACGAACAGGGGACGCTCGGCGATGGCGGGCAGGTCCAGCATCATCCCCACCGCCAGGAAGAACAGGCCGAGCAGGATCGAGCGGAACGGCTCGACATCGGCCTCCAGCTCGTGCCGATACGGGCTGTCGGCCAGCATCACCCCGGCGATAAAGGCGCCGAGCGCAGTGGAAAGCCCGAGCAGTTCCATCACCGCGGCGCTGGCGATCACGGTGAACAGCCCGGCGAACACGAACATCTCGCGTTCGTTCCAGTTGCCGATCAGGCGGAACAGCGGGCGCAGCAGGAAGCGCCCGGCCAGGATCAGCCCGACGATCGCCGCTACCGTCTGCAGCGCCAATATCCATCCGGGCGGCCCGGCATGATCCGCCGGGTTGCGCGACATCGCCGCCACGATGGTGATGAGCGGCACGATCGACAGGTCCTGGAACAACAGGATCGAGAAGGCCCGCTCGCCAAAGGGGGTGCGCAGCCGCCCCGACGATTGCAGCATCGGCAGCACCTGCGCGGTAGAGGACAGCGCCAGCGGCAGGCCGAGGGCCAGCGCCGCCTCCGGCGAGAATTTGGCGAGCAGCACGATGCCGGTGATCGCCAGTCCGCAGGCGACGACCTGGATCAGCCCCAGTCCGAAAATCTCCTCCTTCATCCGCCACAAGCGGCTCGGCTTCAACTCCAGCCCGACGATGAACAGCAGCAGGACGATGCCGATTTCGGCGATGCCCATCTTGGTCTCGGCATCGCCGACCAGCCCCAGCAGGTGCGGCCCGACCACGGCACCCGCCACCAGATAACCCAGCGTCGCACCCAGCCCCAGTCGCCGGAACAGCAGCACGAAGCTTAGGCCGAACCCGAGCAGGATCGCGCCGTCGCGCAGCAGCGAAACCTCTGCGTGCATCAGCGCACGGGCAGCCGGGCGGCGGCATCGGCCGCGGCATCCGCCGCCGCCTCGAAGGCCAGCCGGATCGAGGCATGCCGCGCGGTATAGCCGAGCGCCGGCTCGAACACCGCGAGCCCCGGCCATTCCGGCGGCGTACCCTCTCCCGCCGCCAGCCATGCGCCCAGCGCATCGCGCGCCGTCGCCAGTTCGGCAGGCGTCCGGCCCAGTATCTGCGCGGCGAGCAGCGACGAGGATGCCTGGCCCAGCGCGCAGGCGCGGACCAGCATCCCCAGCTCGGTCACCCGGCCATCGTCGTCGACATTCACGTCCACCGTCACCCGGCTGCCACAGATGGGGGAGCGCTTCTCGGCCGTGCCCATCGGGTCGGTCAGGCGCTCGTGATGGGGAATGCTGGTCGCCAGCCGCAGGATCTCGGCATTGTAGAGGGGCGCGTTCATGGGGCAGGATCGCCTATGTTGGACGGGGCCGGCGCGGTCGCCGCCCCAAAGACCGGCAGCCCGCGGCGGCGCCGGTCGACGAAATCCGCGATCCCCGCACTGGTGGCGTTGAGCAGCGGATAGGTGCGGCTCGTCGCCATCCATTCGGGCCGCCGCGCCGGCCCGCCGCCGACGGTATCGACCAGCAGGGCGACGACCAGGAACAGCAGGCTCGCCAGGATCAGGCCCTTGAGCGCGCCGAAGCCGAAGCCCAGCGCCCGGTCGACCGGCCCCAGTACCGAGGTTCGCGTCCGCTCGCCGATCATCCGCGCGACGAGCTTGCCCCCGAAATAGGTGGTGCCCGCCAGGATCGCAAAGGCCAGCACCGCCGCGCCCGATACGGTGCCGACCATGCCGGTCAGCGCCTGGGCCAGCGGGATATGGAACAGCTTGAGCGCGGCCACGATCGCCACCCAGGCGAACAGCGACAGCACCTCGGTCACGAACCCGCGGGAAAAGCCCAGCACCGCCGATCCGATCACGGCGAGCAGGACGATGATATCGAGCGCGGTCAAGGTCGTGGCCGTCCGTTCCTGTGGTCAGGTCCTCTCGCTACCCGCGCCCCAGCATATGGTCAACGAAGCCGGCCAGCGTCTTGAAACCGGACAGCGTCAACCCGCCCTTCTCCCCGGTCATTGCCGCGGGCACCAGCGCCCGCTCGAACCCCAGCTTGCCCGCCTCCTTCAACCGCAGCGGACCGTGCGCGACCGAGCGGATTTCGCCCGACAGCGCGATCTCGCCAAAGGCCACCGCATCGGCTGCCACGGGGCGCTCGGACAGTGCCGAAACCAGTGCCGCGGCCACGGCCAGGTCCGCCGCCGGGTCCTGCACCCGGTACCCGCCGGCGATGTTCAGATATACCTCCGCCGACGAGAAGCTGAGCCCGCAACGCGCCTCCAGCACCGCCAGGATCATCGCCAGCCGCCCGGAATCCCAGCCGACCACCGCGCGCCGCGGGGTCGCGCCCGACGCCAGCCGCACGGTCAGCGCCTGGATCTCGACCAGCACCGGCCGTGTGCCCTCAAGTGCGGGAAACACCGTCGCCCCCGTCACCCCCTCGTCCCGATTGGTCAGGAACAGCGACGATGGATTGGCGACCTCGCTCAGGCCTTCGGTCTGCATCGAGAAGACGCCGATCTCGTCGGTGCCGCCGAACCGGTTCTTGATCGCGCGCAGGATGCGATACTGATGGCTGCGCTCGCCCTCGAACGCCAGCACGGTGTCGACCATATGCTCCAGCACGCGCGGGCCGGCGATCGATCCGTCCTTGGTGACGTGGCCGACCAGCACCAGTGCGGTGCCGCGGTCCTTGGCGAAACGGATCAGCTCCTGCGACGACGCGCGCACCTGGCTGACCGTGCCCGGCGCGCCTTCGATCAGGTCGGAATGCATCGTCTGGATCGAATCGATTACCAGCAGCGCGGGCGGCGGTCCGCTCGACAGCGTGGTCAGGATGTCGCGGACCGAGGTTGCGGCCGCCAACTGCACCGGCGCCTGCCCCAAGCCCAGCCGCCTCGCCCGCAGCCGCACCTGATCCGCCGCCTCCTCCCCCGACACATAGGCGACACTGCGCCCCGCCATCGCCAGCTTCGCCGCCGCCTGCAACAGCAGCGTCGACTTCCCGATCCCCGGATCGCCCCCGATCAGCGTCGCCGACGCCTCGACGAACCCGCCCCCCAGCGCCCGGTCCAACTCGGCGATCCCCGTCGTCATCCGCTCGGGCAGCGCGATATCGGTATCCAGCCCGACCAGCTGGAAGGCCCGCCCCCCGCCTTGCAGATTGTGCTTGGCCGCGAACGGGGTCACGACCTTGGGCGCTTCCTCGACCAGCGTGTTCCATTCGGAACAGTCGACGCATTGCCCCTGCCACCGGGACGCGACCGATCCGCAAGCCTGACAGACGTAGCGCTTCTGAACCTTTGCCATGCCGCCGATATAGCAGGGCAAGAACGATTGGGGAACATCTACACGGCGGTGGTCTTGTCCGCCGCGTCAAGCTATGGCGCGCGCTCCATGGCCCCGAATGCACTCCGCGTCGCCTTGTTCAGCGGCAACTACAACTATACCCGCGACGGCGCGAACCAGTCGCTGAACCTGCTCGTCGGCTATCTGCTTGCCCGCGGCGTCAACGTCCGCGTCTATTCGCCCACCCTGCCCCGCCCGGCCTTCGCCCCCACCGGCGATCTGGTCGATGTGCCTGCTTTGCCAGTGCCTTTCGGCCGGGCGGAATATCGCATCGCCCGCGGCCTGCCCGCCGCCGTCCGCCGCGATCTGGTAGCGTTCGCCCCCAACATCGTCCATGTCTCCGCCCCCGAACTGCTCGGCCACGCCGCACTGCGCTGGGCGCGGCGCGCCGGTGTGCGAACCGTTGCCTCGTTCCACACGCGATTCGAGACCTATCCGCGCTATTACGGCCTCGGCATGCTGGAGCCGGTCTTTATCCGCATCATGAAGCGCTTCTACGACCGCTTCGACCGGGTACTGGTGCCCAGTCCCAGCATGGTCACCCTGCTGCGCGAATGGGGGGTGTCCGCGCCGATCTCCATCTGGTCGCGCGGCATCGACCATGACCGCTTCACGCCGGCACGGCGCGACCTCCAGTGGCGCCGCAGCCTCGGCATCGCCGATGAAGACGTGGCGATCGGCTTTCTCGGCCGGCTGGTGAAGGAAAAAGGTCTGGACGTCTTTGCCGCCGTGCTGAAGCAGCTTCGCGCTCGCGGCGTGCCGCACAAGGTGCTCGTCGTCGGCAAGGGGCCTGCGCAGGGCTGGTTCGCCGAACAGGCGCCGGGCGCGATCTTTGCCGGCTATCAGACGGGCGACGACCTTGGCCGCGCCGTCGCCTCGATGGACATATTCTTCAACCCCAGCGTCACCGAGACCTTTGGCAACGTCACGACCGAGGCGATGGCGGCCGGCGTGCCCGTCGTCGCCGCGCGTGCCACGGGGGCGGTCGATCTGGTGGCGGACGGGGCGACCGGCTATCTGGTCGACCCTTGCGACATCGCCGGCTATGCGGACGCCATCGCCCGCATCGTCGCCGACCCCGATCTGCGCCGCCGTTTCAGCGAGGCGAGCCGCGCGCGCGTCGATGGCTATCGATGGGACACCGCCAATCAGGCGGTGCTGGACGCTTATCAGGAATTGATGGCCTGACGGTGCCTACCCGCTCCGCAGCGCCATGATGTCGTCATGCAGCGCGCGCGGGATGACCACGCCGTCGCGCAGGCTCTCTGCCCGCGCGGCGTAGCGCCTCGCGGAGGGCAGGCGCGCCCCCTGCCCCTCGATCGCCGCGAACATGGCCTCGGCGCGCGCCAGATGGTCCGCCACCGCATCGCCCAGGAAACCCGCCGGGTCGATCGCGATCACCAGCTCGCCGCCGATCGGCGAGCCGCCGCGACCGCCATCGGCCCTGATCGACTCCGCGCTGGTCATGTCGCCGATCAGCGGTCCGGCGATCAACTCCACCATCGCCGCCAGCGCCGATCCCTTGTGCCCGCCAAAGGTGCGCATCGCGCCGTTCAGCACCGCCGCCGCATCGGTGGTCGACCGGCCTTGCGGGTCATATCCCCAGTCCTCCGGCACCGGGCGGTCCGCACGCCGGTGAAGTTCGATTTCGCCGCGCGCGACCGCACTTGTCGCGAAATCGAACACGAACGGATCGCACCCCGGCCGCGGCCAGCCAAAGGCGATCGGGTTCGTGCCGAACACCGGCTTCGTGCCGCCGGCGGGGGCGACCCAGGCATGGCTGGGGGTAAAGGCCAGCGCAACCAGCCCCGCCTGCGCCAGCGCCTCCACCTCCGGCCACAGCGCGGCGAAGTGCACGACATGGTTGATCGCCATCGCGGCGATGCCGCAGGTGCGCGCCCGCTCGATCAACAGCGGCTTGCCCCGCTCGAAGGCCAGTTGCGCAAACCCGCCGCCGCCATCCACCTTGACCAGCGCCGAGGCGGGCGATCGTACGACCGGCACCGCATCCGGCACCACCACCCCGCGCGCAACCGAATTGGCCGCGATCAGCAGGCGGTAGATGCCGTGGCTGGCGCACCCGTCGCGCTCGCCCGCCACCATGGTCTCGGCCACAGCATCGGCGTGATCGGGCGCCAACCCCGCGCCACGCAGCTTTTCGCGGGCCAGACCGCGCAACGCGTCCAGCGTCATCGCCACGCCGTCCGCCACTGGCGTCATGCCACCGCGCCGGGCTTGGCCGTGTACATGCGCACGCCGAACACCGGGCCTGCCGAATTCCGGTCATGCGGCACGAAGCGGACGCGGACCGACTTCTTCCCCTTGGTCAGCGCCTCCGGCAGCGGATAGTCCACATCGAAGAATTTGCCCGGCCGGTCATTGTCCAGCCGCTGCGTCGCCACCTTCACATTGTCGATCAGGATGTCGAAGTCGCGCGAACGCTCGCTGCCCCAATAGGTCGCCTGCAGGACCAGCGGACCCGGCCGCACCGCCATCGAAAACTCGATAAACCCGCCCGAGCGCGCATCGCGGCCCTGCCGCCCGCGATAGGTGACTGGATAGGATATTTCGGAAACGAGATTGTGGTCGCGCTCCGGCTGCATCTCACCCAGATGCATGACGTCGACCGAGCGCGCGGTGATGTCGCGCAGCCGCGCCTGCTCGGCGGTGAAGGCGGCTTCCTCCGCCGTCCACGCGGCATCGCTGAACGTCTTGAAATATACCGCACTGCGCCGCTGATACTGACGATAGAAGGGCACAAAGCTCATGTCCGCCGGCCGGACGATGCCGCGCGTGGCATAGTGCGCCGCCGCCGCATCGGTCGGAGTGAAGGCCGCCAGCAGGTCGCTGCCGACCAGCGCCGGGTCCGCCTGGTCCCACTTCTGGTCGACCGGCCCGAGATCGGCCGCCAGCACCAGCGGACCGCGTACCACCGCCACCGTCTGCGTGTCGCCGGGCGTCGCCTCGATCCGCAGGTCGAGCGGCAAGGTGATCGCCACCGCGTCCCCGCTCTGCCACCGCCGGTCGACGATCGCATAGCCACGCTCGATCCGCGGCGTCGTCGCCTCGCCATTGACCGTGACGGTCGCCTTGCCGTTCGCCCACCCCGGGATGCGCAGCGCCACCGGGAAGCGGCCACCCTTCACCCGGTTGAAGGTCAGGGTCGATACCGGCTCGAACGGATAGCGGGTGTCCAGCATCACCGCCGCCTTGCGCGCATCCCATCGTGCATCGGCGGGGATATACAGATTGACGAAGAATGTGCCGTCATCCCCCTCCCAGAAGATCGACTCGCCGTGCTTGGCATGGCTTTCCATCCCCGACCCGACGCAGCACCAGAAGGCATCGTCATCGACCGTGGAAAACCCGCGCTCCACCCCGGTCATCAGCGGCGTCATATAGGTGAAGCCACCCGTTGCCGGGTCCTGCGCCGACATCACATGGTTCAGGTGCGCGCGCTCGTAAAAGTCGAACAGCGCGCCCTCGGGCTGCCAGGACCAGAGCTGCCGCGTCAGCTTGAGCATGTTGTAGGTGTTGCAATGCTCGCATGTCTGTTCGGTGATGTGCTGCGCGATCGTGTCGGGTTCGGAGAAATATTCCCGGTCCGCGTTTCCGCCGATCACATAGCTGTGATGCTGCGTCACCCGGTCCCAGAAGAAGCGTGCCGCCTGCGCCCGCAGCTGATCGCCGCCCGTCACCTCGTGGATGCGCGCCAGGCCGATCAGCTTGGGCACCTGCGTGTTGGCGTGGAAATTGGCCAGCCGGTCCTCACCCTTCATCAGCGGATCGAGCACGCGATTGTCGTAGATCAGCCGCGCCATCTTCAGCCAGCGCGGATTGCCCGTCCGCGCGTACATTTCGGCATAGCTTTCATTCAGTCCGCCATATTCGCAGTTCAGCACATCCTGCACCTGCTCGGGCGTCAGCGCGGCGAACATACGCTCGAAATAGCCGCCCAGCCCCTCGACGACGGTCAGCGCCCTGGCGTTGCCCCAGCCATCATGCACGTCCAGCAGCCCGGCGAACAGCTTGTGGACGGTATAGAGCGGCGACCAAGATCCGTTCAGGTCGAACCCGCCCGACTTGATCTCCCCCTTCATCACCTCGCGGAAGATCTCCTCGCCATCGACGACGGTGCCATCCTTCCGCTTGCGTTGCAGCGCCCCGACATAACCGGTGCCGCGCTTGGCCTGCGCTTCCGCCAGTTCGTCGACGATGTAATCGGCGCGGCGCTTCATTTCCGGATCGCCGGCCTGCTGCCAGGTCAGCACCAGTGCGGTAAGGTAATGACCCAGCGTATGGCCCGCGATCGTGTCGCTTTCCCACCCGCCGTAAATCTCTGCCTTGGGCTCCAGCCCGGCATATCTGCGGAAGTTGTGCAACAGCCGGTCGGGTTGCAGGCGGTGAAGATAGGCCCGGTTCCGCTCCACGGCGGTCGCATAATCCGACGGACGCAGTCGGGTCGCCGCCAGCGGAAGCGGCTTGGCACGCTTCGTCTTCATTTCCGGCGTGGCGGCAAGGGCGCCGGCGGCCGGCAAGAGGGCGCACGACGCCGCCCCGATCATTAGCATACGGCGGTTCGGGGCCAGAGTCGTCATCTGCGGCATCTCCTAAATACCGTATACGGTTATGCCGCGTCGTTGGTCACGTCAATGGTGTGCGAGGTTGCATAAGGATCCCCCGTTAACCGAAATTCGTCCCGACCCGGCCACGTTTCATCGACTGGCCTTTGACCCGCCGCCGCGTTTCAAGAATGAAAGCCTCGGTCCAGCCGAAGCGACCATCCTCCGCCACAGGGACGCAGGATGCCGCGAATGGCGAGACGTAGGGGAACCTCGACCGCTAATTGTTCCGGATTGCCTCGGCGGGCGACGAACACCCTTGCGCATGTGCAGTGAGCGGGAATGACCAAGCGGCGTTCGATCGTGATGCGCGTCCTTATCGTCGCAGCCGGTGTCTTCGGAGCCCAGGCCGCGACCGCCGCCGTACCGGCAGCCGACACGCCGCCCATCACCGTCGCCGCTGCGACCGACCCGCAGGAAGTGGAATGCATGGCTAAGGCTATCGTGCGCGAAGCGGGCAACCAGCCCGAACGCGGTCAGGTCGCCATCGCCCAGGTCATTCGCACCCGCATGAAAAGCGGCCGCTTTGCCCCCAGCGCCTGCGGCGTCGTCAAGCAGCGCGGCCAGTTCTTCGATCCGGATGCGTATAATCCTTCCCGCACCACCAGCCGCTGGACCAATGCGATCCGCATCGCCACCGAAACGCTGAACGGCCTTGGCGAGGAGGTCGCGCCCGGCGCGCTCTTCTTCCGTTCGGCCCGCGCCACGTTGAAGCAGCGCATCCGCATCGTGCAGATCGCCGATCACATCTTCTACCGTTAAGGGCCGGCTCAGCCCTCGCGCCAGTCGAAGGTCAGCGGCGCCTCGCGAAAGGCGAACCGGTCCAGATGGCTGGACACCACCTCGCGCATTCGGTCACGATCCTCACCCTCCGGCACGCTCAGCACCACGTCCAGCGTCTCGCTGTCGGCGCGCATCTCCAGCCGCGATCCGTTGGGGAAGTCGATCGTCCCTTCCTCCGCGGTGAACGCCACCGTCATCTTGTGCGCCCAGTGCTTGGCCAGTTGCTGCAGATAGCGGCTGGCGGAATGGGTGGGTACGCGGGCGACCGATATGCTCATCACTTCATCCTCTCGATCTTGCGGGCCGCCTCGTCGATCAGCGCCGCCACCTCGTGCAGCGTGTCCTCGCTGACGTCGTCGCGCATCAGGCGATGCTGCAACACCTGACGCAGATTGCCCATCGCGCGGCGGATCGGCGCGCCATCGGTCCGCTCGCGGTGATCCGCCAGTTTGCGCAGCCGGGCGAACAGTTCATCGACCTGCGCCGCCGCCTCGGCCAGATGGCCACGCCCCGCCTCGGTCGTCGCAAAGCGCTTCTTGGTTCCCTCGGATCGATGTTCCTCGATCAGCCCCATCTCGTCGAGCAGGGTCAGCGTCGGATAGACGACGCCGGGACTGGGGGCATAGCTACCGCCCGACAATCCTTCGATCTCCCGGATCAGGTCATAGCCGTGCCGCGGTGCATCCGCGATCAGCTTCAACAGCACCAGCTTCAGTTCGCCGCCATCGAACACGCGCCGCCGCCCGCGTCCGCCCTCATGCTCGCCGCGCCCCGGCCTACCATGCCGACCGCCGCCACCGAACGGGCCGTCCGTCCATGCGCCATATCCCATTCCAAATCGCATCGCGACCTACTCCGATATATCTTGATGCATCAGATATATCTTGAGCCAATCTGATTTCAAGAGGCATGACGTGCCCCGCGGTCACGCCTATCTTTGCCGCATGGCCGATCTGTTCGCGGGGCTGGACCCCGCTCCTCCTCCCGCACCCGATGCGCCGCTCGCCGATCGTCTTCGTCCCCGGGACCTCGGCGCGGTCGTCGGCCAGGAACATCTGACCGGCCCGGACGGCGCGATCGGGCGGATGGTCGCGGCCGGCCGCCTGTCCTCGATGATCCTGTGGGGCCCGCCCGGCACCGGCAAGACCACGATCGCCCGCCTGCTCGCCGATGCGGTCGATCTGCGCTTCGTGGCCATCTCCGCCGTCTTTTCCGGGGTGGCCGATCTGAAAAAGGCGTTCGCGGAGGCACGCGACCATGCCCGCACCGGCCGCCGGACCCTGTTGTTCGTGGACGAGATCCATCGTTTCAACCGCGCGCAGCAGGATGGCTTCCTGCCCTATGTCGAAAACGGCACGGTCACATTGGTCGGCGCCACCACCGAGAATCCGTCCTTCGAACTGAACGCCGCACTGCTCAGCCGTGCGCAGGTGCTGATCCTCCACCGTCTGGACCGGGAGGCGCTCGGTCGACTGCTCGATCGTGCCGAGGTCGAGATGGGCCGCCCCCTGCCCCTGCAACCCCAGGCGCGCGAGGCGCTGGTGGCAAGCGCGGATGGCGATGGCCGCTTCCTGCTCAATCAGGCGGAGACCCTGTTTTCGGTCGGCCTTGCCGAACCGCTGGACGCCGCCGGCCTATCCGCTTTTCTTCAGCGTCGCGTCGCGGTGTACGACAAGGATCGCGAGGGGCATTACAACCTCATCTCCGCGCTCCACAAATCGATCCGTGGCTCCGATCCGCAGGCCGCGCTCTATTATCTCGCCCGCATGCTCACCGCCGGCGAGGAACCGCTGTTCCTGCTCCGCCGCCTGACCCGCGCCGCGGTCGAGGATATCGGTCTCGCCGACCCACAGGCGCTGCAACAATGCCTTGCCGCCAAGGAAGCCTATGATTTCCTCGGCAGCCCGGAGGGCGAACTGGCGATCGTGCAGGCGTGCCTTTATCTGGCCACCGCGCCCAAATCGAATGCCGCCTATATGGCGCAAAAGGCCGCTTGGCGCTCGGCGAAGGAAACCGGATCGCTGATGCCGCCGGACAATATCCTGAACGCCCCCACCAAGCTGATGAAGCAGATCGGCTATGGCGCCGGCTACCAATATGACCATGATGCGGAGGACGGCTTTTCGGGCGCGAACTACTGGCCGGACGCGATGACGCCGCAACGCTTCTACGAGCCGACGGGGCGCGGGCTGGAAAAGCGCATCGCCGAGCGCATGGCGTGGTGGGATGCACGGCGCCATGAACGCGAGGGCTGACCCGCCCGTCCATTTCCGCCGCTTCGCCGCGATCGACTGGTCCGGCGCGTGCGGTCATCGCCACCGCGGCATCGCGGTCGCCGTGGCGGAGGCGGGCATGGCCGCGCCGACCCTCGTGCCGCCGCCCGGTGGCTGCTGGTCGCGTCAGGCGGTTTACGACTGGGTTGCCGCCCATGCCGATACGGCGATGCTGATCGGCTTCGACTTCAGCTTCTCCGCGCCGTTCCTCGACCGCGGCGCCCATCTGCCCGGCGAGCCGGCAACCGAAGACGCGCCCGCGCTATGGCAACGGGTCGACGCGAGCAGTACCGACGCCGATCTAGGGGCCGCCACCTTTGTCGACGCCCGTCGCGGCATCCATGTCTATGGCGCCGCCGCCGACGGTGCGAAGGCCAGGTATCTCCGCTACCGCCGCTGCGAAACCGCCATCGCCGCCATCGGCGGCCGCCCGTCCAGCATCTTCGACGCGGTGGGGGCCGCGCAGGTGTCGAAGGCCAGCTTCGCCGGCATGCGCCTCCTCCACCGGTTGCACGGCACGGTGCCCGTCTGGCCGATCGATCCCCTTCCCGCCACTGGCGCACTGGTCGTGGAAATCTACCCGGCCCTGGCCGCCCGCGCCGCCGGACTGGGTCGCGGCAAGCTGCGCAGCGCCATCATGCTCGATCAGGCCCTCGCGGCCATGGGAAGCGCGCCCCACGCCGCCCTTGCCCGCTATGACGACCACAGCACCGATGCCCTGCTGACCGCGGCATGGCTGCGCGCCGACTCGGCCAAGCCATCGCTCTGGAACCCGGCCGGGCTCACCGGCGAGATTGCCCGAACCGAAGGCTGGATTTTCGGCGTGGAGTAAGGCAAGAGCCCGCGCGACCAGGACGTGCCGGTTTAGCTCAGATGGTAGAGCAGCGGTTTTGTAAACCGAAGGTCGCGGGTTCGATCCCTGCAACCGGCACCATATTCCGGCGTTACCCATCCGGAATGATAAAAGTCGCCAGCTACAATATGCGCAAGGGGATCGGCACCGACCGGCGGCGCAATCCTGAGCGGATCCTGGAGGTCCTGCGCGAGGTGGACGCCGATGTGATCGCACTGCAGGAGGCCGATCGCCGCTTCGGCACGCGCGAAGGCGTCCTCCCGCTCCATCTTCTGGCCGAACATAGCGACTGGAAGCCGGTCCAGTTCGGCATGCGTGCCCTGTCGATGGGCTGGCATGGCAACGCCATCCTTGTGCGCAAACAGGCCGAGATCCGTCATCACGAGGCGATCCACCTGCCCGCGCTCGAACCGCGCGGCGCGGTGGTGGCGGAGATCCGGTGTCGGGACACCCATCTGCGCGTCATCGGCATGCATCTCGACCTGTCCGGTCTGTGGCGCCGTCGTCAGGCCGCGGCGATCCTGAACCATGTCGATGCCTATCCGGACCGGTTGCCGACCGTCATGATGGGCGACCTGAACGAATGGACGGCCGCGGCCGGCTGCCTGCGCGATTTCGGACGCGACTTCGCCTTTGCCGGCACCGGCCCCAGCTTCCACGCGCGGCGGCCGATCGGGCGGCTCGACCGGATCATGGTGTCGGCCGATCTGCGCATCGCCGAATGCGGCGTGCATCTCAGCCCGGCCTCGCGCAAGGCGTCCGATCACCTGCCCATCTGGGCCAATCTGGTGCCCGCATGATGCGTCGCGGGTGATGCGCGAAAAGGAGCTTCGCCTCGCACTCGTCTGCTATGGCGGCATCAGTCTTGCCGTTTACATGCACGGCATCACCAAGGAGATTTGGCACCTCGCCCGCGCCAGCCGCGGCCTCCATGACGGCGATCCGCCCCCCACCGGCAGCGCCGCCGTTTATCGCACGCTGCTGGAGGAAATCGCCGAACAGGGCGGCTGGCGTATCCGCATCCTGCCCGACATCATCGCCGGCGCCAGTGCGGGCGGCATCAACGGCATTTTCCTGGGCCAGGCCATCGCCACCGGCCAGTCGCTCGATCCGCTCACCGATCTCTGGCTGACCGCCGCCGATGTGGAGGCGTTGATCGATTCCGCCGCCGCACCCGCGTCACGCTTCTCCAAGGTCTGGGCGCTTCCCCTTGCCTGGATGGCCGCCGGCCGCAGCGCGGATTCGGTGGAGGCGCTGGACGACACCACGCGCGAGGAGGTGCGCGCCAAGCTGTCGCATTTCGTTCGCTCGCGCTGGTTCGAGCCCCCCTTTGGCGGGACCATCTTCACCGGCCTGCTGCTCGATGCCTTCGACGCCATGGCGGCGGCGCCGCGCGGTCCCCGATTGCTGCCCGCTGGGCAACCACTCGATCTCTACGTCACCGTCACCGACTTCACCGGCCACCCCGAACGCCTGCAACTCCATTCGCCGGCCGAAGTCGTCGAAACCGAACATCGCATCGTCATCGACTTCAGCGATGGGGGCGAACAGGTCCATACGCTTGCCCCCGCCGCCGAACTCGCCTTCGCGGCGCGGGCCACCTCCAGCTTTCCCGGCGCCTTCCCGCCGTTCAGCGCAGGCGAGATGGACCGGGTGCTGGAGATGCGCGGAAGCCGCTGGCCGACCCGCCGCGCCTTTCTGCGCCGCGTGCTGCCCCGCCATCATGCCGCCAACGCTGCCGACCGCGCTGTGCTGATCGACGGATCGGTGCTGGCCAACGCACCCTTCCGCCCCGCGATCGATGCCTTGAAGCAGCGTCCGGCCCGGCGCGAGGTCGACCGCCGTTTCGTCTATATCGATCCCTCGCCGGGCACGAAGTTCCGCCTGGGCGGCAGCGGCGCAGAGCCCGGTTTCCTTCAGACCATTCTCGGCGCGATCAGCGAGCTTCCCCGCCAGCAACCAATCCGCGACAATCTGGAGGCGATCGCCGCCCGGTCGGAGCGGATCGACCGCATGCAGGGCATCGTCGCGGCGATCCGCGGCGAGGTGGAGGCGGAGGTGGAGCAGCTGTTCGGCCGCACCTTCTTTCTCGATCGCCCCACGCCGGCCCGCCTCGCCGCCTGGCGTCAGCGTGCCCATGCCGGCGCCGTCGCCAAGTCGGGCTTCGGTTTCGCCGCCTATGCCCATCTGAAGCGTGCGGGTGTCCTGGATCACCTTGCCGCCATGGCGGCGGAGGCGGCAGGCGACACCGGCGCGCCACGCCGCGCGCGCATCCGCGGGGCGCTTGCCGCCGCGCTGGACGAGCGGCTGGCGGACGACGACACCGCGATCGTCGATTTCCTGCGCAGCTTCGACCTCGGCTTTCGTATCCGCCGCCTGCGCCTGCTCGCCCGGCGGCTGGCGGAGGTCGAGGCGGATCCCCCCGATCCCGCGATCACTGCGATGCGGCGCGCCATTTATGAAACGCTGGCCGCGCATCTCGATCGGCAGCGCGGCACCGCCCATCCGGCGCTGCGCCCCGCAGTGCGCTCGTGGCGCGGCGAGGCGGAACCGCTGCTGGGTGCGCTGGCCACCGCGCTCGACTGCCGCCGCCTCGATGATGAAACCGACGCCCGGCTGGCCGAGGCGCTGGCCGCCCTCCCGCGCGAGCCGCGTCGCACGCTACTGCTCAGCTATCTCGGCTTTCCCTATTTCGACGTCGCCACGCTCCCCTTGTTGCAGGGCGAGGGGCTGGATGAGTTCGACCCGGTCAAGGTCGATCGCATCTCGCCCGACGATGCCGTCGCGATCCGCCCCGGTGGTGCCGAGGCGACGTTGAAGGGCATCCAGTTCAACAGCTTCGGCGCTTTCTTCAGCCGGGCCTACCGGGAGAACGATTACCTGTGGGGGCGCCTCCACGGCGCGGAGCGGATGATCGACATCACCGTGTCCTCCCTGCCCCCCACCATCCGCATGCGCCCGGGTCGCGTGGCCGCCATCAAGCGCGCCGCCTTTCTCGCCATCCTCGACGAGGAAGAGCCGCGGCTGACCGCAATCGCGGCGCTTATCGCCTCGCTTCGCCGCGAGATCGGCTGAAGGCTGGCCTTGCCCCCCGATCGCGGCTAGACCTCGGCATGAGTATCGTTACCCGAGGACCCGCATGCAGTTCCTGAAGATCCTGTTCTGGTGTCTGCTGGCGTTTCTCGCCGCGGCGTTCACCATGGGCAACTGGACCACCGTGCCGATCCGGCTGGTCGGCGGGCTGATCGCCGACGTGAACCTGCCGGTCCTCCTCTTCGTCACCTTTCTGCTCGGCCTCGTGCCCACCCTCATCTGGCAACACGCCGTCCGCTGGCGCCTGCGCCAGCGCCTCGCGACGGCCGAGCGCAACCTGACCGACTTGCGCAGCAGCGTCGTCGCCGCGACCGAACCGGTGGCCGATCCCACCACCCCGCTTGCGATGTCGATCGACAAGCCCGGCACGGCGATCTGACCGCGATGAGCAACCGCATCTATGTCGCGATCGACACCCCCGATCTGTCCCGCGCGCTCGCCCTGGCCAAACGCGTCCGCCATCATGTCGGCGGGATCAAGCTGGGCCTGGAATTCTTCTGCGCGCATGGTGCTGCCGGCGTGCGCGAAATGGCGCATCTCGACCTGTCGGTCTTCCTCGACCTCAAACTCCACGACATCCCCAACACCGTCGCCAAGGCGATACAGGCCCTCGGCCCCATCGCACCTGCGATCCTCACCGTCCACGCCAGCGGCGGCCGCGCCATGCTGGAGGATGCCAAGGCCGCCGCGCCCACCGGCACGAAGGTCGTCGCTGTCACCATGCTGACCAGCCTCGACGCCACCGACCTGTCCGACACCGGGGTCACCGGCGCCCCCCACGACCATGTCCTGCGCCTTGCCGAACTCGCCCATGATGCCGGCGTTGACGGCATCGTCTGTTCGGGCGCGGAGGTGGCCGCGGCAAAGGCTGCCTGGCCGAAAGGCTTCTTCGTCGTTCCCGGCGTTCGCCCCGCCGACGGACCGGTCGGCGACCAGAAGCGCGTCGTCACGCCGCGACAGGCGATCGACGCCGGCGCCTCCATCCTGGTCATCGGACGCCCGATCACCCAGGCCGATGATCCTGATGCCGCCGCCCGCGCCATCGCGGCTACTCTCTGACGTGCCCGTCACCGCGAAGATCTGCGGCCTGACCACGCTGGAAACGCTGGACGCCGCCCTGTCGGGCGGTGCGTCGCATGTCGGGTTCGTCTTCTTCCCCGCCTCGCCCCGCCATCTGACGCTGGAGACCGCGACGGGGCTCGCCGGCCGGGTACCCACGCATGTCCAGCGGGTCGGTGTCTTCGTTGATCCGGAGGACGCGCTGGTCGAGGCCGCGGTAAAGGCCGGACGCCTCGACGCCATCCAGCTTCACAAGACCCCGCCTGCCCGTGTTGCCGCGATCCGCGCCACCTTCGGCCGCGACGTGTGGGCCGCGGTCGCGGTCAAGACCGGCGCCGATCTGGCGCAGGCCGCACATTATGCCGGTACCGCCACGCGCCTGCTATACGACGCGAAGACGCCGGAGACCGCCGAGCTTCCCGGCGGCATGGGCCTGCGCTTCGACTGGCGGCTGCTGGAAGGCTTCCGCCATCCGCTGCCCTGGGCGCTGTCCGGCGGTCTGGATGCCGGCAACGTGACGGAGGCCGTTCGCCGCACGTCGGCGACGCTGGTCGACGTGTCGTCCGGCGTCGAAAGTGCCCCGGGTGTCAAGGACAAGGGCCGTGTGCTCGCCTTCCTGAAGGCGGTGCAATCGCTCTGATCCCGCCGGGCGGGCGCAGGATGCAATCTCGACACCGGCCGCCATGGTGCTAAAGCGCGGCCCCATGACCGCGCCAAACTCCTTCCGCGCCCAGCCCGACGATCGCGGGCATTTCGGCGACTATGGTGGCCGCTACGTCGCCGAGACGTTGATGCCGCTGATCCTGGATCTCGACCGCGAATATCGCGCAGCCAAGGCCGATCCGGCGTTTCAGGCGCAGTTCGACGACCTGCTCGAACATTATGTCGGCCGCCCCAGCCCGCTCTACTTTGCCGAGCGCCTGACCGAGGCGCTGCGCACTGGCGCGGCCGAGGGCATGGGCGCACAGGTCTGGTTCAAGCGCGACGAGCTGAACCATACCGGCGCGCACAAGATCAACAACTGCATCGGCCAGATCCTGCTTGCGATCCGCATGGGCAAGACCCGGATCATAGCCGAGACCGGCGCCGGCCAGCACGGCGTCGCCACCGCCACCGTCTGCGCGCGCTTCGGCCTCCCTTGCGTCATCTACATGGGCGCCAAGGACGTCGAGCGGCAGCAGCCCAACGTCTTCCGCATGAAGCTGCTCGGCGCCGAGGTGAAGCCCGTCCAGTCCGGCGCGCACACGCTGAAGGACGCGATGAACGAGGCGATGCGCGACTGGGTCGCCAACGTCCACGACACCTTCTACATCATCGGCACCGCCGCCGGTCCGCATCCCTATCCCGAACTCGTTCGCGATTTTCAAAGCGTGATCGGCCGCGAGGCGCGCGAACAGATGTTGGCACGCACCGGCCGCCTGCCCGACCTGCTCGTCGCCGCGATCGGTGGCGGGTCGAACGCGATCGGCCTGTTCCACCCCTTCCTCGACGACAGCGATGTGAAGATGCTCGGCGTCGAGGCGGCGGGCGAGGGGCTGGAGGCCAAGCACGCCGCCAGCCTCGCCGGTGGCTTCCCCGGCGTCCTCCACGGCAACAAGACCTATCTGTTGCAGGACGAGGACGGCCAGATCGCCGAGGCGCATTCGATCTCGGCGGGGCTCGATTATCCCGGCATTGGTCCGGAACATGCCTGGCTGAAGGATATCGGCCGCGTCGACTATACCGCGATCACCGACAAGGAGGCGCTGGACGCCTTCCAGCTTCTCTGCCGGACAGAGGGCATCATCCCCGCGCTGGAGCCGTCCCACGCCATCGCTGCCGTGGCCAAGGCGGCGCGCAGCATGCCGCGCGAAAAGGTGATCCTCGCCAATCTGTGCGGTCGCGGCGACAAGGATATCTTCACCGTCGCCGACGCGCTCGGGGTGGCGATATGACCCGGCTGGCCGACACCTTCGCCAAGGCCGCTGCCGAGAACCGCGCCGCGCTCGTCGCCTTCGTCACCGCGGGCGATCCGACGCCCGCCGCCACGCCCGCGATCCTCGACGCGCTGGTGGCCGGCGGTGCCGACGTCATCGAACTCGGCATGCCCTTCACCGATCCGATGGCCGACGGCCCGGCGATCCAGGCCGCCAACATCCGCAGCCTCGCCGCGGGCACGCGCACCGCGCATATCCTCGCCATCGCGACCGAGTTTCGCGCGCGTCACCCGCATGTGCCGCTCGTGTTGATGGGCTATGCCAATCCGATGCTGCGCCGCGGGTCCGACTGGTTCGGTCAGGCCTGCGCCGCGGCCGGCGTCGACGGGGTGATCTGCGTCGACATTCCGGCCGAGGAGGACGAGGCGCTCGGGTCCTCGCTGCGCGCGCACTGCGTCGCCCCCATCCGCCTCGCCACGCCGACCACCGACGCACGGCGCCTGCCTGCGGTGCTGGAGGGGGCCGGCGGGTTCCTCTATTATGTCTCGGTCGCCGGGATCACCGGGCTGCAACAGGCGGCACAGGCCTCGATCGAGGACGCGGTCGCGCGGTTGAAGGGTCAGACCGACCTGCCCGTCGCGGTCGGCTTCGGCATCCGCACCCCCGATCAGGCGGCGGCGGTCGCGCGCGTCGCCGACGGCGTCGTCGTCGGCTCCGCGATCGTCGATCTGGTGGCCCAATACGGCGCGGATGCGCCTGCGCCCGTCACCGCCTATATCACGTCTCTGGCCGACGCCCTGGCGTCCGCTCGAAAGGTTTCCGCATGAGCTGGCTTAACAGCGTCCGCAACGTCATCCCCTTCGTCGCCAAGCGGGAAACGCCCGACAATCTCTGGCACAAGTGCAAGGGGTGCGGGCAGATGATCTTCACCAAGGAGCTGGAGGACAATCTCCACGTCTGCCCCAAATGCGATCACCATGAACGCATCGGTCCCAAGGCGCGCTTCCAGCACATCTTCGACGAGGGAAGCTGCAACGAGCTTCCCGCGCCCAAGGTGCCCGAGGATCCGCTCAAGTTCCGCGACACCAAGCGCTATACCGATCGCCTGAAGACCGCGCGCACGGGCGCGCAGGAGGCCGATGCGCTGGTCAATGCCCGCGGCACGATCGACGGCCACAAGGCCGTGGTCGGCGTACAGGACTTCGCCTTTATGGGCGGATCGATGGGCCTGGCCGTGGGCGAGGCATTCGTCCGCGGGGTCGAGGCGGCGATCGCCGATGCCTGCCCCTATGTCATCTTCACCGCCTCGGGCGGTGCGCGCATGCAGGAGGGCATTCTCAGCCTGATGCAGATGCCGCGCACCACCGTCGCCATCCAGATGCTGCACGATGCCGGCCTGCCCTATATCGTCGTGCTGACCGATCCCACCTCGGGCGGCGTGATGGCGGCCTATGCGATGCTGGGCGACATCCAGATCGCCGAGCCCAAGGCGACGCTCGCCTTTACCGGCCGCCGCGTCATCGAAAACACGATCCGCGAGAAGCTGCCCGATGATTTCCAGACCTCGGAATATTATCTCGACCACGGCCTGATCGACATGGTCGTCCACCGCCGCGACCTGCGCCAGCAGCTCGCAACCGTGATCGGCTATCTCGCGCCCGCCGCCCGGGCCGCCTGACCAGAGGGCCCCATGGCCGACCATGCCCGCTCCACCGATCCCGCCGTGCAGGAACAGCTCGACCGCCTCTGGTCGCTGTCGCCCGGCGCGGACATATTGGGGCTGGACCGGATCACCCGGCTGCTCTCGCGGCTGGGCGATCCGCACCACCACATGCCGCCCGTCTTCCATGTGGCGGGCACCAACGGCAAGGGGTCGACCTGCGCCTTCCTGCGCTCGGCGATCGAGGCGGCGGGGTATAGCGTCCATGTCTATGCCAGCCCGCACCTCGTCCGCTTCAACGAACGCATCCGCCTCGCCGGCCGCCTGATCGAGGACGAGGCGCTCGCGGCCCTGCTTGCCGAGGTTCTGGATCACGCCGACGGCATCGGCGCCAGCTTCTTCGAGGTGACGACGGCCGCCGCCTTTCTCGCCTTTGCGCGCACCCCGGCCGCCGCGACGATCGTCGAGGTCGGGCTCGGCGGCCGGCTCGACGCGACCAACGTCATTCCCGCACCCGCCGTTTGCGGCATCGCCGCACTCGGCCTCGACCACCAGGCGTTTCTGGGCGACAGCCTCGAACAGATCGCCGCCGAAAAGGCCGGCATTGCCAAGGCGGGCGTTCCACTCGTCACCATGGACTATCCCGCCCCCATCCGCCGCATTGTCGCCGATGTCGCCACATCCGTCGGCGCCCCCGTCGCCGCCCGCCGCCGCGCCTGGACCAGCCAGTCTGCCCGCACCACCGTGCGCTACACCGAACCCGGCTTCTCGCTCGTCGCCAACAGACCGCGCCTCGCCGGCCCCCACCAATCCCGCAACTACGCCCTCGCCCTCGCCATGCTGCGCCACCAGGGCGCCCTCAACATCCCCGAGGCCGCCATGCGCGCCGCCGCCGACTGGGCGCATTGGCCGGCGCGCATGCAGCGGCTGGAGCATGGGCCGCTGACCGCCCGCCTGCCGCTCGGCTCCGCCTGCTGGCTGGACGGTGCGCATAACCCATCCGCCGCGCTTCCCGTCGCTCGTGCGCTGCGCCAGCGTCGGGAAGGTCGCCCGACCGCGCTCGTCATCGGCATGCTCGCCAACAAGGATGCAGGCCCGGTTCTCGCCACCCTGGGTGGCGAGGTTCAGCATGTCGTGGCCATCCCGGTGCCCGACCATGACCACCATCCGCCGGCCGATCTGGTCGCGCAGGCCCAGATGTTGGGGCTGAGCGCGGAGACAGCCCCCAATCCGGCGATAGCCCTCGACCGGATCGCCATTCATTTCGGAACGCCGGTGACCACGCTTATCGCCGGCTCCCTCTATCTGGCCGGTGAAGTGCTCGCCGCAAACGACCAACCGCCCGACTGACGATCAGTTGCTATTGACTTGCAATAACGCACGCGCGACGGTGTCCTCCACACCACGGAGTCGTGCCATGACTGAAGCCACCGCCACCGTCGCCACCGTCCTGCCGCACGCCTTGCCCGGCTGCCCCAATGCGCGGATCGCGCTGTTCGCCATGCGGCGAATGGGCGCACATGGCCTGGCCGATGCCCGTGCCGCCCACACGCTGTTCACCGCCTTCGGACAGGGCTTTCGCCGCCCGCTCGTCCTGACCCGCACGCTGATGGCCGATCTGGCCGGCAGCGCCACCGGCCAGATCGCCATTGCACCATGCTGCTGCGCCCGCATGACGCCGGCCGAATCCGCCCTCCTGACCGTTCTCGCCCGTGTCGAGGTCGAGCCGGAAAAGGCGCATTATCTGATGAGCGACCTGCTCGGCATCCGGCGGGTCGATGCCGTCCTTGCCAGCGCCGCCGCGGTCGCCGCCGCCTTTGCCGACGACGGCCGACCGATCGTCATGTAAGCGGCGCGGCACCCTCGCGGGCATCGCCCTCGCCGGCGGTGCCCGCACTGCCGATCGACCGGTCCACCAGCCCCGACCGGCTCATCCACCAGAACAGCGCCACGCCCGGCAGCGCCAGCACGGTGGTCAGCAGGTAGAAGTCGACATAGCCGAACCGCTCGACCAGCGCGCCGGCGGTCGTGCCGGTCGCCACCCGCCCGACGACGCTCGCCGCCGCCGAGATCAACGCGAACTGCGCCGCGGTGAAACGCAGATCGCACAATGCGGAGAAATAGGCGATCACGACGACGCCGCCATAGCCGCTCGCGATGTTCTCGAACCCGATCGCCGATGCCATGCCAAGGTTGGAATGCCCCGCCGCAGCCAGTGCCGCAAAGCTCAGGTTCGAAACCGCCATCAGCACCAGCGCCAGCAGGACGGACCGCTTCAAGCCCAGTCGCGCATACAGAATGCCGCCGATGAAGATGCCGATCAGATAGGCCCAGAAGCCGACGAACACGTCGTAGAACGCGATCTCGTCACCGGTGAACCCCAGATCGTCGAACAACAGCCTCAGCGTCAGATTGGCCAGCGTATCGCCGACCTTGTGCACCAGGATGAACACCAGCACGACGATCGCGCCGGGCCGCGCGAAGAACTGCACGAACGGCCCCCAGACGGCCCGGATCGCCTCCCCCATGCCGCGCCGCTCGACGGGCGCGCGATAGCGCTGCGGTTCGCGCAGCCACAGGCCGGTGATCATCGCTGGCAGGGCAAAGATGGCACAGGCCAGATAGGCCGATGACCATCCGGCCCGCTCCGCCACCACCAGGGCCAGCGCGCCGGCGCCTGCGGAGCCGATCCGCCAGCCATATTGGCTCATCCCCGATCCGACGCCCAGTTGCCGGGGCTCCAGTATCTCGATCCGATAGGCGTCGATCACGATGTCGAATGTCGCCCCGGCCAGCCCCACGAAGATCGCCGCGATCGCCGTTGCCTGGATATCGGCCCGGGCATCGACCAGGGCGAGATTGATCACCGCGGCGATCACCAGCACCCCCGCGACGATCAGCCAGGATACACGCTGCCCCAACCGGCTCAGGATCGGCAGGCGCACGCCGTCAACGATCCACGCCCACAGGAACTTCAGGTTATAGACCAGAAACGCCAGGCTGAACGCCGTGACCGTCTTCTTGTCGATCCCGTCCTGTGCCAGCCGCGTGGTCAGCGTCGCGCCGATCATCGCATAGGGAAAGCCGGAGGACATACCCAGCAGGAACGCCGCGATCGGCTGCCGCTCCGTATAGGGGCGCACGCCGTCCCACCAGGTCCTGCTTTCCATCCGTCCACATACTCCGCCGCTGGTCCGGGCGGACCCTAGCGGGATTTGCGCGAATTCAAAGCGACGTATTGGTGGGTGCCGGTACCGCCACGGCGAACAACTGGAAACCCGCCGGCAGGCGCCCCGGCCTTTCACCGCTCAGCGACGAGTCGATCGCCGCAATCGCGTTGAGCAGATCGCGCTGCGCATAGGGCTTCGCCAGATAGCCGGCGGCAAAGGCGATCGCCTCCTCCGGAAAACTGCCCGTCACGAACAACACCGGCACACCCCGCGCATGGGCGGCGCGCGCCACGTCCAGCCCGGATCCATCGGCCAGCCTGACGTCGGCCAATACGAGGTCGATCGCCTCTTCGGCGTGCAGCACGTCCACCGCACCCGCGACCGTATCCACCGTTTTCACGATTTCATAGGCGGCATCCGACAGCAGATGCTCGGTGTCGAACGCCACCAAGGGCTCGTCCTCCACCACGAGAAGCCGCACGATATTTCGCTTTTTCCGCCCGAACACCATATCCTGCCCGACGACTCGCTTCTCGTTTCGTTCCTGTTTCTAACGCGTGGGTCTGGCGAAACGACGCAAATATTTTCCATGCAGGCGCGGACTTCTGTATCAGCCGCCGCATGAGTGCCACCGAACATCGTATCGCCAAGCTGCTGGCCCGCGCCGGCGTCGCCTCCCGCCGAGAGGTGGAGCGCATGATCGCGGAAGGGCGCGTCGCGTTGAACGGCACCGTGATCGACACGCCGGCCACGCTGCTGCGCAATCTGTCCGGCGTCACGGTGGACGGCAATTTCGTCGATGCGCCCACGGCGACCCGCCTGTTCCTGTTCCACAAGCCGACCGGCCTGCTGGTCACCGAACGCGATCCCGCCGGGCGCCCGACCATCTATGACGCGCTGGCCCCCGACTTGCCCCGCCTCGTCCCCGTCGGCCGCCTCGACCTCAATACCGAAGGGCTCCTCCTCCTCACCACCGACGGCAGCTTCAAACGTCAGCTCGAACTGCCCGCAACCGGCGTCGAGCGCACGTACCGCGCACGCGCCTATGGCGACATCACCCAGGCCCAGCTTGAGGAATTGAGCGAAGGGATCGAGATCGACGGCATTCGCTACGGGTCGATCGACGCCAATCTCGAACGCCGCACCGGCGCCAATGTCTGGATCGAGATGACCCTGACCGAAGGCAAGAACCGCGAGGTCCGCCGCGTTCTCGAGCATCTGGGGCTTCAGGTCAGCCGCCTTATCCGCACCCGCTATGGCCCTTTCCTGCTCGGCGACCTGCCGATCAAGGGTATTGGCGAGGTCTTGCAGCATGATCTGGTCGCCTTCCGCAAGACCCTGAAGGGCGGCGTTCCCGAGGACGAGGAAGCGCGCGCGCCCGCGCCCGGCCGCCGCGAGGATGCGCGCCCCGCCCGGACCCGCGAAACGCCGCGACAGGATCGCCCCTCCCGTCCCACCGCCCGCCCCGCGCCTCGTGACGACGCACGTCCCCCGCGCCGCCCGGAGGCTGCACGCACCGAGCGTTCCGCACGCCCCGAACGCGGGCAGGACACCCGTCCCCCACGCCGCTCGGAAAGCCCGCGAACCGAATATGGCGCGCGTGACGGTGCCCGCCCCTCCTACCGTCCGGAGGGTCCGCGAACCGAGCGATCGGCTTGCCCCGATCGGCGTGACGAAGCTCGCCCGTCGCGCCGGCCGGAAGGTCAGCGGTCGGACCGATCTGCGCGTCCCGAACGCCGCGAGGACGCACGCCCCTTCCGCCAGCCCGGTGGAAGCCGACAGGATCGCCCGCAACGCGCACTCCGCGACGATGCGCGTTCGCCCCGTCGGGACGATGCCCGCCCGCCCCGGCGCGACGATGCCGCGGCGCGCCCCGATCGCTCCCCCCGGCGTGACGATGCGCGCGGACCCCGGGCCGGCGGATCCCGGTCCGAAGGCCCCGCACGCACCGGACGCCATCCCTCGGCCGGCGGCCGCAGCGATCGTCCGCAGCATGGGCCCGGTCGCCCGACGCGTCCCGGCGCACCGCGGGGGCGCCGCTGATGCGCGTCATCGCCGGACAATGGCGCGGCCGCCCGCTCGTCGCGCCCAAGGGCGATGCCACCCGCCCGACCGCCGACCGTACGCGTGAAGCGCTATTCTCGATGCTCACCGCACGGCTGGGTAGCTTCGAAGGACTGGCGGTCGCCGATCTGTTCGCGGGCTCGGGCGCGCTGGGGATCGAGGCGCTGTCGCGCGGCGCGGCATCCTGCCTGTTCGTTGAACAGGATCGCGCCGCGCTCGATGCACTGCGCGGCAATCTGGCGAAGCTGGAGGTCCGTGCCGATGTGCGCGCCACCTCCGTGCTGGCGCTCGGCCAGGCGCCCGCGCCGCTCGATCTGGTGCTGATGGACCCGCCTTACGGCACCGGTGCGGGCCACGTCGCGCTGGACAAGCTGGCGCGGCTCGGCTGGATCGGTCCCGCCACCTGGGTCAGCCTGGAAACCGCCAAGCAGGAGGAGGTCACCGCCGCGGGCTACACCGTCGACGCCACCCGCGTCCACGGCAAGGCCCGGCTGACGCTGTTACGCCTGAACGGGTGAGCGGCGCAGCAGCGCCAGCCCGGTCAGGCTCAGCACACCTGCCGCGACCAGATACAGCCCGACCATGTTCAGTCCGCCGCGCTCGCTCAACGCCTGCGCGGCGACGGGCGCGAGTGCGCCGCCGATGATCCCGCCCAGGTTGAACGTCATCGACACGCCGGTATAGCGCACGCCCGCCGGAAACAGCGCCGGCAACCACCCACCCAGCGGGCCATAGGCGAAGCCCATCACGAACAGCGCCGCCGCCAGCCAGACGAAGACGACCGCCAGCGACGCCGCCCCGAGCATCGGCCCCATCGCCAGCCCGACCACGATACATCCGCAAAAACCCAGCGCCAGCATCATCGGCGGCCCGCGCCGGTCCGCCATCACGCTGGACACGATCACGCCTGCCGCCAGGAACAGGATCGCGACCAGTTGCACATCCAGGAACGCTTCGCGTCCATGTCCCAGTACCGTCGTGCCGTAGCCAAGCGCAAAGGCCGTCGCGAGGTAGAAGATCGCAAAGCACGCCACCACCGCCGCGGTGCCGGCAAGGACCGGACGCAGGTGATGCGCGAACAAGGTCGCGGCCGGCACCTTGGGCAGCGCTTCCGCCGCCTTGGCCTCGGCAAAGGCCGGCGTCTCGGTCAGCCGCAAGCGCACCCACAGGCCCAGCGCCACCAGCACCGAACTTGCCAGAAACGGCAGGCGCCATCCCCAGGCGCGGAACTGCTCATCGGTCAGCAGCAGCCCAAGGATCAAAAAGAACCCGTTGGCCGCGATAAAGCCCACCGGCGCGCCGAGCGGCGGAAACATGCCCCAAGTGTTGCGCCGATGCGGCGGCGCATTCTCCACCGCCAGCAGTGCCGCCCCGCCCCACTCCCCGCCAAGCCCCAGCCCCTGCCCAAGCCGCAACAGGCAGAGCAGCAACGGCGCGACCCACCCGGCTTGCGCATAGGTCGGCAGGAACGCGATCGCGACCGTCGACCCGCCCATCAGCATCAGACTCGCCACCAGCGTCGACTTACGCCCGACCCGATCCCCGAAATGCCCGAAAGCCACCGCCCCCACCGGCCGCGCCACAAACGCCAAACCGAAGCTGGCATAGGACAGCATCAACTGCGCCGCAGGGGAAGATGCCGGGAAGAACAGCGGCCCGAACACCAGCGCCGCCGCCGTTGCATAGATATAGAAGTCGTAGAATTCGACAGCGGTCCCAGTCAGACTGGCAAGCAGGATGCGGCGGTGGGAGGCAGGACTATCCATGCCCCCGGCCTAGCCCAGTCCCGTGCCGATGCAAACGTTCACGCGGCGCCGACAACCCTCACGAAACCCAGCAACAGCCAGTAGAGCAAGCCGGAAAGCAGCATGGCCGCGGGCAGCGTCATCAACCAAGCCAACGCCATGTTGCGGATCGTCCGCCGCTGCAGCCCGGCGCCGTTCGCCACCGATGCACCCGCCACGCCGGACGACAGGATATGGGTCGTCGATACCGGGGCGCCGAAGCGTTCCGCGAGCAGGATGGTGGAAGCCGCCATCAGTTCGGCCGCCGCGCCCATGCCATAGGTTAGGTGCGTCTTCCCGATCTTCTCGCCGACCGTCACCACGATCCGCCGCCAACCAACCATCGTGCCCAGCCCCAGGGCAAGCGCGACCGTCACCTTTACCCAGAATGGAATGTAGCGCGTGCCACGCTCCAGACCCTCGTCATAGGATTTCAGCGTCGCAACTTCGGCTGCGGTGAACCGTGCCTGCGCGGCGGGATCGGCCACCACCAGCTTGGTCGCGTCGAACACCAGATACATGTCGTTGCGCAGGTTCGGGACTGCCGCCGCCGGCACCTTGCTCAATGCGCCGTAATCATCGATCCGGGCGGCGACATCGCGGGACAGCGTTGCCAGCCCGGCATAGACCGCCGGTTTCGCCACGTGTTTCAGGCGCAGGGCCTCGGTGATCGTCCCTCGTGCCGCGTCGACGGTCGGCAGCGTCGTGCCCGCCTTGTCGGCATAGGCGCGCGCTGCGGCCTCGGCCGTCGCCACAAAGGCAGAGGTGGCGCTTTCCGGCATTGTTCGGTTGAGCGCATAGGCGGTTGGCGCACAGCCGATCAGGATCAGCATGATGAGCCCCATGCCCTTCTGCCCGTCATTGCCGCCATGCGCGAAGCTGACCGCGCTGCAGGTAAAGATCAGCAGCGCACGAATGCCCTTTGGCGGCGGCGTCTGCCCCACGGGTTCACGGTACAGCACCGGGTTCTTCAGGAAGCGCTTCATCACCAGCAGCAACAACATCGCGCCGACGAAACCGACCACCGGGCTGAACAACAAGGCAGACAGCACCTTGCGCACCTGCGCGCCGTCCACGCCCGATCCGGGCGCAGCAGTCAGCCACTGATGGGCCAGCCCCACACCCAGGATCGACCCGATCAGGGCATGACTGGAGGAGTTGGGCAATCCCACGAACCATGTCGCCAGGTTCCACAGCACGGCCGCGAGTAGCAGCGCGAAGATCATGGCAAAGCCGCCGAGAGAGCCGACGTGCAGGATCAGGTCGATGGGAAGCAGGGTGATGATGGAATAGGCAACCGCCCCGCTCGAGGCCATGACGCCCAGGAAGTTGAACACCCCCGACCACACCACCGCCACGGGGGCGGGCAATGCATGCGTGTAGATCACGGTCGCCACCGCGTTGGCGGTGTCGTGGAAGCCGTTCACGAATTCGAAGCCGAGCGCGATCAGCAGCGCCAATCCGAGGAACAGGAACACGCCGCCCGCCAGGGGCGCGCCCACCTCGGCCGTGTCGGCGGCCACGCTCACCCCGGCATAGGCCAGCCCGCCGATCAGCAATGCCAGAAAAGCCCAGCGTCCCCCCGGATGCCATCCGCCATCCAGCCGGGGCCCCCTGTGAGTGGACGCAGGCGCGTCCCCACGATCCAGCGCAATGCTTGTCATGGAATGCGGCCTGCGCCCCTTGGGTGACAGAATGATGACATGGATTAGCGGTACGTCCCGATTCGATACGGGATGTCAGCGACCGGCCAGCGCAACGGGCGCCCGTGCCACCAGAGCAGCGATCTGAACCGACCCATCGCGCCGCATCTCCGCTTCGCACCGACGAATGTCCGCGATCACCTTCAACTCACGTCCCTGCTGACCGCATGCGGCGTGCGCGGCACGGCGCACACGCGCGGCCAGCATGGCATGGTGATCGGCACGGGAAAGATCAAGATCGCCGTGACGCACCTGGACGCGCACGGGCTGACGATCCTGCGCGACGGCGGCGGACGGCAGGCACGCGAACAACGCCGCCGCAAGGGCGGTCGGAATAAGGCTATTCATGATGGTGGCTCCTGTGGATGGTGCCTGTTCTGCCGGCCTTCACGCCCGGTCATCGGCACACCGCGACGCCATTAGATGCGATTCGTTGCGCGCCCGCTACGATCATGCGTCAGCGCCGTGACGTGTCGGTCGCGCTTGCTCCTTGGCGCGTCGTTCCCTACCTGTTCGCCGATGAGTCTCCCGCAGCCGACACCCGCCGATCCGCCCTATCTGCGCAACCTGAACGATCAGCAGCGCGAGGCGGTGTTGACCACCGATGGTCCGGTGCTGATGTTGGCCGGCGCGGGCACCGGCAAGACCGCGGCGCTGACCGCGCGGCTGGCGCACCTGCTCTACACGCGCAAGGCGTGGCCGTCGGAAATCCTGGCCGTTACCTTCACCAACCGTGCGGCGCGAGAGATGCGCGAGCGTGTCGGCCGTCTTGTCGGTGAAGCCGTGGAGGGAATGCCGTGGCTGGGCACCTTTCATGCCATCGGCGCGAAGATGCTGCGTCGCCACGCCGAGCTAGTCGGGCTCCAATCGAACTTCACCATCCTCGACACCGACGATCAATTGCGCTTGCTGAAACAGCTCATCATCGCGGCCGATATCGACGAGAAGCGGTTCCCCGCGCGCAGTCTCGCCGGCCTGATCGACGAATGGAAAAACAAGGGGCTTACGCCCGGCGACGTCGATGCCGGGGAGAGCGAGCGCTACGCCAATGGCCGCGGCGGCGAACTGTACGAGCAATATCAGACGCGGCTTCGCGCGGTGAATGCCTGCGACTTCGGCGATCTGCTGCTCCACATGCTGACCGTCCTGCGCACCAACCGAGAGGTGCTGGAAGCCTATCAGCAGCGCTTCCGCTATATCATGGTGGACGAATATCAGGACACCAACAGTGTCCAGTATCTGTGGCTGCGCCTGCTGGCCCAGGCCCGGCGCAACATCGCCTGCGTCGGGGACGATGACCAATCCATCTATTCGTGGCGGGGTGCCCAGGTCGAGAACATCCTGAAGTTCGAAAAGGACTTCCCGGGCGCAAAGGTCATCCGCCTCGAACAGAATTACCGCTCGACCCCCCACATACTGGGCGCCGCGTCCGGCGTGATCGCCAACAACGGTGGGCGCCTCGGCAAGACGCTGTGGACCGAACTCGATGTCGGTGAGAAGGTTCGGGTGCTGGGTGTCTGGGACGGGCCGGAGGAGGCGCGCCGGGTCGGGGAGGAGATCGAGGCGGCACGCCGGGACGGCACCTCGCTCGACAATATCGCCATCCTTGTCCGCGCGCAGCACCAGACCCGCGAGTTCGAGGACCGGTTCATCGCGATCGGCCTGCCCTATCGCATCGTGGGGGGCCTGCGATTTTACGAGCGTGCCGAAATCCGCGATGCGCTCGCTTATCTGCGCGTCGTCAACCAGCCGGCCGACGACCTGGCTTTCGAGCGCATCGTCAACGTCCCCAAGCGAGGGCTGGGCGACAAGGCGCTGGCCAAGATCCATCAGCTTGCCCGCGCCGAACGCGTGCCGCTTACCATCGCCTCTGCGCGGATCCTCGATACCGACGAACTGACGCCGCAGGCGCGTCGCTCGCTCGGCAATCTGGTCGGCGACATCGCCCGCTGGCGCGACATGGCACGCGACCTGCCCCATGCGGAACTGGCGCGCCAGCTGCTCGATGAAAGCGGCTACACCGCGATGTGGCAGGCCGAGAAGTCCGCCGAGGCCGCCGGCCGGCTGGAGAACCTGTCCGAACTCGTCCGTGCGATGGAGGATTATGAATCGCTCGGCGCGTTCCTCGACCATGTCAGTCTGGTCATGGATAACGAGGGCGCCGCGCGCGAGCCGCAGATCACGATCATGACGATGCACGCGGCCAAGGGCCTCGAATTCGACACCGTGTTCCTGGCGGGCTGGGAGGAAGGCCTGTTCCCGTCACAGCGCGCGCTGGACGAGGGTGGCACGCGCAGCCTGGAGGAGGAACGCCGTCTCGCCTATGTCGGGATCACCCGCGCGCGGCGCCGGGCGACGATCCTCCATGCGGCCAATCGCCGCATCTATGGGCAATGGACATCCAGCCTGCCCAGCCGCTTCGTCGCCGAACTGCCGCCCGAGCATATCGATGCGGAAACGACGATGTCGGGTGGCGAGAGCCTGTGGCGTGCCAACTGGACCGAACATGCCGATCCCTTTGCCGACGTTTCGCGCGGCACCGGTCGCGGACCCGGTTGGCAGCGCGCCGCCGCCACCAACTCGACCTTCTCCACCAAGCCGCAGCGAATCGTGGAGGCCCGCGCGAGCGCGGTCAGCCTGGGCAACAAGGGGCGTAGCGATGTTTCGCTCGGCCAGCGCGTCTTCCACCAGAAATTCGGCTATGGCGTGATCGCCGCGATCGAGGGCAACAAGCTGGAGATCGACTTCGAGCAGGCCGGTCGCAAGCGGGTGATGGACAGCTTCGTCACGCCTGGCTGAGCGTCGTTCAGGAACCGTATCGATGGCCGTCCGTATCGTTCTGGTCGCCCGGCCGTCGGGCGCCAGAGGACCGCACCCATGAAGACCTCGCTCCTGCTCGCCATCACCCTGGTCGCTGCCGTGACGCCAGCCGCCGCCCAAAGCCCGTCGGATGAAGCCCACTTCCGCGCCGCGCAGGAGCGTTTCGACCGCGAATATCAGCGCTACCGGCAGGAGGTGGATCTGTATCAGTCGCGCCGCACGAGTGACGATTACCGGGAGTTCCCCGGCGCGCGGGACGATGGGCGATACCAGTCGCAGGCCGGGCCCGGCGGCTACCGCGCGGCGCCGGCCATTCCGGCCGATGGCTATGACGGGGACGAACCCTTTTACGATCCGGCGCCAGACTATCGCAGCGGCGATTACCGGGAGCGCACCCTATCATCCGACGAGCGTGTCTATGCCGGCACCGACGGGCGCTATTACTGCCGCCGTTCGGACGGCACCACCGGACTGATCGTCGGTGGTGCGGCCGGCGGTATCCTGGGCAATGTGATCGATGGCGGGCGCAGTCGGGTGGTGGGGACGTTGCTGGGCGGCGCCGCGGGTGCGTTGGCGGGGCGGTCTATCGATCAGAACCGGCAGATCCGCTGCCGCTGAGCGCCGTCAGCGCGGCGACGATCACCCGGTCCGCACAGGGCCGGATGATCGTCGGTGCCGCCACCTCTCCCGGCATCTGATCGACGCGATCGGTGAGAACAAGAACGCGGACCGCCGGCCATTGCCGGGTGATCATCGCGGCCAGTTCGGCGCCACGCGCTCTGCCCGGCTGGTCCAGATCGACAAGCACGATCGCGATATCGCTCCGCTCGCCCAGCATTGCGGCGGCATCCTGCGCATCGCCAGCCGTCACCACCATGAACCCCGCCTGTTCCGCCAGATCCACCGCAGCAAGGCTCAGCAAGGGCTGATCTGCCACGACGAGGATCACAGGAGGGATGGCGGACATGGTCATGGCGGTTGGGTAGCGGTGTAGGGTCCGCCCGCTACCCGCCTCAAGCTTTACGTCTGCTGTACCTGTGCCAAAGGGGCACGGAAATGTGCCGCAAAACCCGTGGGATGGAAGTGGCGCTCGACATGCCCGGTGCCCACCAGCCCCATGCCGATCAGGCGGGAGCCGAAGCCGCCGCGCGCCGGCGCGACCACCGCCGGTCCGTCGCGCTCGATCCAGTCCAGGCACAGATCCTCGCCATCGACCCGCCAACTCAGGTCGACATGGCCGCCCGCCACGGACAATGCGCCATGCTTCACCGCATTTGTCGCCAGTTCGTGGAGCAGCAGCGACAGCGACAATACCGCGCGCGATCCCAGTTGCACCGGCGCGCCCGTAACGGCGAAGCGCTCGCTGTCGTCATGCAGCCGCAACGCCGTGTCGACCACCGTCTCGATCGGTGCCGCCGCCCAATTCTCCTGCAACAGCACGTCATGGGCATGGCCCAACGCGACGATGCGCGCCTGAAAGATTTCCACGGCTTCGCGCTCGACCACGCCCTTCAGCGATTGCGACGCGATCGCCCCGACCATCGCCATCGTGTTCTTCAGCCGGTGCCCCAGCTCGCGATTGAGCATGACCATTTCGGCCCGTGCCCGCATGGCTTCGGATGTTTCGATCAGGATGTCGATGAAGCCGGCCAGCTGCCCCTTCGCATCGCGAACCGGGCTACACGCATAGGAACAGGAGGCCACCTCGCCCGCATCGTCCCGGTGCAAATCGTCCCGTTGCAATGCGATCGGGCGATCATCGCCCTTTACCGTCTCGCCGCGCCGCACCTGTTCCACCACGGCGGTACAACCAGGCCAGTGCCCGGCCCATATGGCGTCGAAAGCCTGCCCGTTCGCATCGAGGCCGATCAGTTGCGCGAAGGCGGCATTGTGGATCGTGACCAACCCGGCGCCCCACACCAGCGCCGCCGGCACACCCAGGGTCAGCACCATGCCCGCCGCGCTCTGCAATTCGGGCGGCCAAGCAGAAAATGGCCCCAGAACGGTTTCGACGGGCCGGATATGGGCGATCGTGGCCATGTCCGGCCATGCGGTTACAGCTTGGCGTGTGTCACCACTCAACGGCCCTTGCCCCCGTGCTCCCCCGCACCGACAAGAGGCATAGGACCGAAAGCGCCTTGCGGCAATGGTTTACGTCCGAATTGAAACTATTGCCGCCGTGTGATCAGCCCGCTTCGACCGCCATCAGCAGCACGCCGGCATATTTGGGATCATGCGCCAGAAACAGCGAACTGGTCGTGAAGCGGCGCGGCGTCAGGCGCAACGCCCCCAGCCCGGCCAGCTTGAACGTACCCAGCTTCTCCTCCTTGGGCGGCCGCCCGTCGCGCTCCAGCGTGGTCGCGTCGACGTAAAGCTCGCCGTGCCGCGTGTAGATGGCGTGCGGCGCCAGCGTCACGTCCCCGCGATTATAGGTCGCAGCCACCGCGCGCAGCTTCACGATCGCCTCGAAGATGATCGCAGGAGCGCCCGCCGCCGGCTCTGCCGGACTGCGCTCGATCGTCGTCATGTCGGTCATGCCCTCGCTTCTGCCCGCATCGCTGCAATGCAGCAAGACCAATGCGTAACATTTGCCGCATCAAGGCGGCGGAACGCACGAGCGTCGTGCGGGTTCAATCCGCCATGACCGACACTGCCGAGCGCACCGATCCGGATCTGTGGGAAACCGTCAAGGCGGAGATCACCGCCGGCGCCAAGGGCGGCCGGAAAGGCGAATGGTCCGCCCGTAAGGCGCAGATGGCGGTTGCCGCGTACAAGAAGCGCGGCGGCACCTACAAGGGCAAGCCCGACGCGGACAACAGCCTGCACCAATGGACGAAGGAAGACTGGGGAACGAAGTCGGGCAAGAAGAGCGGCGACACGGGTGAGCGCTATCTGCCCAAGTCTGCACGCGACTCGCTATCGGAGGAGGAATATCGCCGCACCACCGCGCGCAAAAAGGCCGATCGCGCCAAGGGCAAGCAATTCTCCGCCCAACCCGAGGACATCGCCACAAAGACGGCGCCGTTCCGCGATCATCGCAGCAAGGCGGAACTATATCAGGAGGCCCGGCGCCGGAACGTGCCCGGCCGATCGAGGATGACCAAGGCGCAACTGGCGGCGGCACTCCACGCCTGATGCCACGGAAACGGTGGGCGAGGTCGCTCCGTCTGTCTGGCATCCACCGACATGCGCCCCGCCCCTTTATCAGGAGAACTGCACCTTGCGGCGCAGTCTCCCGATCGTCATATCCCGGCCGCACCTAGGGTCAGGACTCGTTGATCACAGCCAGAAGATGACGGTGGCTGCGAGGGTGATGGCCGAGAAGAAGGCGGTTGGGCAGCGATCGTAGCGGGTGGCGATGCGCCGCCAGTCCTTGAGACGGCCAAACATGATTTCGATGCGGCTGCGGCGCCGATAGCGGCGCTTGTCGTATTTGACCGGCTCGTTGCGCGATTTGCGGCCCGGGATGCAGGGCTGGATGCCCTTGGCCTGCAGGGCGTCCCTGAACCAGTCGGCGTCGTAGCCGCGGTCGCCAAGCAGCCACTGTGCCTTGGGCAGGTCATCCAGCAGTGCTGCCGCGCCGGTGTAGTCGCTGACCTGACCTGCGGTCATGAAGAAGCTCAGCGGGCGTCCGTTCGCATCGGCGAGGGCATGGAGCTTGGTATTCATGCCGCCTTTGGTGCGCCCGATCAGGCGGCCGAGATCCCCTTTTTTACCCGCAGGCTCGATGCCGTGCGGTGCGCCTTCAAGTAGGTCGCGTCGATCATGACCGTTCCTGGCTCGGCGCCTGCGGTTGCCAACCCCTCCATCATGCGCGTGAACACGCCTGCCGCCCCCCAGCGCTTCCACCGATTGTAGAGCGTCTTGGTTGGGCCGTAGGCGCTCGGCGCATCACGCCAGCGCAGACCGTTCTTGTTGACGAACACGATGCCGCTCAGCACCCGCCGGTCATCTACCCGAGGCTTGCCGTGGCTCTTGGGAAAGAACGGCCGCAGCCGATCCATCTGCTCGTCCGTCAGCCAAAACAGGTCGCTCATCCCGGTCTCCTTGCGGAGCCTGAATCAGATTGCGGCACTCACATCAATAGGTCCTGACCCTAAGGTGCTGAAGGCTTTCGCAAACAGGCTACCGGGCTGCGGTGGCCGCTCCGGCAGTTGACGGCCCCATCAGCTTTTGTGCGAAATAGGTGGTCTGCAGCGCCTGCAACCGGGCGCCCTGCGCAATGTCGGCATCGCCCGAATGTCCACCCGCCGTGTCCTCGTAGAACAGATAGGGAAGACCATATTCTCCCAGCCGCGCCGCAAACTTGCGGGCATGCTGCGGGCCGACGCGGTCGTCCTTGGTCGTGGTCCAGATATAGGGCTCCGGATAAGCGACCCCTTTGCGGATATTCGCATAGGGCGAGATCTTCTCCAGGAACGCCTTCTCCGCCGGATTGGCTACCGACCCATATTCATCGACCCATGATGAGCCAGCAGCAATCTGTTCGTAGCGCACCATATCGAGCAGCGGCACCTGGATCGTCACCGCCTTCCACAGATCGGGCCGCTGGGTGAACTCGACCCCCATCAGCAGGCCGCCATTGGAGCCACCATAGATGCCCAGCTTTTGCGGGCTGGTAATTTTGCGCGCGGTCAGGTCGTTCGCCACCGCGACGAAATCGTCATAGATGATCTGGCGGTTGGTCTTGCGGCCCGCGTCATGCCATTTCGGCCCGAACTCGCCGCCGCCGCGGATATTGGCGAGCACGAACGCACCGCCCCGCTCCGTCCACATCTTGCCGGTCGACCCCAGATAGGTCGGCAGACGCGCGATCTCGAAACCGCCATAGGCGGTCATCAGCGTCGGCGTCGTGCCGTCGAGCTTCACACCCTTGGGCAGAACGACGAAGTAGGGCACCTTGGTGCCGTCGCTCGACGTCGCCTGATATTGGTGAACGGCAACCCCCTGCGCGTCGAAGCGCGGCGGCAGGCTCTTGATCGTGCGCGGCGCGGCGTTGCCCGCAGCGTCGAAGGCGGACAGCGTGGTGGGCGTGGTAAAGCCGTTCACCGCCAGGAAGACATCGTCGCTGCGATCGGTCGTGGACGCCACGCCGATGCTGACATTCTCGGGCACCGCCACCGCGCGCGACGTCCAGCCGGTACCGCTGGGCGCAAAGACGCTCGCGCGGCCCTGTACGTTGTCGATATAGGTCACGATGACGCGGTTCTGCGTCGTGCTGACACCCTGCACCGCCTGCGTCGCGCTTGGCGCGAACAACACCTGCGGACGCACGGTTCCGCGCTGGACCTCGGCCAGCGGCGCCCAGGCGACGGTACCGGGCGCGATCGATCCCCAGGGGTCGCTCGTCTCGAAGATCACGCGGCCATCGATCATGCCGACGGCATGGGTCCGGGCCGGAATGTCCAGCTTCTTCGTGCCCCCTTCCGGGGTCCATACCGAGGTGTCGCCGCCGAAAAACGCCTGGCGCCGCTGCATCAGCACCAGCTTGTTGCCCTTGGCATCGGTCATCACCCCGGCATAGGTGCCCAACTGGTCACCCGGCGCGCCGCGGTACAGTTCCGTTGCCGCGGATAGCGGCTGGCCGCGCTTCACCATCTTGACGACGAACGGGTAGCTGGACTGGGTCATGCTGCCGGCGCCCCAGTCGCGGCTGACCAGCAGCGTGTCCTTGTCCAGCCATGCCGCACCTTGTTTGGAGGTCGGCAAGGCAAAGCCGTTCTCCACGAACCGTCCCGCCTCAAGATCGAACTCGCGGTAGCTGATCGCGTCCTCGCCACCCTCGGAGAGGGCGATCAGGCACAGCCGCTCCTCCGGCTGAAGGCAGCTTGCCCCCTTCCAGACCCACTTCTTGCCTTCCGCCTGGCTCAGCTTGTCCAGGTCGATCAACGTCGTCCAGCGCGGTGTGGCCGAGGCATAGTCCGCCTCGCTCGTCCAGCGCCACAGCCCCTGCGGATGATCCGCATCGCGCCAGAAGTTCAGGATCTTGCCCGCCAGTTGCTCGGGCATGGGGATACGGTCCTTGGCCGACGCGATCGCCAGCGCCTCGGCGTAGAAGGTCTGGTAACGCGGATCGTTCTGCAACCGGGGCAGCGTCTTGGCATTCTCTGCTTCCACCCAGGCCAGGGCCTTGCCGCCATCCTTGTCTTCCAGCCAGATGTACGGATCGTTTGCCGCTGCCGTCTGGGTCGCATCGGCGTTGCCCGCCACCATGCCCGTCATCAGGCTCGCCGCTGCCAGAAATCGCCCACCACGCATCAAAGTCTCCCTACCGGCACAATGGTTCAGTTGTGGCGTGGTATTTCCGTCGATGCAATGCACCCGGTTGCCCGGCAATGGGTTAAGGGCGTCATGATGCACGATGGCCTGCCCACTCCCCGCCGCTTCGTTGCGATCGCCGCGATCTCTGCCGGTACGGCACTGGTCGTGATCGACGGCGCGATCGCCACCGTGGCGCTACCCACCATCGCCCGCGACCTGGGCGTCGGCTCCAGCGCGGCGGTGTCGGTCGTCACCGTCTATCAATTGACTCTGGTCATGCTGCTCCTGCCCTTTTCGGGCCTGGGCAACCGGATCGGGCTGAAGCGGATGTACCAGACCGGGCAACTCGTCTTCACCGTCGCCACCGTGCTGTGCTTCTTTGCCAAAAGCCTGCCATTCCTGCTGGTGGTGCGCGTCGCGCAGGCGGCGGGGGCGGCGGCTGCGCTCAGCGTGTCCTCCGCGCTTGTCCGGTCTATCTATCCGGCCCGCCAGCTTGGCCGCGGGCTTGGCGTCAATTCGGTCGTGGTGTCCAGTTCCGCGGCACTGGCGCCGACGCTCGGCGGCCTGATCCTCGGCGTCGCGCCGTGGCCTTGGGTGTTCGCCAGCGCGGTGCCCTTCGCCATCCTGTCGCTGGTGCTGGGCCGCGCCTTGCCTGAGCCGCCCCGCGGGGAGGAACCGTTCGACGTTCTGGGCGGCGTGCTGTGTGCCGCGATGTTCGGGCTCATCATCGGCGGCCTGGAAACGGCCGTGCACGGCGACAGCCCGATCGTGTCCGCCGCGATCGTCGCACTCGGCATCTTCACCGGCGTCATCTTCATCCGCCGCGAGCGGGGCGAGATCGCGCCGATCCTGCCGGTCGATCTGCTCGGCCGACCGGTACTGGCGCTGTCCACGCTCGGCGCCTTCACCGCGTTCGTCGCATCGATGACGCTGCTCCTGTCACTACCCTTCCGCCTCCAGCATGCCTATGGCCTGTCGCCGTCGGAGGTGGGGACGATGATTGCGCCGTGGCCGCTGACCACCATGATCGTGGCACCGCTGGCCGGGTGGCTGTCGGACCGCTATCCCGCCGGGCTGCTCGGCGGCATCGGCATGACCATCGCCATCGGCGCGCTCTGCCTGCTCGCCTTCCTGCCCGCCCAGCCGGACTATGGTGATGTCGCATGGCGGATGGCCCTATGCGGCGCGGGGTTCGGCATGTTTCTGTCCCCCAACGCCCGGCTCATCATCGGCTCTACCCCGCGGGAGCGGGCAGCGGCAGCCGGCGGGCTCATCTCCACCACGCGCATGGTGGGGCAGACGACGGGCGCCACGCTGGTCGCGGCCCTTCTGGCGATGGGCATCGGGGGCGGCGGCGGCCCCGCGCTGATCGCCGCCGGACTGGCGCTGGTCGCCGGGCTGTGCAGCCTCGCCCGCCTGCGCCCCTCGATCCGCAACCCGCAAGGGCTGGAGGCCGACGACGTCCAGCCGGGCGCACAGGTCCGCTAAAGGACCAAGCCCGACCCGACCGGAACGGGGCATCGCTCGATCCGTTGGCGCTGCGAACTTTTGGAGCCAGGAGACGATCATGCCCTATGTCAAAACCCGCGACGGGACAGACATCTACGTCAAGGACTGGGGATCGGGCCGCCCGGTCGTCCTGCTGCATGGCTGGCCGCTGTCGTCCGATATGTGGGACCCGCAGATGATGGCGCTGGCCGATGCCGGTTTCCGCGCCATCGCCTATGACCGGCGCGGCTTCGGGCGGTCCGGCCAGCCCTGGTCCGGCTACGACTACGACACGCTGGCCGACGATCTGGCCGACGTGCTGGAAGCGACGGGCGCGACACAGGACGTGACGCTGGTCGGCTTCTCGATGGGGGGCGGCGAGGTCGCCCGCTACATGAGCCGCCATCAGGGCAAGGGTGTCGTGGCCGCCGCCCTGGTCGCCTCGGTCGTGCCCTACATGCTCAAGACGGACGACAATCCCGACGGCGTGCCAGAATCGACGCTGCAGCAGATCGCGCAGGGCATCCAGGACGACCGCCCGCACTTCTTCCGCGACACCTTCTTCAAGCAGTTCTTCGGCGTCGGATACCTGACCAGCCCGGTCAGCGACGATGCGCTGGACTGGGCCACCACGGTGGCGATGCAGGGCGGGTTGAAGCCGACCCTGGCCTGTGCCGAAGCGTTCGGTCACACCGATTTCCGCCCCGATCTGGCGTCGTTCCGCGTGCCGACCCTCATCATCCACGGCACCAGCGACCAGACGGTGCCGATCGATCCGTCGGGCCGTGCCGCGGCGGCCGGCATTCCGGGCGCGCAGCTGGTGGAATATGACGGCGCCCCGCACGGCCTGAACGTCACGCATGGCAAGCGGCTGACGCAGGACCTGCTGACCTTCCTCGGTCGCTGACGAAAAAAGGGCCGGCATCGCTGCCGGCCCTTTGTCATTTCAGCGGAACGATCACCTCGTCTGGGTGCGTGACGTTCAGCTCCTTGCGAACCATCTCATCCACCATGTCCGGATTGGCGTGATCGGGGTCGAGCAGCGCCACCCGGTTCTTCAGCACGGTGCGCTTCTGGTCCAGCGTCGCATAATAGCGTTCGCGCTTCGCCAGTTGCTGCTGATAGTCGCCATAGGCGAGCAGACCGTTGCGCCCCAGCACCGCATAGGCGCCGAAAAACGCGATCAACGTCAGCCCGAGCGCCGGCCACGCGGCCCGGCGCATCGTCTTGCGGAAAGGGGACGGCTTCTTCACGCCTGCCATTTTCGTGCGCCCGCCGCCCCGGATCAAGTGGCTTATCGCGTGAACAGGACGTCACGGCCCGCATAGCGCGCCGAGTCGCCCAGTTCCTCCTCGATACGGATCAGCTGGTTGTACTTGGCAAGCCGGTCCGAGCGCGCCAGACTGCCCGTCTTGATCTGTCCGCAATTGGTGGCGACGGCCAGATCGGCGATCGTCGCGTCCTCGGTCTCGCCCGAACGGTGCGACATGACCGCGGTGTAGCGCGCGCGGTGCGCCATCGACACCGCTTCCATCGTCTCGGTCAGCGTACCGATCTGGTTGACCTTGACGAGCAGCGAGTTGGCCAGGCCGTCCTCGATGCCCTGCTTCAGGCGCTTCGGGTTGGTGACGAAGAGATCGTCGCCGACCAGCTGCACCTTGTCGCCGATCAGGTCGGTCAGCGCCTTCCAGCCCTCGAAATCATCCTCGGCCATGCCGTCCTCGATCGACAGGATCGGATAGCGCCGGGTCAGGTCGGCCAGATATTCGGCCATCTCATGGCTCGACAGGATCTTGTTCTCGCCGGAAATGTCGTACTTGCCGTTCTTGAAGAACTCGGTTGCGGCACAGTCCAGCGCCAGCATCACGTCGTCGCCCGGCTTGTATCCGGCCTTCTCGACCGCCGACATGATGAAGTCGAGCGCGTCGGTCGTCGATGCGATATTGGGGGCGAAACCGCCCTCGTCGCCCACGCCCGTCGCCAGACCCTTGTCGTGCAGCGCCTTCTTCAGCGTGTGAAAGATTTCCGACCCGCAGCGCACCGCTTCCAGGATGTTGGAAGCGCCGACCGGCATGATCATGAATTCCTGGAAATCGATCGGATTGTCGGCATGTTCGCCGCCGTTGATGATGTTCATCATCGGCACCGGCAACAGATGGGCGGAAACGCCGCCGACATATTTGTAGAGCGGCAGGCCACGGGCCTCGGCCGCGGCCTTGGCCACCGCCAGGCTGACGCCCAGGATCGCGTTCGCGCCCAGCCGGCCCTTGTTCTCGGTGCCGTCCAGCTCGATCATCATGCGGTCCAGATCGGCCTGGTCCTCGGCGTCCAGACCGATTACCGCCTGCGCGATCTCGTCGTTCACCGCATCGATCGCCTGATCGACACCCTTGCCCATCCACCGGCTCTTGTCCCCATCCCGCTTTTCAACGGCTTCGTGCGCACCGGTCGAGGCGCCCGAGGGTACGGCGGCGCGTCCGAAGCTGCCATCTTCCAGCAACACGTCGACCTCGACGGTGGGGTTGCCGCGGCTGTCCAGGATCTGGCGCCCGTGGATGTCGATGATTGCGGTCACGTAACGAAGCTCCTAAAATGCCCGTGTGGTCGCGGGCGGCTGTATCTCGCACACGCGTTCAGGGCAATTGCGACCACGATGGAACCTCGTTTCCACTGACGGGGTTAAGCTGCGAACCGCAAAAGAAAGGGTTCCGTCATGGCCGACAACGACACCACACCGCCGGCAGCGACCGGGTTCGAACCGGCAGCGCCGCTGAAGACCGCCGGCGTGAATTTCAACCCGGAATCAAATGCTTCCGCCGAAAGCGGGACGAGCAGCGATGCCACGGATAACGCAACCTCGACCAGCCCGAAGCAGGCGATCAAGGACGGTGCCGCCAAGGTGCAGCAGCAGGCGACCGACAAGATCTATGCACTCGCCGACGACGGCAAGGCCCGCGCCGGCAATGCGCTCGATCAGTTCGCGCAGTTGCTGACCGATGCCGCCGCACAGGTCGATGAGAAGCTGGGTGAGCAATATGGCCAATATGCCCGTTCGGCCGCCGATACCGTCACCGGCTTCTCCGGCCAGATCAAGGACAAGCAGATCGATGATCTTCTGGACGATGCCCGCGCCTTCGTGCGGAACAGTCCGGCGGTCGCCATCGGTGTGGCTGCGGCGCTCGGCTTCGTCGCCGCCCGCGTCGTTCAGTCGGGTCTGGACCCGCGCGACGCGTGATGCAGGCGTCGTCGCCTATCCGGCCCCCCGCCCCCGCGGATGAGGGCGAGACGCTGACCACACTGGTCGGGCGGCTCGTCGACGACAGTCGCAACCTGGTCGGCGCGGAGATCGCGCTGTACAAGGCACGCGGCCTGGAACGGGTATCGCGGTACAAGTCTGCCGCCATATTCTTCGTCGCGGCGGGCGTTCTCGCCCTCGCGGGGCTGATCGCGCTGCTCGTCGGGTTGATATTGTCGCTCGCGACGCTGATCGGGCCTCTCGGTGCCACCGTCGTTGTGGTCGTCGTGGTGCTGGTCGTTGCCGGCATCCTGGCCATGATCGGCAAGTCGCGCATGAAGCAACCCATCCTGCCGGAGCATGGCGCATGAGCGACGAGCCCGTACGTCACCTCGCCGATGCAGAGGCGCAGGCCGCTGCCGCACGCGAACGGCTGTCGAACACCGTCGGCCAGTTGCAGGCCCGGCTCGACCCCAAGCTGCTCGCGCGCGAGGCTAAGGAGGCCGGCCTGCAGGCGGTACACACCGGGGTCGACAACGCCCGGCGCAATCCGGGCGTGGTCGCCGGGGCCACCGGCCTGCTCGGCCTGTTCCTTATCCGCAAGCCGCTTTGCCGCATGATCCGCCGCCGCCCCAAGAACAATGACATTCCAGCGAAACACCCCGCCTTGCGGGGCCGGTCCGCTGCCGAGAAGGAGTGATCCATGACCGACACCTCTAACGCCGATACGTCGCACACCGACCGCACGCAGGCGGCCAAGGACAAGGCGGCCGATGTCGCCCATCAGGCGGCGACGCGTATCGAAACCAACCCGCTCGGCATCCTGGTGGGTGGTCTTGCCGTGGGCGCGCTGGTCGGGGCGTTGATCCCGCGCTCCACCCGCGAAAAGGCGCTGCTCGCCCCGCTGGGCCGCAAGCTCACGGAAACGGTGAAGACCGCCACTCAGGCTGCCCGTGAAGCCGGCATGCAGGAACTGGATCAGCGCGGTTTGACCAAGGACGCGGCCAAGGACCGCGCAAAGTCGATCCTGTCGGACGTCGCGAAGGCGGCCGGTTCGGCCGGCACCGCCGCCGCACAATCGGCACGCCAGCACTGAGGGCGCGCACCGGGAACGTGTTCCACCACGTTCCCGGTCCAGCCTTGGCGTCCGAACGAACGATTCGCAGGATTTGCGCCGATCCACTCGCCGCCGTCACATCCGCCAGCGCGGACCCGACCTTGCGGAAAACCGATCCGCTCCACTAGGCTGTCTCCTCTTCCAGGAGACATCATCCCTTGCTTCCCAGATCCTGTTTCGCGCTTCTGCTCGCCGGCGCTGCCGCGCCCGTATTGGCGCAGGCCGTGCCGCCCCCCGCTCCGGTCGCCGGCGACAGTCGCGCCGATGTGAAGCTCAAGCGCCTCTTCCACGACAGTGACGAGGCCTCGCTGCGCCGCAACCCCTTGTCGGGCGTCTATCGCGGGGATCTGCGCCATGTCTCCGGCCTCGCCGATATCTTCTCCGACGCGTACATGGCCGCCGAGCGCAAGGCGGCGGCGGACGATCTTACCGCCCTCGGCCGGATCGATCGTTCGCGCCTCAGCCGTGTCGACCAGCTGGCCTATGACGTATTTCGCCATCAGGCGGACCTGACGCTGCGGGGCTGGGCACCCGATCTCGTCGCGATATCCAGGCTGCTGCCACTCGATCATTTTGGCGGCATCCAGGCCTATTACCCCGATGTCGCATCGGCCGAGGGTGCCTCGCCCTTCCGCACCGTGGTCGATTACGAAAACAATCTGCGCCGCAATGCGGACTATGCCCGGCTGCTCGACGCCGCGATCGTCCGCTTCCGGCAAGGCATGGCCGCAGGTATCGTCCAGCCGAAGCTGGTGGTGCAGAACATGATCGGCCAGTTCGACAATCTGATCGGACAGGGCGTCGAGGGATCGTCCTTCTATGGCCCGGTGAAGACTTTCCCGGCCGCAATTCCCGCGGCCGAACAGGCGCGCCTGCGAACCGCCTATGCCGCACAGGTCCGCGATGTGATCCTGCCGGCCGAACGACGGATGCGTGCGTTTCTGGCCGATACCTATCTGCCCGCGGCCCGGCCGACCATCGGCCTGTCGGCGCTGCCCGGTGGCGACCGGCTCTATGCCTATCTGATCGAGTCGAACACCACCCTGCCCCTCAAGGCCGAGGAGGTACACCAGCTCGGTCTTTCCGAGGTCGCGCGCATTCTGAAGGAGATGGAGGCACAGCGGCAGGCCGCGGGCTTCAAGGGCACGCTCCCGGCCTTCTTCACCTATCTTCGCAGCGACCCGCGCTTTGCGCCAAAGACACCGGACGAACTCCGCCGGGCCTATGAGGCGATTGCCGCACGGGTGAACGCCCGTATCGGCACGCAATTTTCGCTGGTGCCGAAAACCCGGTTGGAAATCCGCCCGGTGCCGGCGTTCCGCGAGAAGACCGACGCCGGTGGCTCCTACCAGGGCGGCACGCCCGATGGATCGCGGCCGGGTGTCTTCTACTACAACACCTATGATCTGCCTTCGCGTTACACCTGGGGCACCGAGACGCTGTACCTGCACGAAGCAGTGCCGGGACACCACTTCCAGATCAGCCTCGCCCAGGAAAATACCGCCCTGCCCGCCTTTATGCGGTTCGGGGGCAATACCGCCTATGTCGAGGGCTGGGCGCTATATGCCGAAACGCTGTGGCCGGAGCTTGGCCTCGAAACCGATCCCTATCAGCGCATGGGCGGGTTGAGCGACGAGATGCTGCGCGCGATGCGCCTCGTCGTCGATACCGGCATCCATGCCAAGGGTTGGACCCGGCAACAGGCGATCGACTATATGCTGGCCAACTCGCCGATGTCGCCGACCGATGCCACGGCGGAGGTCGAACGCTACATCGCCATTCCGGGTCAGGCGCTGGCCTACAAGGTGGGTCAGTTGACGATCCTGCGGACCAAGGCGAAGGCCAGGGCTGCGCTGGGTGACCGCTTCGATCCGCGTGGCTTCCATGCCGCGGTGCTCGACAGCGGATCGCTGCCGATGCCGGTTCTGGAACGCAAGATCGACGAATGGGTGGCAGGGCAGCGCCCGACAGGCTGACGTCATGCCCGCAGGCCCGGGCCTTTCCCCTCGCGGAAGCGCCCGGCGCCTTACGGCACGTGCCGCTTCTCCAGCTTGCGTGCCAGGGTACGGCGATGCATGCCCAGGCGGCGTGCGGTTTCGGATATGTTGAAGCCGGTGTCGGCGAGCGTTTCGTTGATCCGCTCCCATTCCAGCGTCTTGATCGAACTGGGCCGGTCGGTGATCGCGGTGGTGGCGTCGCCGCTCGCCTTGTGGAATGCGGCCTCGATATCGTCGGTGTTCGACGGCTTGGCGAGATAATGGCACGCCCCCAGCTTGATCGCCTCCACCGCCGTGGCGATGCTGGCAAAGCCGGTCAGCACGACGATCAGCATTTCGGGGTCGTGCGCATGGAGCGTCTTGACGCAGGTCAGCCCGGAGGCCTGCCCCAGTTTCAGGTCCACCACCGCATAGCCCGGCGTCTCGCGCGTCAGCACATCCGCCAGTTGATCCGGCGACCCGGCGACGGTGACTTGGTAACCGCGTCGCTCGAACGATCGCTGCAGCGTGCGTGCGAAGGTTTCGTCATCCTCGACGATGATCAGCGACCGGTCGTCCGCCATGTCTGTCCTCTCGCCTCGTGTTCCTGGTCTCGCTCGTTGATGCCTATGGTAGATAAGGGAAGCGTCAACGTCACCTCCGCACCGCCATCGGGGCCGTTTCTGTTGCGCGCCTCGGCCGAACCGCCAAGCTTGCGCATCACCATGGCGGCCAGAAACAAGCCGACGCCATGCCCTTCGCCCTTGGTCGACTGCGTCGGTTTTCCGAACTGTTCCAAGGTCTTCGGCGTAAAACCCGGTCCACGGTCGCTCACCACCAGCCGTACGGCATCGTCCTCCCCCCGAACCCGCAACCCAACCCACGCCGGAGACGCCTCCCCCGCATTATCCAAAACATTAACCACCGCCTGTTTTATCGCGGGGTCGGACACGATGCTGGCATCCTGCGCATCGCATTCATATTCTAGGGTTATCGCGGCATGGCTCGCGCGCCACCCTTCGACGATCGCGCCGATGAAGTCGCCGACATTCGACGCCATGGCCGCCTCTCCCCTCGGCTCCCCCGCCGACTGCAGGATGCGCGTCACGATCGCCTTGCAACGCTGCACCTCCCCCTGCATCTCTGCGATCTCCCCCATCAAAACCGGGTCGTCCCGCAACCCCGGCATCCTCCGCCAATCGCCAAGGATGACGGACAGGCTGGCCAAGGGGGTGCCAAGCTCGTGCGCGGCGCCTGATGCGAGCAGGCCCATACGAACGATATGCTCCTCCTCGGACGCCTGCTGGCGCAGATCGGCCAGCCGCCCGGCGCTGTTGCGTTGATTACGGCTGATCCGGGTAACGAACAGGATCAGCAGCGTCGCGACCAACGCGAACCCGAGCCAGTTTCCCCAGGTATGAAGCCCGGCAATATCGCCGAACAGCCAGGGCGGGTATGCCAGCGGACGGTTATGAAGCGACAACAGTCCGAAGCACAGGATGGTGAGCGCCGCCAGAGCCCATGCCGACCAGCGCTCCAGCAGAACCGCGCCCAGAACCACCTGCACGAGATAGAGGGAGATAAACGGGTTGGTGGCGCCGCCGGAGAGGAAGAGTTGCAGGGTGAGCGTTCCGACGTCGAACATCAGGGCGAAGAGGAGTTCGGTGTTCGTGACCCTGTCGAAGCGCAGTCTGATGTGATTGGCGAGGTTGACGATCGCTGCCATGGCGACGACGCCGAGCATCGGCGCGATCGGCAGGGGGACGGCCATGACCTGGCTGACGACGATGATGGTCAGCAATTGCCCCGCGACCGCAAGCCAGCGCAGATGGATAAGTTGGCGCATGTTGGCGGTGCCGGCGGCGACATCGGGGTCGCGGGGCCGTATCGTGAAGGGTAGGATGGGGCGGTCGCTCATCGACGGCCGCGGCGGATCGCGATAACCGTCCCCAAGACCGACATCAGCGCCAGCGTGTACCAGGTCAGCGCATAGCTGAGATGCGAATTGGGAAAGGTCGTCTGCGTCAGGCCGGGAATAGGACCGCCGGGCGCCGCAGGTCCCGAGGCGTCAATGAAGTAGGGCGCCACCGCCCCCAGTCCCTTTGCCGCAGCGATTGCGTCGACATCGCGCGAGTACCACCGATCGGCGACGGGATCGTTGTTGCGCAGGAAGCCCCCCTTGGGTTCGGACATGCGGATCAGACCGGTGATGCGGACGATCCCCGCGGGGCGCGAAAAGCCGGTACGGCTGGGCACGAAGCCGCGATTGACCAGCAGGATGAAGTTGGAGGTTTGCAGCGGCGTCACGACCCAGAAACCGGGTCCGTGGACGGTTACCGCCTGAGTCAGCACGGTGCGCTCGTGCAGAAAACGCCCGGTGGCGAAGACGCGGGTGTAGATGTCGTCGGCACCAGCACTTCGCGGTGCAGGAATGGGAGCTGCGCGCTGCCTGGCCTCTACCTTTGCGATCAGGTCCAGCTTCCATGCGCGGCGCTGCACCTGCCAGGTGCCGAGCGCGAGGAACAGCGCAACGAGCGCCACCCCGAGCACGGCCAGGACGAACCGGCCGGAACCCCGCGCCGGTTCGCCCTTGTCGGTCACATGGCGCCCATGGCTTCGGCAGCCATCTGCGGCATCATGTTGATGTTCATGTGATACATGACCCAAATCGATCCGCTGAGTGTGATGACGACCAGTACGACGGTGAAGGCCAGCGCCATGATCGTCCAGCCCCCTTCCGAACTGGTGTTCATGTGGAGGAAGTAGATCATGTGGACGATGATCTGCACAAAGGCGAAGGCCATGATCGTCAGGGCGGTCGCCTGTGTGTCGCCCAGGGCGCCGGTCATGACGAGCCAGAAGGGGATCGCCGTCAGGATGACCGACAGGACGAAGCCGATCATATAGCCCTTCATCGAGCCATGGCCGTGCGTGTCGCCGTGCGAGTGCAGGTCGGCGTCGTGATTGGCGTGGTTGTCGAGGCTCACCGGAGGACTCCGAGCAGATAGACGAAGGTGAAGACGCCGATCCAGACGACGTCGAGGAAGTGCCAGAACATCGACAGGCACATCAAGCGGCGCTTGTTGTCCGCGGTCAGACCGAGGCGGCCGACCTGCACCATCAGCGTCACCAGCCAGATGATGCCGAAGGTGACGTGCAGGCCGTGCGTGCCGACCAGCGTGAAGAAGGACGACAGGAAGGCCGAGCGCTGCGGCGTCGCGCCCTCATGGATGAGGTTCGCGAACTCGTAGAGCTCGATCGAAAGGAACGCCGCGCCGAACAGCCCGGTGATCGCCAGCCAGGTCTGAACCTGCCCCTTCAGCCCCTTTTCCATCGCGATCATGGCAAAGCCATAGGTGATCGACGACAGCAGCAGCATCGAGGTGTTGAGCGCGACCAGCGGAAGCTCGAAGATCTCCCGCGGGGTCGGCCCGCCCGCATAGCTCGTCCCCAGCACGCCGTACGTGGCGAACAGGATGGCGAAAATGAGGCAGTCGCTCATCAGGTACATCCAGAAACCGATGGCGGTGCTGCCGCCGGTTTCGTGATGATGGTCATCATCCTCGACCACGTAGAAGGTCGGGTTCTTGGTGGGGTCCTGGCTCAGGACGTCGGTGGACATGCTCAGGCTCCCTGGGCGAGCAGCTTGGTGCGCTCGTCCTCTTCATGGGCGACTTCGTCGACGGGGATGTAATAGTCGCGGTCGTAGTTGAAGGTATGGCCGATCGCGACGCCGAGGATGGCGACAAGGCTGAGTGCGGCGAGCCACCACATGTACCAGATCATCGCAAAGCCGAAGGCCACGCTGAGCCCGGCAATGATGACGCCGGTGCCCGTGTTCCGGGGCATGTGGATCGGGCGATAGCCCTTCACCGGACGCTCATACTTCTTGTCCTTCATGTCGTGCCAGGCATCCAGGTCGTGGATGATCGGCGTGAACGCGAAGTTGTAGTGCGGCGGCGGCGACGAGGTCGACCATTCCAGCGTGCGGCCACCCCAGGGATCGCCCGTCAGGTCGCGCAGCTTGTCACGGTTCAGGATCGACACGCCGATCTGGATCAGGAAGGCAGCAATGCCGACCGCGATGATCGCAGCGCCGACAGCGGCAATGATGAACCAGATCTGGAGCGAGGGATCCTCGAAGTGGCGCAGACGACGGGTGACGCCCATCAGGCCCAGCACATAGAGCGGTGCGAACGCGACCCAGAAGCCGATGACCCAGCACCAGAAGGACAGCTTGCCCCACTTCTCGTCCAGCTTGAAGCCGAACGCCTTGGGCCACCAGTAGTTGATGCCCGCAAACATGCCGAACAGCACGCCGCCGATGATCACGTTATGGAAGTGCGCGATCAGGAACAGCGAATTGTGCAGCACGAAGTCCGCCGGGGGTACCGCCAGCAGCACGCCCGTCATGCCGCCGATCACGAACGTCAGCATGAACGCGACGGTCCACATCATCGGCAGCTCGAACCGGATGCGCCCCTTGTACATGGTGAACAGCCAGTTGAAGATCTTGGCGCCCGTCGGGATCGAGATCACCATGGTGGTGATGCCGAAGAACGAATTGACGCTGGCGCCGGAGCCCATGGTGAAGAAGTGGTGCAGCCAGACGAGGTACGACAGGATCGTGATGACGATCGTGGCGTAGACCATCGAGGTGTAGCCGAACAGGCGCTTGCCCGAGAAGGTCGAGGTGACTTCCGAGAAGATGCCGAACGCCGGCAGGATGAGGATGTAGACCTCCGGATGGCCCCAGATCCAGATGAGGTTGAAATACATCATCGGATTGCCGCCGGCATCGTTGGTGAAGAAGTTCGTACCGACATAGCGGTCGAGCGTCAGCAGGGTCAGCGTGGCGGTGAGGACGGGGAAGCTGGCGACGATCAGCACGTTGGTGCACAGAGCAGTCCAGGTGAAGACCGGCAGCTTCATCATGGTCATGCCGGGCGCGCGCATCTTGATGATGGTCGCGACCAGGTTGATGCCGGACAGCGTCGTGCCGACACCGGCCACCTGCAAGGCCCATAGATAGTAATCGACGCCGACATCCGGGCTGTAATCGAGCCCCGACAGCGGCGGGAAGGCCAGCCAGCCAGTCCGCGCGAATTCGCCAATGAACAGCGACATCATGATGAGGACAGCGCCGCCGACCGTCATCCAGAAGCTAAGATTGTTCAGGTACGGGAACGACACGTCCCGCGCGCCGATCTGGAGCGGCAGGACGTAGTTCATCAGACCGGTCACCATCGGCATGGCGACGAAAAAGATCATGATGACGCCGTGGGCGGTGAACACCTGATCATAGTGATGAGCGTTCAGGTAGCCCTCGTTCGCGCCGAACGAGATGGCTTGCTGGCCGCGCATCATCAGTGCGTCGGCAAAGCCGCGCAGCAGCATGATGACGCCCAGCACCATGTACATGATGCCGATCTTCTTGTGGTCGACGCTGGTGAACCACTCCTTCCAGAGATAGCCCCACAGCTTGTACTTGGTCAGCAGGCCGAGCACGGCAAGGCCGCCCACCAGCACGCCGGCAAAGGTCGCCACGAGGATCGGCTCATGGATGGGGAAGGATTCGAACGATAGCCGCCCGAAGATGGTCTTGATGAGTGTTTGATCCATGATCGAATACCTCAGCCGCGATCCACACCGGCAGTGCCGGGGATGCGCGGGGTGGTGGTGAAGCTCATGCGGCGGTTCTTTGCGTTACCGGGATCGGTGTTGCCCGGCGCCGGCAGGGGTTCCTTGCTCTGGTGCGGCGCCGTCTCGATCTCGTCGGGCGACTTCTGGAGCGCGCCCTTGGTGGCGTCGCCATGCATCGGGCCGGTGTTGTTGACGGGCGGATTGCCCTCCCCGGCCTCGATCTTGTGCGGGTCGCCGCCGGCCTTGCGATCGTGCATCATGACGTCGCTCATGCACGGCTTGCCGGGCTCGACGCAGCGATTGACGACCAGATCGAACAGTCCGGGTGCCACCGCCGAGAAGCGCATCGGCGGCACCTTCTCGCTGGGCTTTTCAAGCTGCACGAAGGTCGCGCGGCTGAGGCTGCCCTGCTCGCCCTTCACACCCGCGACCCACTGGTCGAAGGCGCCGTCCTGCATGGCATAGACCTTGAAGTTCATGTCGGAGAAGCCGGCGCCGCTATAGTGCGACGAGAAGCCGTCAAACGTGCCCGGCTTGTTGATCACCGCATGCAGCGCGGTTTCCATGCCCGGCATGGTGTAGATCATGCCGGCCATGGTGGGCACGTAGAAGGCGTTCATCACGCTGGTGCCGGTCAGGCGGAAACGGACCGGGCGATCAACGGGCAGCGCAAGCTGGTTGACGGTCGCGATGCCCTGTTCCGGGTAGATGAACAGCCACTTCCAGTCCATCGAGACGACCTGCACCTCCAGCGGGCGGACGTCCTGCGCTACCTTCTTGCCCGGCGCGGTGCGCTCGATCGGGCGATAGGGATCGAGCAGATGGGTGCTGGTCCAGGTGACCGCGCCCAGGCAGATGATGATCAGCAGCGGGGCGGCCCAGATGACGAGTTCGAGCGGGGTCGAATGGTCGAAATGCGGATCATAATCCGCCTCCTTGTTCGCGGCCCGGTACTTCCACGCGAACAGGCAGGTCAGGATCATGACGGGGATGATGATGAGCAGCATCAGCCCGGTCGAGATCAGCACGAGATCGCGCTGCTGCACGGCAACATCGCCGGCCGGGTTCATCACAACCGCGTCGCATCCACCCAGCACGGCCAGGATCGGCAAGGCAAGGAGGGGCGGGGCGGCCCGGCGAAGGGAGCGCACGCGCGCAAGGCTCGAGGAATGAAGCATATCGACCGCGCCGCTACGCCTTTGCTGCACCTGCGCACATTGGACAGTTTGTCCAATCCCCCCAGGTAGCGGAAAGGCGCATAGGGCCATGCAATCAGAGGGTTTGCGCGCGTTGCACCGCGGGAACCCGGAACGTGATATGCAGTCAGGACCGGCAGCCATGAGCGCAGAACTAACCGCGTCGAGCTCGACGCCCCTCGAGCGGGACGCCCGCCTCGTCAACGCGCGCGAGCATCGCATCGCACCGGGCGAGATCGCAATCGGCGTCATCATCGGCCGTACCTCCGAATTCTTCGACTTCTTCGTTTATGCGATCGCATCGGTGCTGGTCTTCCCGTCGCTGATCTTTCCGTATGTCGATGCGCTGACGGGTACGATGTATTCCTTTGCGCTGTTCGCGCTGGCGTTCATCGCCCGGCCGATCGGCACCTTCGGCTTCATGGCGATCGATCGCCGGCATGGGCGCGGCGTGAAGCTGACCATCGCTTTGTTCCTGCTCGGCGGGTCGACGATGGCGATCGCCTTCCTGCCCGGTTACGCCCAGATCGGCACGGCCGCTGCCGTGTTGCTGGCGATCTTCCGCGCGGCGCAGGGCATCGCGCTTGGCGGCGCATGGGACGGCCTGCCCTCGCTCCTGTCGCTGAACGCGCCGGAGAACAAGCGCGGCTGGTATGCGATGGTCCCGCAGCTGGGGGCGCCGCTGGGCCTGCTGGTCGCCAGCGGCCTGTTCGCCTTCTTCATGGCGACGCTGAGCCGCGCCGACTTCCTCGACTGGGGATGGCGCTACCCCTTCTTCGTCGCCTTCGCGATCAACGTGGTGGCGCTGTTCGCACGGCTGCGCATCGTGGCGACGCCGGAATTCCAGCGGCTGTTCGAAACCCGCGACCTGCAGCCGGCACCGGTGGGCGAGACGCTGCGCGAAGAGGGCCGCACCGTGGTGCTGGGCGCGTTCGCACCGCTTGCCAGCTTTGCGCTGTTCCACCTCGTCACCGTATTTCCGCTGTCCTGGGTGGTGCTGTTCAACCGGGAGCAGCCGACCGACTTCCTGTTGATCGAGATGCTGGGTGCCGTGTTCGGCGTGCTCGCCATCCTCGCCTCGGGCATGATCGCCGATCGGGTCGGGCGGCGCACGCTGCTCGGCACTTCGGCCGCGCTGATCGCGGCCTATAGCGGCTTTGCGCCGCAGCTGCTCGACAATGGTGGCTGGGGCGAGCTGGCCTACATGATCCTGGGCTTCGTGCTGCTGGGCCTGGCGTTCGGCCAGTCGTCGGGCGCGGTGAATTCGGGCTTCTCGGCCATGCGCCGTTATACCGGTGCGGCGATCACGTCGGATCTGGCGTGGCTGATCGGCGCGGGCTTCGCGCCGCTGGCCGCGCTGTTGCTGGCGGCGCATTTCGGGTTGCTGTCGGTTGGTTTCTACCTGCTGTCGGGTGCGATCTGCACGCTGGCGGCGCTGGGCATCAACAAGGAGCTGGCCAAGCGGATCGAATGATCGATCCGGTTTTTCGCCGGCCTCTCGGAAAGCCGGGCAGTTCATGCTGCCCGGCTTTTTTCGTGCGCGTTCAGCGGGGCAGCATGGAACCCTTTGCGGCGATGTTGCGTCCCCTCCCCCACATGCCACTGGAAGGGACGAGAGTGACAATGGCCGATGACGCGCTGACCATCGTGAAGGGCACGCTGGAGGACAATGCCGGGGACCGGCAGGTCGAGTTCGTGGGCGAGATCGACGGCGAGGAATATCAGTTCGCCGTCCAATATGACCTGCTGGAAGCGCTTGGCGGCGACGCGCCGGATGGCGACGCCATCGAGATTTTCGAACGCTACAGCGACGACATCCTGGAGGCGTCCCTGACCGCGCTGGGCCGTGACATGGAGCAGCCGGTGGTGATCGTCAGCGAGAATGATCTGGAGTGATAAAGGCCGCCAACCCCTTGTATCCATTGCGCTGAGGGAGAATATGACGCTTTTGTAACAACTCGCCTGAAAATGGCCTTATTCCACGAACATGGCTGAAGATGTTCATGCCGTGTGCGGCCAGCGAAGGATGAAGTGGTCGATGCCGATCAGGATGCCGATCGACGGAAGTGATGGGTTGATCGGCCGGATCGACGGCGGGCTGGCGCGGCTCACCTCGGCGGAGTTCCGCGTCCGGCGCCCGGCCCAGACCGTGCGTCTGGATGGGCGGCGACTGGGCGGCGTGCAGCGGATCGGCGTGATCTGCAACGCCCGCGCGCACCGCAACCTGTCCCGTGAGCTCTCGCCGTTCACCAGTGCGTCGGGCATCGACTTTGCCGCACCGCGCACGCAGGAGGAATTGCACGCGGTTCTCGCCCGCTTCGCCTCGCGGGGGATCGACGCGCTGCTGATCGACGGCGGCGACGGCACGATCCGCGATGTCATTACCGCGGCGACACAGCATTTCGGCGATGCGATGCCGGATATCGCGGTCGTGCCGGCGGGCAAGACCAATGCTCTGGCCATCGACCTGGGCATACCCACCAACTGGACGATCAAGGCGGCGATCGAGGCGATCCATGGTCCGTCCCGCACGCAGCGTTCGCCCGTGGAAATCCGCCGGGTGGACGGTCGTGAGCCGATGCGGGTCGGCTTTCTGTTCGGCGCCGGCGCGTTCGTGCGTGCCACGGCGCTGGCCCAGGAAACCCACCGGATCGGCGCCTTCAACGGTCTGGCGGTCGGCCTGTCTCTGGCAGGCGGGATCGCGCAGACGCTGTTCGGCGGGCGAGACAATGTCTGGCGGCGCGGCGATCCGATCCGGGTTGAACTGGATGACGGGCGCAGCGTGGAACGGCCCTTCTACCTGCTTCTGGCATCGACGCTGGAGCGCCTGCCGCTCGGATTGAAGCCGTTCGGTCGGCCGCGGCCCGGCATGAAGCTGCTGGGGGTTGATGCGCCTCCCAAGGCGCTGTTCGTCTCCGCACCGATCCTGGTGGCGGGGTCGGAGGCGGGATGGCTGGCGCGCGCCGGCTATCATCGGCTGGATGCGAACCGCGTCGGCCTGACGCTGGACACCGGCTTCGTGCTGGATGGCGAGACCTATGCCGGTGGCGAGTTGATCGTTGCCCAGGGCCGCGCGCTCAACTTCGTGGTGCCCTGAGCCGTACGATGACGCTGGACGACTTCGTCGCGGCGGAGCTGGCGACGCCCCTGCCCCCGCCCATCGCGATGGTGGCGGAACGCCTGGCGGGCGATGTGGATGTCGCCGCCGTCCTGTTCTATGGATCGGTACTGCGGACCGGCGATCTGGACGGCGTGCTGGATTTCTACGTCCTGACCGATGCGCGTCGTGGCGGCGTGCTGCACCGGACGGCAACGCGGTGGCTGTGGCCCGATGTGAGCTTTCACGAAATGGCGATCGGTGATGCCGTGCTGCGGGCGAAGGTGGCGACGATGCCGCTGCAGACCTTTCAGGATGCCGCATCGGGGCGGATGCTGGATACGACGATCTGGACGCGCTTCGTGCAGCCGGCGGCGCTGGCCTGGGTTCGGGATGCGGACGCCGCAGCCCGGGTTCGCGCGAGTGTGGCGGCAGCGACGGTGACGGCGGCGGGATATGCCGCGGCGCTGGGCCCTGAGAACGGCACCGCCGACAGCTATTGGCGGGCACTGTTCCGTCAGACCTACCGGGCCGAACTGCGCGTGGAGAAGCCCGGTCGCGAGGACCAGATCCTGCGCTACGATCCGGCGCGGTGGCAGCGTCTGTTGCCGCTGGCCTGGAACGCAGGCGGCATCGGGTACGACACGCACGGTGAGTTGCTGACACCCTCGGGCGACCGCGCGCGCCCACTGCGGCGGTGGCAGGCTCGGCGGCGTGCGGGCAGGCCGTTGAACGTGGCGCGGCTGGTGAAGGCGGCCTTCACCTTCGACGGGGCGGCCCGATACGGGCTATGGAAGATCGAGCGGCATACCGGCATCCACATTCCCCTGACCCCGTGGCGCGAACGGCACCCGGTGCTGGCGGCACCGGCAGTGTTGTGGCGGGTGATGCGCGCGCGGTCGGCGGAGGCGCCACGATGAGCTTCCACGCGCTGATCCTGGCCGGCTCCCGCGGCGGCCCAGACCCGGTCGCGCTACACGCCGGGGTGAGCGACAAGGCGCTGGCCGTGGTCGGTGGTCGCACGATGCTGGCCAGGGTTGTGGAGGCGGTGCGCGCGGCCGGGGCGGATCGCATCATGGTGGCGGCATCCTCCCCCGCTGTGGCCCAGGCGGCGACGGCATTGGGCGCCGAAGTGCTGCAGGCAGCGGCGGGCCCGAGCGCGAGTACGGCCGCAGGATTGGAACAGCTTGGCGCGCCGTTGCTCGTGACTACTGCGGACCATGCCCTGCTGGAGGCCGGATGGATCACCCGGTTCATCGCCGACGTGCCGACGGACGCCGATGTTGCGGTGCTGCTGGCACGGCGTGACGTGATCGAGCGCGACGTGCCCGGTACGCAGCGTACCTATCTGCGCTTTGCCGATGGCGCCTGGTCGGGTTGCAACCTGTTCCTGTTGCAGACTGCCGCGGCGGCCGACGCGGTGGCGCTCTGGCAGCGGATGGAGCGGGATCGCAAGCGGCCCTGGCGGATCGTGCGTCGGCTGGGGCCGGGACTGCTGCTGCGCTACCTGGCCGGGCGGCTGACGCTGGACATGGCATTGCAACGGATCGGAGAAACTGCGCGGGTGCGCGCCGCGATGGTCGCCAGCCGGTTCGGACGCGCGGCGGTTGATGTCGACAAGCCGGAAGATCTGGCACTGGCGCGGACACTGGACGCCGGTTGATGCAGCGCATCGCAATCTACGATCTGGACCGCACGATCACACGCGCGCCGACCTGGACCCCCTTTCTGCTTCATGCCGCGCGCGGCAGTTGGCGCATCGCGATGGCGCCGGTGGCCGCGGGTGCCGCATTGCTGCACGCGCTGAAGCTGTACGACCGTGACCGGTTGAAGCCGATCATGCACCGGTTGATGCTGGGTGCGGCGCTGGATGAAGCCAGGTCGACCGCGCTGGCGGAGGCATTCGCCGCCATGACGGACGACGGCAACATCCGGCCGGGCGCAAGAGAACGGATGGCGGCGGACCGGGCGGTGGGCTATCGCATCGTGATCGCGACGGCTGCACATCGCTTCTATGCACAGGCGATTGCCAGTCGGCTGGGCGTGGAGGACCTGATCGCGACGGAGGCGATGCGGGATACCACCGGGCGGATCGTGCCGTCGCTGTCGGGCGCCAACTGTTACGGCCCGGCCAAGCTGGCGATGATCCGGGATTGGCTGGCCGCTCAGGGTGTTAAACGCGAGGAGGCGCATGTGCGCTTTTATTCGGATCATGCGTCCGATGCCCCGACCTTCGCCTGGGCTGACGAGCCGGTGGTAGTCAGCCCGGGTAAAAGGATGACCGTACTGGCGGTCGAGCGCGGGTGGCCGATCGAGCGGTGGTGAAAAGGATATGCGCGATATCGGGGCGATGCCGCAGCTTAGAACATTTCATCCAGCATGAGGTGAAATTGCAGTTTGCGATTGTCCACGTCCGCAACTCCGTAGCGCCTCAGGAAGTGTGAACGAAGCGCATCGTCGAACTCGCCCAGACAGTTCCACAGGATCGCAATGTCCTGGTAGCGGTCGGCAATACCGATCCGTCCGGCATCGATCAGCCCGACGACCTGGCCATCTTCCAGCAAGATGTTGTCGAGCGAGAAGTCGCCATGGGTCACGACGCGGTCGGGGGTGAACGGCATCAGGTCCTGCATGGCTTGCCATACCTCCTCGGCCAGCCAGCCCTCACGTTCCTCATCAAATTCATCTTCCGCGACGAGGCCCTGGTCGATGCGCGCTCTGGCTTGCATCAGGCGGTGATGATGGTCGCTGATGAAGGGGCATGTGTCGACCGGAATGGCGTGAAGCTGCCGGAGGAATGTGGCCAATGCATCTACCACGGCGAGGCGATCATGCGGGCGAGCTGTCAGATGCTGATATGCCGTCTGGCCGGGTATGGCCGTCATCAACAACCAAGCCTCGTCCCCCGTATGGACGAAACGCCGAATGGTCGGCACGGCTATATGATCGCTCAGCCAGCGCAGGCGGACCATTTCGTCGGCTATGTCATCGGCCACCATGCCCCGACCATGTTTCAGGAAGAGGTCGGGTGCATCCTGTCTGCCGTGCAAGCGATACACGCCGCCACCGGATTCGCCGATCATGTTGTGCATCCACCGGTAGCCCATCGTTACGGTTGCGAGCCCCGGCGGCATTGCTATCGCCGCACACGCTTCTTCGCGACCGTAGGTCATGGTTTTCCCCTCCCCTTGGCGTCTTTGCCGAACCGCTCCACGATCGCATGCGCGGCGCGCAGGGCGGCGGGTTCGGCGCCTTGATCGAAGGTGTGGCGGAAGGCCGCTTCCTGGGCCGCACGGTAGCCGGCGAACTCCGCCTGCGCACTTTCGATGGCGGGGCCGAGGGCGGAGATATCATCCACCACGCGCCCCAGATGCCAGTGGCCAAAATTGGGGTCGGATGTCCATTCGACCCTGGCCGGGTTGAGGAAGACGGCGGGGCGTGGGCGGGCGATCCATTCGTAGATCTGGCTGCTGACGTCGCCGAGGTAGATGTCGGCGGCGCGGGTATAGGTCATGTCGACAGAGGCGGTGCTGCCGGGGTCGAAGCGGATGTTCGGGCAAGCGCGGTAGCGATGGGCAAGGTCGCGGCGCCAGCGCAGCCGGGCGTGTTCGACGGAGGCATGGATGCGCCTGCGGAACAGCATGACGTGGGGCGCGACCATCAGGTTGAAGCGATCCTGTCCGGCGAACCAGTCCATCACCCCCTCCCCCATCCCGTACCAGGACGACAGACGGGGTTCGAAATGCGGATTGTAGAGGACGGTCGGGCGGCCATTGTCGAACAACGGCTTGGGCGGCGTAGTGAAATCGATCGTGTCGAACTTGGGATAGCCGATGATCCGTGCTTGGCCCGGCGCGATCAGGCCCATCGCCTGCATCCGGTCATGCACCTTCTGCCCGGACAGCAATACGAGGTCGAAGCCACGCATGACGCTCCGGTACCCCACCGATCGATCGCCGGCGCCGTGGGGAAGCCAGACATAGCGGAGATCCCGCAGGCCGAAACGGTCGCGCAGCAGCAGCGATGTCGTCTCGGGCACCACCAGAACATCGAGCGCTGCAAAGGCCGGCAGGTTGTCGCGTAAAACCGCAACCCGGCGGAAGGGTGCGATCCAGCGCAGCCCGGCATCGAATGCACGGGCAAGCGCGCCGATATCGAGCGAAACAAAGGTGACGCGGGCGGCCACCTCCGTGCCGATTACGGCGCGAACCCGCGCCTGCTGCTCGGGCGAGCTGGTCAGGACGTGGACTTGAACATCCGGGAAAGTCGCGATCTGCGCGATGATCGGCGCGGTATGGCCGATCTGATGAAGCGCATCGTGGTTGAAGAGGAAGCCGACCTTCACCGCGCCAGCACCGCCGCGACGGCCTGTGCCGCCCGGGCAGCGGCACCGGGCGACCGATCGCCGAGCGAGGCATCGGCCATCGCCTCCTGCCGGGCGCGGTAAAAGGCGTGACGCGCGGGCGCAGCATGGATCGCTGCCATCAGGTCGGCGGGGTCGTCGACGACGTCGCCGAGGTGCCAGTGGGCGAAGCTGGGGTCGTCGCGCCAGTCGATGCGGTGGGCGTTCAGGAAGACGCAAGGGCGCGGGCGCATCAGGAATTCGTACACCTGGCTGCTGACGTCGCCGACATAGATGTCGGAGGCGACGGCGTAGGTCATGTCGACGGAGCGGTCGGAGCCGGGGTCGATGAGGACGTTGTGGGTACTGCGCGCGCGCCAGTGTGTGCGGTGGCGTTCGGGGTGTCGGCGGAAGAGTTTGACGTGGGGGGCGACGATCAGGTTGAGGGAGGGATCGGCCGCGAAGCCGGCGAGCATCGGTTCGATGAAGCGATGCCAGGAGGTCAGGCGCGGTTCCTTGTGGGCGTTGTAGAAGACGGTGGGCGCGGCTTGCGAGAAAAGCGGCGCTGCGACCTCCCCGACGCGGAAGCCGGTTTCCAGCTTCACCGATCCGGTGAGCGTATAGGCGTCGGGGCGGATCAGCCCCTCGCGCAGCATGCGCTCGGCGGTCTTGGGCCCGGCGAGCAAGACATGGTCGAAGACCGCGATGTCGCGCACGAAGCCGCGCGCCCGGTCGCCGACGCCGTGGGGATGGTAGATCAGCCGGGGGCGCCGGACGCCGAGGCGGCGCAGCGCCGCCGCCGTATCCTCCACCGCAAAGATCGCGTCATAGCCGTCCAGTTCGGCGGCATTGTCACGCATCACCAGATCCTTGAACATGCCCAGCCGCTTCAGCCGCTGAAGCGCGACGGTGAGCGGCGACCGGTGCAGGCGGCGGGTTTCGATCGGCGGCACGCCGTAAGCGGCACGTATCCGCTCCAGGTGATGCGGCGTTTCGGGATCGTTATGGTAGTTGACCACCGTCCAGCCGGGGCGGCGCGCCAATTCGAACGCGATGGCCGCGCCATGGTAGCACTGATAGGCTTCGGCGATATAGAGGAAGGCGATGCGCATGATCCGTCACCCCCTTAGCCTCTGATCGCCCTCGGAAGAAAGCCGTTGAACGTGTCCAAGTCCGCGCCGACCCCATTCGGCCGTGCGCTGCGCAATGTCGGCTGGCTGCTGACCGGCAAAGGCGTCGGCGCGGTACTCAGCCTCGTCTATCTGGCGCTCGCCACGCGCTCGCTGGGCGTCGTGCGGTTCGGCGAGTTCACGCTGATCCTGTCGACCGGCCAGGCGGTCGCCGCGCTGGTCGGTTTCCAGACATGGCAGGTGGTGGTGCGCTACGGCATGGCGCCGCTGAAGGCGGGTGACGGGGCGATGCTGGGGCGGCTGGTGCGCTGGTGCACCGCGCTCGACCTGGGCGCGGCGCTGTTCGGGTGCCTGGTGGCGAGCGTCGCGGTCGCCGTGTTGCGCGTGCGGCTGGGATGGGATGCGACCTTCGCGACCGAGGCCCTGCTGTTCTGCTTCGTGCTGCTGCTGACCTTTCGATCGACCGCGGTCGGCATCCTGAGGCTGCACGACCGGTTCGCGGTGGGCGCGATGGCGGATGCGGTGACCCCCTTCGCGCGCTGTGCCGGCGCGGTCACCGCGGTGCTGATGCATGCGACGGTGCAGGGGTTCCTGCTCGCCTGGGCGGGGGCCGAGGTGCTGACCGCCATCGTCTACTGGACGGCGGCCCACCGGGCGGCGCCGGGCCTGCTGGGATGGTGGCGCGGGGCACAGGCCGCGCCGCGCGAAAATGCGGGGCTGTGGCATTTCGCAGTGGTGACCAACATGAACGCCTCGCTGAACGCCGCGAGCAAGCAGGTGGTGGTGGTGCTGGTCGGCTTTGCGACGGGCCCGGCGGCGGCGGGCGCGTACCGGCTGGCCTATCAGTTGAGCCAGGCTTTGACGCGCGTGTCCGACATGTTTTCGCGCGGGGTGCTACCCGAGTTCACGCGGGCGGGGGCGGAAGGGGACAAGCGGGACATGACGACCCTGTTCCGGCAATCGACGCGGCTGGCGCTGGTGGCGGGTGGGTCGATCTGTCTGCTGGTGCCCCTGCTGGGAGAGCCGGCGCTGCGGCTGATCGCGGGCAAGACCTATCTGGGGGCGTATCCGGTGCTGGTGCTGCTGGGGCTTGCGGCGGGGCTGGAGGTCATGGGCGTGGCGTTCGAGCCGGTGCTGCTGGCGATCGGGCGGGCGGCGACCGCGCTGCGCATCCGCGTCGCATCGGTCGTCGCGCTGTTCGCGGCGATGGCGGTGCTGATGCCCGCCTACGGCGCGACGGGCGCGGCGGGGGCCACGCTGGTCGGGTCGGCCGTCGCACTGATCCTGTTCGGGCGGGTGGGATACCGGCTGGCGCGGGCGGGATAGCGTATCAGAGTTCGGCCCCGCACAAGGTCGCGGCGGCCTGGATCAGGGCGAGATGGGTCAGCCCCTGCGGCATGTTGCCGAGATAGGCGCCCGTGTCGGGGTCGATCATCTCGGCATAGACGCCGACGCCACTGTCCAGCTTTTCGATGGCGGCCTCAAAGGCGGCCTCCGCTTCGGCCTTCTGGCCGAGCATCGCGCGCGCCTCGATCATCCAGAAGGTGCAGGCGAGGAAACACCCCTCCTCCCGGTCGACATCGGTGTAGCGATAATGGAACGCGCCCTTGCCGAGTTCGCGGTCGATCGCGTCCAGGGTACGACGCAGCCGGTCCTGTCCGTCGAAGCGGAAGCGGACGGCGAGCGCCAGGCTGGCATCGAGCATGTCGCTGCCCGGATAGAAGAGATAGGCGCCGCGTTCCTCCGACCAGCAATGCTCGTCGATCCAGGCGGCGATCCGGTCGCGCTCGCGCAGCCATCGGTCGCGGCAGGTGGTCGGGATCTGCCCGTCGTCGGCCAGCTCGACCGCGCGGGCCAGCGCCTGCCAGCAACTGATCTTGGACATGGTGTAATGCCGGCTTTCGGGCAGTTCCCATAGCCCGGCGTCGGGCAGGCGCCAGCGGTCCGCGCAGTCGTCGGCGAGATGCGACAGGGTTTCCGCGCTGGCGGCATCGAGGATGTTGCCACAGGCGACGAAGCGGCTCGCCGTCTCGAAGATGTCGCCGTAAATACCATGCTGATGCTGCGACCCGGCGAGGTTGCCGGTGCGGACCGGCCCCGAGCCGCGATAGCCGGGCACGTCGATGATCTTTTCCGCCGGCACCATGTCGCCCTGCAGCGTGTAGCAGACCTGCGGCTCACTCTCGCCCAACCGCTTGAGCAGCCAGGTAAAGGCCGCCTTGGCCTCGGCAAGCGCGCCGATGCGCAGGAACGCCTTGATCGTGTAGCCCGCGTCCCGGATCCAGGCGTAGCGATAATCGTAATTCTTCTCGCCACCGATCCCCTCGGGCAGCGAGGTCGTCGCGGCGGCGGCGATCGCGCCGGTGGGCGAGTAGAGGAGCAGCTTCAGCGCCAGGGCACTGCGCATGGTCAGCGCGCGAAACCGATCGTGGCAGCGCAGCCGCTCCGTCCATTGCCGCCATTCAGCGTCGGACAGGTCGATACGGGCATCGATTTCCTCGATTTCGGGGCAGACGAGCGGTTCGTCCTCCCCCGCGACGATCGCCACCACCGCACGCTCGCCCGGCCCGACCGAGACGGTGCCGGTGATCTGCCCGTCGACCAGCGGATCGAGCAGCACATTGTCGGAGTGGCGGAAGACGCCGAGGACGTGGCCGGCATGGAACACGTCATGCCCGCCGGCCTTGGAGAAATAGGGGCTGACCGTGTCGGCGCGGCGGCCGAAGCGCAGCGACACGGCAAAGCGGACATGGCCGTCCAGCCCGTCGAGCCGGCGTGCGAACTCCGCCCAGGGCAGGCGACCGGCGGTGCCGCTGTTCATCGACTCGGTCAGCTTGGCCCGGCCGGTGTCGGTGGTGAAGATCGTCTCCAGCACGTTGCTGTCGGCGCGGTAGCGCCGCTCGACGGTAAAGGGCGCATCCGGGCTGAGCGCGAAATAGCCCCCCTGCTCCGCATCGAGCAGACGGTCGAACAGGGGCGGCGAGTCCATGTTCGGGACGCACCACCAGTCGACCGCCCCGTCCGCGCCGCTGAACACCACGCTGCGCCCGTCACCGAGCGTGCCATAGCGTTCGAGCGGCAGATAGCCGTCGGCATGGCGAAGGCCCTGTTGCGACAGGGCGGTGGCGGGTTCGGCGCCGTCGCCCAGCGTCGGGCCATCCCCCTCGCCCCGCCGGAACGGGTTCAACATGCGCGCGTGCGATTAACGTATGTCATACCGCGTTAACTCGCCAACGGGGGTTACGCTCCGCGCTCGGGAGTGGGCGCAATCGAAGTGCACGCATCCGCACCGAGATGATCGGGCATTTCGGCGATCAGCGCGGCGAGCAGCTTCTGGAGCAGCGTATCGAGTTGCGCGCGGTCATCGTCGTCGAAGGCGACAAACAGCCTTTTGGTCAAGGCGACGCGCATCGGCTCGCTGGCATCGATGGCGCGCTGGCCGGCAGGCGTGATGTGCAGGCGCTTGACCCGGCGATCCTGCGGGTCGGGTTCGCGCCGGACGAGGCCGTCGCGCTCCAGCGCGTCGACCGCGTCGGTGACGCTGCGCGGCGCCATGGTGAATACCTCCGCAATGTCGGCGGCGCGCGCACGCCCGTTCCCGGCCTGGATGAGCAGGAGCAGACGCGTGCGGGCAAAGGACGCGCCTTGGGCGGTCATTGCCCGGTCGGTCAGGCGATGGGCCATCAGATAGACGCGGGCCAGGTCGCGGAGCAGAACCTCACTGGACTTCATGAGGAACCTCACTAAATGGCCTTGCCTAGTTCGGCAAGCCGGCGCAGAAGGCATGCTGCAGATGCGAGGAAGATGATGGCCGACCTGTCCGATCAGCAAAATGGTGGCACGGATACGTCCGGGGACGAGCATGACGAGACGCCCGCCAAGGCGGCGTCCCCGGCCAAGAAGCGCCGTATCCGCGCGATCCTGCTGGTGGTCGTGGTCGTGCTGCTGGTGGTCGGTGCGATCTGGTTCACGCGGTATCAGAGCTTCGGCAAGTTCCAGCAATCGACCAATGATGCCTATGTCCAGGCGGACAGCGTGATCGTGTCGCCCAAGGTCGGCGGCTATGTCGACAAGGTGTTCGTGCGCGACAACCAGTATGTCCGCGCCGGCACACCCCTCGCCCAGATCGATTCGCGCGATTATACCGCGCGCGCCGCCCAGTCGCAGGCACAGATCGGCGTCGCCGCCGCCACCGCCCAGGGTGTAGAGGCACAGATTCGCGAGCAGCAGGCGGCGATCACGCGTGCCGCCGCCGACCTTGCCTCCGCGCGGGCGGATGCGGCGTTCGCCCGGTCCGAGGTGGCACGCTATGTGCCGCTGGCGGCATCGGGGGCCGAGCCGCGCGAGCGCCTGTCGCAGTTGCGCAACCAGGCGACGCAGGCCGATGCCCGCGTCACCGCGGCACAGGCGGCGTTGACCAGTGCCCAGCGCCGCGTCGGCACGCTGCGCGCCCAGATCCGGCAGGCCGAGGCGCAGGCCGAGGGCGCACAGGCGCAGCTTGCCGCGGCGCAAAGCGATGTGGGCGCGACCCTGCTGCGCGCGGCGATCGACGGCCGGATCGGCGACAAGACGGTGCGCGTCGGCCAATATGTGCAGGCCGCGACCCGGCTGATGACCGTGGTGCCGGTCGACCAGCTTTATATCGAGGCGAATTTCAAGGAAACGCAGCTCGGCCTGATGCGCATCGGCCAGCCGGTTACGATCGAGGTCGATGCGCTGCCGGGCGTCGATATTCCCGGCCGGATCGAGAGCATCTCGCCGGGTACCGGGGCGCAATTCTCGGTGCTGCCGCCGCAGAATGCGACGGGCAACTTCACCAAGATCGTGCAGCGCGTGCCGGTGCGCATCGCGATCCATGCCGATCCGGAAACGCGCAAGCTGATGGTGCCGGGCATGTCGGTCGAGGTCAGCGTCGACACCCGGTCGGCCAAGGGCGCCAGGGACCGCATCGCCCGCGAACAGGAAAAGCATAACGAGAGCATCCGCCGGTGAGCGCGGCCACCGCGGACGGTGTTCGCGCATCCTCCGGCAAGGCATCCGCCGGTACGCCCGAGCGCGCTGATGCCGCCGCCTGGCTGGCGGTGGCGGCGGGCAGCCTAGGTGCGCTGATGGCGACGCTGGACATCTCCATCGTCAATTCGTCGCTGCCCACCATCCAGGGCGAGATCGGTGCGAGCGGCACCGAGGGGACATGGATCGCCACCGCCTATCTGGTGGCGGAGATCATCATCATCCCGCTGGCGGCGTGGCTGGAGCGGTTGTTCGGCCTGCGCACCTTTCTGCTGATCGCGACGACGCTGTTCACGCTCTTCTCGATGCTGTGCGGCATATCGACCAACCTGACGATGATGATCATCGGGCGCGTCGGCCAGGGCTTTACCGGCGGCGCGCTGATCCCCACCGCGATGACGATCATCGCGACGCGGTTGCCGCGCTCGCAACAGCCGATCGGCAATGCGCTGTTCGGCGTCACCGCGATCCTGGGGCCGCTGGTCGGGCCGCTGATCGGCGGCTGGCTGACCGAGAATATCTCCTGGCATTATGCCTTCTTCATCAACCTGCCGATCGGCATCCTGCTGATCGTGCTGCTGCTGGTCGGCCTGCCGCACCGCAAGGCGCACCCGGAGGAGCTGTTCCGCGCCGACTGGCTGGGCATTGCCGGGTTGATCCTGGGGCTGGGCGGGCTGACCGTGGTGCTGGAGGAGGGCCAGCGCGAGCAGTGGTTCGAGAGCGAGACGATCATCATCCTGTCGCTCATCGCGGCGCTCGGCTTCGTGCTGCTGCTGGCCGGGCAGTTCCTGGCGAAGCGGCCGGTGATCAAGCTGTCGCTGGTACTGGACCGGCAGTTCGGGTCGGTGGTGGTGATGGGCATATTGGTGGGTGCGGTGCTGTACGGCACCTCCTACGTCATTCCCCAGTTCCTGGCGACGATCGCCGATTACAACGCGCTGCAATCGGGCAAGGTGGTGCTGCTGTCGGGTATTCCCAGCATCATCCTGATGGGGTTCACCCCGCTGATGATCCGGCACCTCGACATCCGGTTCGCGGTCGGCGCGGGCCTGCTGATCATGGCGTCGAGCTGCTGGATCGATACCACGCTGACCGCGCAGTCGGCGGGCGGCGACTTCGTCGACTCGCAATTGCTGCGCGGCGTCGGCACGATCCTGAGCTTCCTGTTCCTGAACCAGGCGGCGATCTCGTCCGTCCCGCCGTCCGACGCGGGCGACGCGGCCGGACTGTTCAACGCGGCCCGCAACCTGGGCGGGTCGTTCGCGCTGGCGGGGATCTCGACGGTGCAGGACCAGCGCATGTGGTTCCACAGCCGCCGGATCGAGGAAACGCTGAACGCCAATTCGGTGCGCGTGCAGGATTATCTGGGCGGGCTGACCGCCCAGTTCGGGCAGGAGGGCGCGTTCCGCACGCTGGCCGGCCAGATCCAGCGCGATGCGCTGGTCATGACCTTCAACGACATTTTCTGGCTGCTGGCGATCGGGATCACGCTCGTCACGCCGCTCGTGCTGTTCCTCCGGCCGTTGCCGCAGGGGCAGGCGATCGCCATGCATTGAGGAACGCAGTTCGATGCGCACGCTGATCCTTCCCTCCCTCGTCCTCGTCTCCGCCTGCACGGTGGGGCCGAACTATCAGGGGCCCGAAAGCGCCGGCGCGGTGGCGCCGACCGCCAAATTCGTCCGTGCGCAGCCCGAAACGGTGGCGGCGCAGCCGGTGGTGGCGTCATGGTGGACCGGCTTGGGCGATCCGATGCTCGACCATCTGGAGGCGCGCGCGCTGGCGGGTAACCCCAACATCGCGGTGGCCGAGGCGCGGCTGCGTCAGGCGCGGGCCGGGCTGCGGCTGGAGCGGGCGAACCAGTTGCCGAGCGCGAACGCGCAGGCGATGGGCGTCTTTGCGCGCCTGCCCGGCATCGACCTGGGCGGTGCGGAAGCGGGGGCGCAGGGTGGCGGCGGCGACAGCGAGTCGCTGCAATTCTACAATCTCGGCTTCGATGCGAGTTGGGAGGTCGACTTGTTCGGCCTGCGTCGCCGCGGGGTGGAGGCGGCGCGCGCCTCGCTGGGCCGGGCCGAGGCCGGCGTGGCGGACGTGCAGGTGTCGCTGACCGCGGAGGTGGCGCAGGCCTATGTCGCATTGCGCGACCGGCAGCAGCGGCTGGCACTGGGACAGGCGACGGCGGAGCGCCAGCGGCGGATGCTGGCCCTGACGCAGGAACGCTACGGCGCGGGCACCACCTCTGCGCTGGAGGTGGAGCGGCTGCGCACGCAGCTGGAGCAGACCGATGCCACGCTGGTGCCGCTGACCGCGGAGCGCGATGCCTATCTGAACGCGCTGGCGATCCTGGTCGGCGAGGCGCCGGGCGCGCTGGACACGATGCTGGCGACACCGGGTCGCGTCCCCCTGCCCCCGGCCCAGGTCGCGGTGGGCGATCCCGCCGCCCTGCTCCAGCGCCGGCCCGACATCCGCGCGGCCGAGCGGCAACTGGCGCAGAGCAATGCGCGGATCGGCGTGGCGGAGGCGCAGCGCTTTCCGCAGATCAGCCTGATGGGCATGCTGGGGCTTGGCGGCACCGATCCCGGCGACGTGTTCGATACCGGCAACCTGTTCACGCTGGGCATGCCACGGTTAAGCTGGAACTTCCTGGACTTCGGTCGCAACGCGGCGCGCGTGGAACAGGCCAAAGGCGTGCGCGACGAGGCGGCGGCGCAGTACCGCGCGTCCGTGCTGACCGCGCTGCGCGATGCCGAGGATGCCTTGTCGCGCTACGGCGCGCGCAGGCGGACCGTGGCCAGTGCGGCGCGAACCAAGGCGTCGGCGGACCGCGCCGCCGCGCTCCAGCAGCAGCGCTATGCCGCAGGGACCGCGACGCTGATCGACACGCTGGATGCCGAGCGGCAGCGGCTGTCGGCGGAACAGTCGCTGGCGCAGGCGACGGCGGCGATGACCAGCGACTTCATCGCGCTGCAAAAGGCGCTGGGTCTCGGCTGGGGGCCGGCACCGGCGTCCTGAGGTTCAGGCCTCCGCCCAGCGGCGGAGCAGATTGTGGTAGACGCCGGTCAGGCGGATGGTGGTGGGATCGTCCTGCCCGTCGCGGCCGGCGATATCCTGCACGCTTTGGTCGAGTTCGAACAGGATGCGGCGGGCGCCGTCGTCGCGCACCATCGACTGGATCCAGAAAAAGGATGCGACACGCGTGCCCCGCGTCACCGGCGTCACCCGGTGCAGGCTGGAGGCGGGATAGACGACCATGTGCCCGGCAGGCAGCTTGACCCGCTGTTCGCCGAACTGTTCCTCGATAACGAGTTCGCCGCCGTCATAGCTGTCCGGATCGGACAGGAAGAGCGTGGCGGACAGGTCGGAGCGGATGCGAAAATCGCTGCCGCGCTGGATGCGGATGGCGTTGTCGACATGCAGGCCGAAGGCGTCGCCCCCTGCATAGCGGTTGAACAGCGGCGGGAAGACCTTGAGCGGCAATGCGGCGGCGATGAACAGCGGCGACCGGGCCAGCGCGTCGAGCACCATGCCCCCCGCCTCGCGCGCGGCGGGCGAGCCTTCGGGCAATTGCGCATTGCGCTTGGCCAGCGCGGATTGCGGGCCGGAGGTAGCGTTGCCGTCCACCCATTCGGCGCCATCGATCAAGCCGCGCAGCCGGGCGACGCCCTCGCCGTCCAGCACATCGGGTATCGCGATCAACATGCCCTGCCCTTCCTCAACGTTGCGGCATAGCGGCGGAAGGCGGGGATGTCGCTGGCGGTGCACCAACGGATGACGCGTGCGGCAAAGGCGGGCGTGCCCCCGGCCACCGCGCGTGCCAGCCATTCCAGTGCGCCCTCGACCTGCCCCCCGGCACCGAGCATCCGGGCGTGATTGAAGGCGGCGCGGAAATCGCCGCCCTCGGCCGCCCGGGCGTAGCAGCGCGCAGCCTTTGCCATGTCGCGCGGCCCCGCCCAGCCATCCTCGGCAAAGCTGCCGATGAAGTTCACCGCCTTCGCATAGCCAAGGTCGCCGGCCCGCTCCAGCCAGCGAAGCGCCTCCGCCCGGTCGGTCGCGACGCCGTGGCCGAGCGCCAGTTGCGTGGCATAGTTATACATCGCCTCCGCCAGCCCCTGCCCGGCGGCGATGCGGTAGCAGGCGACCGCGCGGCCGGCGTCGACCGCGCAGCCCCAGCCCAGTTCGTAGCAGCGCCCGACCATGTTGAGCGCCATCGGGTGATGCTGCGCGGCGGCGCGGGTGAACCAGTCGAGCGCCGCCCGCGGGTCACCCGGCGTTTCGGTGCCATCGAGGAGCATCTGGCCATAGACCAGTTGCGCCTCCGCCTCCCCCGCCTGCGCCGCGGCATGGACCAGTGCGGCCCGGGCCGCGCCGGGGGTCGCCAGCCGCGCGGCGAGTTCCTCGGGTGGCAATGCGGCGGGGTCGGAAATGGTCATCAGAAGCGGACGTTGACCGTGCCGAACACCGTGCGTCCGGCAGCGACATTGGCGTTGTGGGTCGTGAAGGCCTGGCTGAAATACGCCTTGTCCGTCAGGTTCTGGGCGTTGACGCTCAGTTCGATCATGTCGGTCAGCTTCAGCGCGGCGCGGGCATCGAAGCGCCAATAGCCGGGGATCTCACGCAGCAGCACCTTGGTGGCGGGATTGACGGTCACCACGCCGGCCGCCGTCTGCACCGCGCTGCGATTGTCCTGATAGCCGCCATACATGCGATCCATGTAGATGGCGGTGCCGCCGATGCTGAAGCGGCCAAACAGTTCGACATTGGTGCTGGCCGAGACACTGTTCCGCACCGTCTGCGGCATCTGTCGGCCGGTGTTGACGGAGGGCACGGAGACGATCTGCGCGGGCCGTCCGCCGATGGCCGGTGCGGTCAGCGCGGTGAAACCGCCGTCGAGGATCTTCGGGTCGAGATGGCTGTAGCCACCGAATATCGTCCAGCCGGGCAGGATCATGCCCGACACCGAAAGCTCGATGCCACGCACCCGGCTGCGTCCGATGAAATCGACCGTATTCGCATCGGTCAGCACGCGCGCGTTGCTGATGTCGGTCTGGAACGCGGCGATGCCCAGTTGCAACCGCTCGCCCATCAGGCTGGCCTTCGCGCCGACCTCGTACGACTTGGTCTTTTGCGGCTCCAGCGCGTCAAAGATCGCGCGGTTGGCCTCGGTGGTCAGGTTGGTGGGCAGCGCATTGTCCTCACGCCCCTCCCCGATCAGGCTGTTGGGCGGCGTGGCGGACGTGGCATAGCTGGCATAAACGCTCGTTTCCGGCGTCGGCTTGAAGACGAGGCCCGCCTGCCAGTTGAACAGTTCGTCGGTGCGACGGATACGGGTCTGGAGTGCGCCCGGCGGGGTCAGCACCGATTTGAACCGGTCGAACCGGGCGCCCAGGTTCAGGATCAGTTGCGGCACAAGGGTGATCGAGTCGAAGGCATATATCGCCTGCGTCGTCGCATCCTGCTGCGTTTCGGTCGTGGGCGCGCCCTTCACGATCGGGGTGGCGACCGCCGAGATGTCGCTGGCATAGTTCACCCACGGATCGCCGGGCGTCGGGGCGAACAGATCGGTACAATTGTAGCGCGCGATGGAAGTGGTGTTGCACCGCGGGCTGACCGTGCTGCCATTGGCGAGGACGAAGGTGCCCCGGCGGGCCTTCTCCCAGGCGAATTCCGCGCCCATCGCAAAGCTGTGCTCGATGCCGCCGGTATCCAGCGTGCCGTACAGATCGGTCTGGTTGACGATGCTGTCCACCACGCTGTGGCGCGTGTTGCTGCGCCGCCAGACATAGCCGCCGTTCAGCCGGTCGCCTCGCGCACCCGCCACGCCGGTGGTCGGATTGGTCGCGGCGGTGCCGAAGACATTGCCCTGGCTGTCGTCGGGCTGGGTGAAGATGAACGCCTGCGTCGTATGGGCATAGCGTGCGGTGTTGCGCAGCGTGACCGTGCCGGTCAGGTCGTGTTCGATGCGGACCATCGCCTGATCCGTGGTGGTGTCGCGAAAATCGCGGTCGACAAGGCCATAGAAATTCGCCCGGTCGACTATGCCGGTGCGCCCGCCGATCGTGGTGAAACGGCCAAGTGCGGGCGTGCTGACGATGGTGCCGGTGCCCGGCGCATTGGCCAGCGTGTAGCGATAGGGCAGCCCGCCATCGGGCAGTTCGTGGGTTTCCAGACGGTAGTAGCTGGCGGTCAGCCGCGTCGGCGTCCCCAGCCCGACTGTCAGCGAAGGCGCAAAGCCCCAGCGGCGATTGTAGATTGCGTCGCGCCCGGCAAAGTCCTGATCGTGCCACAGGCCCTGGATGCGGAAGGCGACCGTGTCGGCCAGCTTGACGTTCATGTCGCCGGTGATGCGCTTGAAATCGGCATTGCCGTAGCTGCCGGAAATGGACCCGAAGGTGCCGAGTTGCGGCAGCTTCGACACGATGTTGATCGTGCCGCCCGCGCCGCCGCGTCCGCCCAACGTCGAATCCGATCCGCGCACCAGTTGCACCCGGTCCACGGCGAAGACCTCGCGGCTCTGCGACCCGATGTCGCGCACGCCGTCGAGATAGATCGACCCTTGCGCATCGAAACCGCGGATGAACGGGCGGTCGCCCATCGGATTGCCGCCCTCGGCCGCGCCGAACGTGATGCCGGGAATGGTCCGCAGCGCCTCCTGCAGGGTCGTCGATCCGGTCTGCTGGATCACGTCCGATGTCAGCACCATGACCGACCGCGGCGTATCGACCAACGGGGCGACCTGCTTGGGATCGGCGTCCGGCTTGGCGCGGTGACCGTTGACGACGATCTCCGGCCGATCCTGGTCCGGCGCGCCGGCGGGCGGGGTCTTCGCCTCGTCCGCACCGGCCGGCGCGGTCGCGAACGCACCGATGCAGGACAAGGCCAGAAATGCGCCGGATGAACGCGTGGCAACAGCAGTCATAGGGTCCCCCTCAGATTTTGAGGGCCTGCTATTGCGAATCTATCGCAGCGTCAATGCAAGTGCGAGGCGTTCGCAGAAATAATTCAGCAATCATTCCTCGTCGGGATAGGGACCCTTGCCGCCCTCCGCGATCAGGCGGTCGACCCGCGCATCGATGACGCTGAGCGGCACCGAGCCGAGCTGCAAAATGGCATCGTGAAAGGCGCGAATGCTGAAGCGTTGACCCAGCGCCTTTTCGGCACGGGCGCGGGCCGCCTGGATCGCCAACTGCCCCATATAATAGCTGAGCGCCTGACCCGGCCACGCGATGTAGCGGTCGACCTCGGTCGTTATTTCGTGATCGGACAGCGCCGTATTGTCCCGCAGATAGGTTTGCGCCTGTTCGCGCGTCCAGCCCTTGGCATGGATGCCGGTATCGACCACCAGCCGCGCCGCGCGCCACGCCTGGTAGGACAGCATGCCGAACAGGTCGTAGGGCGTTTCGTACATGCCCATTTCCTCGCCCAGCGCCTCGGCATAGAGCGCCCAGCCCTCGCCATAGGCGGACAGGTAGGAGTCGCGGCGGAACTTGGGCAGGCCGTCATTCTCCATCGCCAGCGGCATCTGGAAGGCATGGCCGGGTGCGCTTTCGTGAAGCGTCAGCGCCACCTGCGCATAAAAGGGCCGTGCGGGCAGATTGTAGGTGTTGACCAGATAGATGCCCGGCCCGCCGCGCCCGCCGGTGTAGAAGGGGGCGAGGTCGGCCGGCACCGGCTTGATCGCGAAGCGGCTGCGCGGCAGGCGGCCGAACCACTCAGACGCCTTGCCGTCAAAGGTCTTGGCGATCCACGCCGCGCGGTAGAGCAGTTCCTCGGGCGTCTTGGGGTAGAATTTGGGATCGGTACGCAGATAGGTGAGGAAGGCGGGCAGATCCCCCTCGAACTTCACCTGTTGCATCACCTGCTGCATCCGCGCGCGAATCTTGGCCATCTCGGCAAGGCCGGTGGCGTGGACCGCGTCGGCGGTCATGTCGCGCGTCACATATTCGCGGATCTTGGAGCGGTAGTAGGCGGTGCCGTCGGGCAGGTCGGCCGCGGCGGTGGTCGGTCGCGCACCAGGGATATAGTCATTGCGCAGGAAGGTCAGCAGCCGGACATGCGCCGGCACCACGGCGGTGGTGATCGCCGCGCGTGCCTCGTCGCGCAGCGTCTTCTGGGTGGCGGCGGGGATCGAGGCGGGCATCGTCCGCATCGGCTCCCAGAAGGGTGAGTCCTCGACCGACTTAGCCTCGGCCACCTGCGCGACACCGATGTCGCGGCCGGTCAGCGTCACCCGCGGAATGGTGAAGCCGCGCTGCAACCCGGCGCGCATATTGGCAATCTGCTGGTCGAAATAGCGCGGCACGTCGCGCAGCGTCGCGATGTAGCGACGATAGTCACGCTCGGTCACGAAGCGGCCGCGCGCCGCGCTGGCGATGTCGCTCCAGAAGCTGGTGTCCGCGGTCAGCGGCATCTCGTAATCGCGGAAGCGTTGCGCGGCGAGCAGCCCGTCGATCTGCCCCTTGTAGACCGCATAATCCACCTGCGCGGCCGGCGACAGGGTGGCGGGGCGGATCGCCTGCAGCGCCTTTGCGGTCGCCTCCCAGCGGGCGAGCCGTGCCGCCTGTGCTGCCGGGCCGACATCGGGCAGGCCGCTCGCGGTGGCGTCGGGGTTGTCCTCGCCGGGGCCCTGCTGCCGCTCGCGCCAGGCATATTCCTCGGTGTAGAGCGTCTTCAGCCGGGCATCGGCGCTCCCCTGTGCCGTAGCGATGGCCGGCGCCGCGCTGGCCAACAGCAGCGCGGCCAGCGCGCCTGCCATGCGACCCGTCCGCGTGCTGATCCTGCGGGCATGATAGGGCATGGCTTCCTCCGGTGGCGATGGTGACGGCCTCAGGAAGAGGCAGGCAAGCTCCTTATATACAGTATAATATTATCGCCAAGCGGTTTAGGCGGAATCGCGCTCGATCAACAGCGGCGGCATGACGACGCCCGGTGCGTCCTCGCCCCCGATGCGCGCGAACAGCGCCTGCACCATCGCGCGCGCGCCCGCCGCAATTTCCTGGCGGACGGTGGTGATGCGCGGCACCGTCTGCATCGCCAGTGGCAGGTCGTCATAGCCGACGACGGGGATCTGGTCCGGCACCCGGATATTGCGGTCGGCAAGGACGCGCATCGCCGTCATCGCGATCACGTCGGATGCGGCGGCGATGCCGTCGATCCGGTCGCCCACCGCGGACAGATGCTGCGCGATCTCCTGCTCCATGATGTCGGAGGCGAGATGCGTGGTCAGTTGCAGCGGACCGCCCGCCAGCCCGGCCGCCGCCATCGCTGCCGCCACGCCCTCGTAACGCTGGCGGATTTCGGGGGCACGCACATCGCCCAGGAACGCGATCCGCTTCGCCCCGCGCGCGATCAGGCGTTCGCCGGCCAGTCGCCCCCCCGCGATATTGTCGCTGCCCACCGCGCAGTGAACCTGATCCGGCATGGTGCTGCCCCATGCGACGAGCGGGCGATAGCGGCGCGCGACCCGCTCGATCACCTCGAACTGGTCGGACTGGCCGATCAGCAGGACCCCGTCCATCATGCCGGAATTGACGATCTGTTCCAGCCAGTCGTCCGCGTCCGGAATGATCCGCGACAGCATGACGTCATAGCCGTTTTCGGTCAGCGCATCGGCAAGATGGCCGAGCATCGTCATGAAGAAGGGGTCCGACAGGTGCTGGCGCCGTTCATGGCCGAGCGGCACCACCACGCCGATCACGCCGGTGCGCTTGGTACGCAGGCGGCTGGCCATCTGGTTGGGGCGGAAGTCGTGCGCAGTGGCCAGCGCCTGGATGCGCAGGCGGGTTTCCTCGTTCACGAGCGACTTGCCCGCCAGCGCGCGCGATACCGTTCCCGCAGAAACGCCGGCCAGGCGCGCGAGATCGGCAATGGTACGAACGCGCGACTGCGCAGGATCGATCAGATTGTCACTCATCCCATTGTGTTTAGACGAAGATTTGCACGCGTAACAATCGGTTATGATAGCGTTCACGGCGATTTCCCCCGCCGCGTCACGGGACAGCGGCGGGGGGTGGTCTTTACAGCTTTTCGGTGAGTTCGGGGACCAGCTTGAAGAGGTCGCCGACCAGGCCGATGTCGGCGACCTGGAAGATGGGGGCATCCTCGTCCTTGTTGATCGCCACGATCACCTTGGAGTCCTTCATGCCGGCCAGATGCTGGATGGCGCCCGAGATGCCGACCGCGACATAGACCTGGGGGGCGACGATCTTGCCGGTCTGGCCGACCTGATAGTCGTTGGGGGCGTAGCCGGCATCGACCGCGGCGCGGGATGCGCCGACGGCGGCGCCCAGCTTGTCGGCGAGCGGATCGATCAGCGCGTGGAACTGCTCCTCGGAGCCCAGCGCCCGGCCGCCCGACACGATGATCTTGGCCGAGGTCAGCTCGGGACGCGCATTCTCCGCGATCTCCGCACCCGTGAAGCTGGACAGGCCCTTGTCACCGGTGGCGGCGACCGCCTCGATCGTGCCCGTGCCGCCCTGCGCCTCCGCCTTGTCGAAGGCGGTGCCGCGCACGGTGACGACCAGCTTCTTGTCGCTGGTCCTGACGGTGGCGATGGCGTTGCCGGCGTAGATCGGCCGGGTGAAGCTGTCCGGCCCCTCGACCGAGAGGATGTCGGAGACCTGCATCACGTCGAGAAGGGCCGCGACCCGCGGCGCGATGTTCTTGCCCGTCGTGGTGGCCGGCGCGACAAAGGCGTCGTGGTGCCCCATCAGTTCCACCACCAGCGGCGCGACATTCTCGGCCAGCGCATGCGCATAGGCCGCGTCATCGGCGACATGCACCTTGCCGACCCCGGCGATCGCCGCCGCCGCCCGGGCGACCGCATCCACGCCCTGCCCTGCGACCAGCAGGTGGACCTCGCCCAGCTTTGCCGCCGCGGTCACCGCGGACAGCGTGGCATCCTTGACGGTTCCGCCGTCATGTTCGACCCAGACCAGCGTCTTCACTTGGCAATCCCCATCGCTTGCAGCTTCATCACCAGTTCGTCGACATCGGCGACCTTGACGCCGGCCTGACGCTTGCCCGGTTCGGCGACATGGGTGATCGTGTGGCGGGCTGCGATGTCGACGCCGAAATCGGCCGCGGCACGCGTCGCCATCGGCTTGGACTTGGCCTTCATGATGTTGGGCAGCGAGGCATAGCGCGGCTCGTTCAGGCGCAGGTCGGTGGTGACGATCGCCGGCAGCACCAGCGTGTCGGTCTCCAGCCCGCCATCGACCTCGCGGGTGACCACCGCCTGCCCCTCGGCCAGCACGACCTTCGACGCGAACGTCCCTTGCGCCCAGCCGAGCAGCCCGGCCAGCATCTGGCCGGTCTGGTTGTTGTCGTCGTCGATCGCCTGCTTGCCCAGGATCACGAGATCGGGGCTTTCCTCCTCGACGATCCTGGCAAGCAGCTTGGCGACGCCCAGCGGCTCCACCCGGCCCTCGGCGGTGACCAGGATCGCCCGGTCGGCACCCATCGCCAGCGCGGTGCGCAGCGTGTCCGCCGCCTTGGGCTCGCCGATCGAGACCACCACCACCTCGGTGACGCCGGCCTTCTCCTTCAGCCGGATCGCCTCCTCGACCGCGATCTCATCGAACGGGTTCATGCTCATCTTGACGTTCGCCAGGTCAACGCCCGACCCGTCCGCCTTCACCCGCGGCTTCACATTGTAGTCAAGCACGCGCTTGACCGGCACCAGCACCTTCATCGCCTGTCCCCTCCTCAGAAGCTCAACCGGCCACCGAGCGTTAGCACGATCGCACGCGCGTTGCGCAATTCGCCATTGGTCTGGATGGTCGTGGCGGCGGCCGTTCCCGGATAGAAGCTGCCCGGACGATCGATCGTCGTATCCTCGAAGTCGACATAGTTGGCGCCGGCATCGATCGCGAAGCCCGGCGTCACCTGGAAAGTGCCGCCTGCGCCGTAGTTCCAGCGGTTGGCATCGGGCACACGGGCGTCACGCTGCGTATCCTGCGTCGGGGTCGTCGCATGCTGTACACCGGCGCGCAGCGTGACGCGGGGCGACAGGGCGTAATCGAAACCACCCGCCAGGCTCCAGCTGTTGCGATAATTTTCCGGGATCGCGGTGTTCAGCGGCGGCCCCAGCCGGATCGCATCGAACTGGCCCCAGGTATAGCGGATCGCCTGCGCGTTCAGCGTCAGCGCATCCGTCGCCCGGAAGCGACCGCCGACGATGATCTGCGCGGGCGTGTAGAAGCTGGCGGTGGCCCCGTCGACCACGCGGTTCTGCGCGGCGAGCGGCCCGAGCAGGCCGCTGATCTCCAGCGATCCCTTCAACTTGTGCTGGATCGCCGACTTGTAGCTGATGCCGACCGTCGCCCAGTCGTTGTGCAACTGCACGCCGGCCGTCCAGCCCAGATCCCAGCCGTCGCCGGACAGGCGCTGCAACCCGTCGGGCAGCGCCGCGGACAGGTTCGGCAACGCGTTGGACAGGGTGGCGTCGGAATATTCCACGTTCACCGCGCCGCCGACGCGCAGCCAGGGCAGCAGCGACACCGCGATCGACGGCTGGATGTCGATGGTGCGCAGGCGGGTGCGATCCGCGCTGTACCGAGCCCAGCTGTCGGCGTCATAATTGGTGGTGAAGCTGTACGGCGAGGTGACGGCGACGCCCACCGCGATCCGGTCGCTCAGCGGATAGGCCACGGCGCCCGACGGCACCACGCCCTTGCGGATCGGGTCGGACGAGGTGCTCTGCCCGCTGATGGCGGTCGGCACGCCTGCCACGGTGCGCCGGATGCGCGACCCCGTGTCGACCACATCGCCCTTGGGCAGGATGGCGGACGCGCTGATCGCGGCCTCGCCGCTGCGGATATCGGCGATCGCCGCCGGGTTCCACCACAGCGACGCGGCGCCGGTATCGGCGACCTCGCCCGAAAAGGCACGGCCCGCGGCACGCGCCGATTGTTCCTGAAGGTAGAAGGCCTGCGCGTGCGCGGCCCCGGCAAAGGCGAAGGAGGAGGCGACGACCGAAGCGAGCAGCACGCCCTTGATACGCAGAGACATAACGGAAAATTCCTGAAGCAGAAAAAGGCTCGGGGTGCGCGCGATCAGCGCACGCGCGTCCAGGTCTGGGTCTTGCACAGCGGCACGAACACGCAGCCGCGCACCTTGAGCTGGTTGGCGCCCACCGGCGTCACCTTCGCGCTATAGGTCTTGCCATCCTCGGCATTGTAGATCTTGCCGCCGGTCCAGGCATCGCCGTCCGCGGTAAAGCCGCTCAGCATCAGCATGCCCTTGATCGGGCGACCGCGCAGCGCGGCATTGCTGTTGTTCGCATCCTTCAGGTCGGGCTGCGTACGCAGATTGTCGGAGGTGACGATACGGCCGCAGATCGACGCGCCGCAACGCTGGATCTCGACGACGCCACCACGCGTCTCGGTCTTCCACCGCCCGATGGCGGCGTCGGCGGACGGCGACGCTGCGGCCAGGGCCATTCCGATCATGCTGAAGAACATGGTCATTCCTCTCCTATCGCCCCATGCGGGGCACGGGTCCGCCTGCCCTTTTACCGGCGCGGCGCCGCATGCGTACGGTCGCCGCCACCTCGTCGTCCAGACACCGGACCTAAAGGGCCGGCAACTGACGCATAGGGAAACGTCACCCCGATCGACTACGTCTTTGGGCGAAGCTGTCAACCGGTTTGTGGTACCCGCCCGCCGTCATCGATCCCGTTCGTGCGGCATCAGGCTGGTTTGGCGAGCATCTTTTCCGCACTGGTTTTGACGAACTCTGTGATCGGGCCGCCCATCATCGCCAGCATCATCGGCACCTGGACCGTACCCGCCACGCGGGCATCCTCGACCGTCATGTCGACGGCGACCTTCTGCCCCATCGCGGTGATCGCCAGCGTCAGCCGGTCACCGTCGATCCAGTCCGCATCGACCGTGCCGCCGCCCGGAATATGCTGCGCCAGCTTGGGCAGGCCCGCCTCGATCCGGCGCCGTGCCTCCGCGCGGCCAAGGCTGTGGGAAATGTCGAACGGAATGGTCGCCATGGGGGTCGGGCCCTTTGAAAATGGGGAGGTGGGGATAGGCTGGCTTGCCGCGATCGCAAGGGTAGGGAGCCCCCTCACCCACGCTGCTGCGTCACCGCCGCGATGAAATTGGCGAGTTCGCGCCGTCGTCCGTCTTCCTCAGCAAACTCGCCATCGACGCCCAGCTCCCAGCGCGCGGCCCTGTCCGCCGGATCATGCTGCAACCGGTCGAGCAGCGCGGCGCGCCGTTCCACCGCCTCGGCATCGGTCGCCAGCCCGGATTCGACCAGCGAGTCCGCCTGATGACGAATGGCGACCGCGATCTCACCGGGCGCCAATTCGGGGTGATATTGCACACCCCAGAAGACGCCGCGATCATGCCGGATCTCCGCGGCCTGCACGCGGGTCACGCCGTTGCCGGCGAGCAGCACGGCGCCGTCGGGCAGTTGCTCCACCTCGTCGGTATGGATCGCCGCCGCATCCCAGGCGCCCGGCCGGCCGGCGAGCAGTGGATGCCCGCGCCCCGCCTCGGTCGCGGTGATGCCGCGCGCCACCGCCGCCTCGATCCGACCGGTCATCGCGCGCACCTTGCCCCCGGCGCGAACACCGCCAGCTGCAATCCGGCGCATGAGCCAAAGGAGCGCACACCGCTGGCGAACACCGCGCGCATGAAGGCGACCTGCCGGCGCACCTCCTGCTTGTCGTCATAGACGTGCAGCGGCGATCCCGTGACGAACACCGCATCGAAGGCGGCGATGTCCTCCAGACCCATGTGCGGCGCGTCGGCATCGGCGGGCGCGATGCGCGTCACCTCCGCCCCCGGCACCATGCCGGTCAGCGTCGCGGCATAGGTTTCGCCCGAACTTTTGCCCGCCCGCTGCCGACGCGCCTCGCGCTCCTCCGCGGTTTCACTCTCAAGTACCAGAAACTTCACGCCTTGCTCCCGTCATCCTCTCGACAGGGGCCAAACGCATGGTGGTGCGTTCGGCCCCGTATGCGAGCGGGTGCGGCGATCAGAAGGCGTCGGCGGGCAGCGCCATGGTCGATCGCTTGCCCGACTTGATGACCAGGAAACCGGTCGTCGCCTGCGGCAGGATGCGGTCGAAGAAGAAGCCCGCAGTCGCCAGCTTCGCGCGGTAGAAGGCGGCATCGTCATGCCCCTCGTCCAGCCGCGCCTGCGCGATCACCGCCGCCTTCAGGAAGGTGTAGCCGATGCCGACCAGACCCAGCATGCGCAGGTAATCGGTTGCCGCCGCGCCCGCTTCCTCCGGGTCCTTCATGCCCTTTTGCGCGATCATGCCCGTGGTGAGCTGAAGCGCGCCGAAGCTCTGGTGCAGTGCCGCGGTCCATCCCGCGATCGCCTTGTCGCCGTGCCCCGCCGTTTCCTCGCACAAGGCCGAGACGGCGTGGAAGAAAGGCCGCAGCGCCCGGCCCATATGCGCGGGCATCTTGCGGCCGACCAGATCGAGCGCCTGGACGCCGTTGGTGCCCTCGTAGATCTGGGCGATCCGCGCATCGCGAACGAACTGCTCGACGCCGTGTTCGCGGATATAGCCGTGGCCGCCATGCACCTGCACGCCCAGGTTTGCGGCATCGAAGGCAAGGTCGGTGAACAGCGCCTTCACCACCGGCGTCATCAGCGCGACGAAATCGCCGGCACGCTGCTTCACCGCCGGATCGGTGCTGTGCTTCTCGGCATCGAGCGCGCGCGAAGTCCACTGGCCGAGCGCCCGGCACCCTTGCGCATAGACGCGCATGGTCATCAGCATGCGGCGGACGTCGGGGTGGACGATGATCGGGTCGGCGGGCAGATCCGGCCGCTGCGCCCCCGTCAGCGAGCGCCCCTGCAGGCGTTCGCGGGCATAGGCGACCGCGGACTGATACGCGATCTCGTTGATGCCGAGGCCCTGGATGCCCACCGAGACGCGCTCGGTGTTCATCATCGTGAACATCGCGGCCAGCCCCTTGTTCGCCTCGCCGACCAGCCAACCGGTGGAGCCGTCGAACGCGATCTGGCAGGTGGCGGATGCCTTCAGGCCCATCTTGTGCTCGATGCCGGCCACCGACACGCCGTTCGCCGCGCCGACCGCACCATCGGCACCCGGCAGATATTTGGGCACCAGGAACAGGCTGATCCCCTTCACCCCCGCCGGCGCATCGGGCAGGCGGGCGAGGACCAGATGGATGATGTTGTCGGTCAGGCCGTGGTCGCCCGACGAGATGAAGATCTTGCCACCGGTGATCGCAAAGCTGCCATCCTCGCGCGGTTCGGCCCTGGTACGGAGCAGGCCGAGATCGGTGCCGCAATGCGCCTCGGTCAGGCACATGGTGCCCGCCCATTCGCCACTGACCATCTTGGGCAGATAGGCCGCCTTCAGCGCCTCCGAACCATGCCCCTCGATCGCGGTGGTCGCACCGTGGGTCAGGCCGGGATACAGGCTGAACGACAGATTGGCCGCACAGATCATTTCCTCGACCAGCTTGTTCACCGTCTCCGGCAGGCCCTGTCCCCCATATTCGGGCGGCGAGGCAAGTGCTGCCCAGCCGCCGTCACGGAAGGTGGCATAGGCGCGCGCAAAGCCCTCTGGCGTGCGGACGACGCCGTTTTCCAGCCGGCATCCTTCGATGTCGCCGCTGGCGTTGAGCGGCAACAGCACCTCCTGCGCCATCCGCGCCGCCTCTTCGAGAACGGCATCGTACAGGTCGGGGGAGAACTCCTCGAAACCGGGCAGATCGCCGAAACCGTCATCGGCGAACAGTTCGTGAAGGACGAAGCGCATGTCGCGCAACGGAGCCTGATAGACTTGCATGGGTTTTCGTATCCCGATCAGTTGCGGAGCGGCTTGCCGGTTTCGAGCATGTGCTCGATCCTTGCCTGCGTCCGCGCATCCTTGACGCTTGCCATGAATTGCCGGCGCTCCAGCTTCAGGAGCTGATCCTCGGTCACGATGTCGACCAGATCGGCCTCCCCGCCCGTCAGCACCTGCGCCAGCCGACCCGCCACGACCTGGTCGTACGGCGTCGCCACGCCCTTCTTCACGAAGTCGCGCACCACACCCGCGATACCCACCCGGCCGCTTTCGCCGGCCAGGCGGAAGATCGGCTTTTCGGGCGGCGCATAGCCCTCGACAAGGGCGAGCGCCTTGTTCTTGGCATCGGCGAGCAGGCGGTCGCGGTTCATGGTGATGCCGTCGCTGCGGCGCAGGATCATCATCTCGCGCGCCTCCGCCGCCGACTTGGCGACCTTGGCGGTTGAGATCATCTCGAACGCCTTGGCGGTGGCGGGCATCGGCCCCCTGGGGAAGCCCGGCGTCTTCTGGAACCGGTCCAGCATCTCGCCATGCCCGCCCCAGCCGGGGACGAGGCCGACGCCCGCCTCGACCAGTCCCGTATAGGTTTCGGCATGTGCCTGGATCGCATCGGCATGGAGCAGGATCTCGCACCCGCCGCCCAGCGCCAGTCCGGCAGGCGCGGCCACGACCGGGAAGGGCGCGTATTTCAGCGCCTTGAACGCCGCCTGCCCGCCCGTGATCAGCTTGTCCACCTCGCTCCACGCCGCGATGTTCACCGCGAACATGGCAAGGCCGAGATTGGCACCGGCCGAGAAATTCGATCCCTCGTTATAGATCACCAGCGCCTTGTATCCGCCCTTCACCAGCGGAATCGCCTTCTGGATGAGCTGGATAACCTGCTCGTCGAACGCGTTCATCTTGGCGGTGAATTCCAGGCAGACGACGCCGTCGCCGATATCCCAGAGCGCCGCCGATCCGTTCCTGGCGAGCGGCTCGGCGCGCAGCTTTATATCCTCCAGCAGCAGCACGCCCTCGCCGCGCACGACATCGGCATAATCGCCGCCCAGCGTCAGATATCGCCGCTTGCCGCCCTCGACCCGGTAGAAGGGCCGGTCGCCTGCGGTCTCCAGGATCTGCGGCACCGCCCGCCCCTCGGCGCGCAGCCGCTCGGCCAGCTTGCCCGGCCCCAACCGGTCGATCAGCTCGAACGGCCCGAATTTCCAGTTATAGCCGAGCTTCATCGCGTCATCGATCGCGACGATGTCGTCGGCAACCTCGCCCGCCAGCCCCGCGGCATAGGCGAGAACCGGCCCCAGCACGGCCCAGGCATAGGCCCCCGCCTTGCCGGGCGCGGCGACCAGCGCGGCCAGATCCTTTTCCGCCTTGCCGGGCAGGCGTTCCGGCTTCTTCTCGGGCCGGTATTCGCCCGTCGCAAGATCGATCGCCAGCTTCTGCCGGCTGCCGTCGGAGCGCTTGTCGAGGCGGTAGAAGCCGCCCTTGCCCTTGCGGCCGGTGAAGCCGTCCGCGATCATCCGCTCGATCAGCGGCATCGGGCGCACCGTATCGAAATAGGCGTCGCCCTGCGGCAGCGTCGCGGACAGGCTTTTCGACAGCAGCGGCATCAGGTCGATGCCGACCAGGTCGACCAGCCCGAAGATGCCCGTCTTGGGCACGCCCATCGGACGGCCGCCGATCTGATCCGCCTCCTCGACGGTCAGCCCCTGATCCATCGCCGCGTTGATCGCCACCGACAGCCAATAGGTGCCGATGCGGTTCGCGATAAAGCCGGGCGTGTCCTTTGCCCGCACGATGCGCTTGCCCATCATCCGGTCGACGAAGTCGGAGACGCGCGCCGCCACGCCCGTATCGGTCGCCGGGCTCGTCACGATCTCGATCAACCGCATGTAACGCGGCGGATTGAAGAAATGGGTGATCAGGAAATCGCGCCGGAACTGGTCGGAGCGTCCCTCGGTCAGGTTCGCCAGCGGGATGGTGGAGGTGTTGGACGACACAGCGGTGCCCGGCCGCTTGGCTTGCTCCAGCCGGGCATAAAGCGCCTGCTTGATGCCCAGCCGCTCGACCACCGCCTCGACGATCCAGTCGCATTCGGCGACCCGGTCGAGATGATCCTCGATATTGCCCGTCTCGACCAGCTTGGCCGCCGCCTTCGACATGAAGGGCGCCGGATCGGTCTTCAGCATCCGCGCGACCGCCCCCTTGGCGACTGCGTCACGATCCGCCCCATCCTTGGGCACGATATCGAGCAGCAGTACGGGCACGCCGGCATTGGCGACCTGTGCGGCGATGCCGGCGCCCATCACGCCGGCCCCGATCACGCAGACTTTCTTGATCGCATCCGTCATTTATGCACGCTCCAGCACGGTTGCGATGCCCTGCCCGCCGCCGATGCACTGGGTGGCCAGCGCATAGGTGCCGCCTTCACGCTCCAGCAGGGCGGCCGCCTTGCCGACGATGCGCGCGCCGGTCGCGCCCAGCGGGTGGCCGATCGCGATGGCGCCGCCGTCCAGGTTGATCGTCTCGTCCTTCAACCCCAGGTCGCGGATGCAGGCGATCGCCTGGCTCGCGAACGCCTCGTTGATCTCGACGATGTCGAGGTCGCCGGGCGTGATGCCCGCCCGCTCCAGCGCCTTCTCCGACGCACCGATCGGCCCCAGTCCCATCGTCTCGGGCGCACACCCCGAAATCCCCACCGACTTGATCCGTGCCAGGATCTTCAGGCCATGCCGCTTGGCAAAGTCCTCGGAGGTGACCAGCACGGCCGATGCGCCATCGGTGAGCGGCGAGGCGGTGCCCGCGGTCACCGTGCCGTCCTGGCTGAAGGCGGGCTTCAGGCCGGCGAGGACCTGCTCGGTGGTGTCGGGACGGATGATGCCGTCCTCGCTCACCATGCCGCCCTTGGTCTGGATCGGCACGATCTCGTCCGCCAGACGACCGGCGTCGCGCGCGGCGGCGGCCTTCTTCTGGCTCCGTACCGCAAAGCCCTCCTGCTCGGCGCGGGTGATCTGATATTTGGTCGCGACGTTCTCGGCCGTCTCTCCCATGCCCATATAGGCGCCCGCGCTCTTGGCGGCGAGTTGCGGGTTGGGCAGCGGGTTGTAGCCGCCCATCGGCACGCGGCTCATCGATTCGATGCCGGCGCAGATGAACGCCTCGCCCGCGCCGATCTGGATCTGGCCCATCGCGATATGGATCGAACTCATCGACGACCCGCAGAAGCGGTTCACCGTCATGCCGCCGACCGACAGCGGCAGGTCCGCCAGCAGGCCGATCATGCGTGCGACGTTCAGGCCCTGCTCGCCCTCCGGAAAGGCGCAGCCCAGGATGATATCCTCGATCGCCGACGCATCGACCCCGGTCCGCTCGATCAGCCCGCGGATCGTCTGCGCGGCGAGGTCGTCCGGCCGTACCCGCGCCAGCGCGCCCTTGCCGGCCAGATGGAAGGGGGAGCGGGCGTAACCGGCGATCACGACGTTGGTCATGAGATCCTCTCGTTGAAAGGCCCTTGCGGGCTCACGTTAAGGTGCGATAGCTAACCTATACGTCAATGCTATACGAGATGGTGCAACCGGCTACAACCGGGGCCGCCGGAAAAAACGAAAAGGAGAGGCGCCAGATGGAAGTGAACGACACGCGCGAACCGGCCGCAAAAGGGGCTGCGCTGGTCTTCGAGCCGCGGTTGCTGACCGACATGTTCGATGCCACGGTGGCCGCGCATGGCGGCCGGCCGGCGATCGACTTCATGGGCGGCATCACCCGCTATGGCGAGCTGGGCGAACAGGTGGCGCGCGCCGCCGCCGGGTTGCAGGCGCTGGGCGTCACAACCGGCACCCGCGTCGCTTTGTGCCTGCCCAACATGCCGGCCTACCCCATCCTGTTCTTTGCGGTGCTGAAGGCAGGCGGCGTGGTGGTGAACGTCAACCCGCTCTATGTCGAACGTGAGATATGCCATCTGCTGCAGGACTCGGGCGCGGAGATCATCGCGACCTGCGACCTGCCGGACATTCATGCCCGCGTGACGAAGGTCGCCGCGCAACTCGGCCTGCGCCGCGTCATCACCTGTTCGATCGCTGACGGCCTGCCCGCGGTGAAGCGCATCGCCTATCGCCTGATCAAGCGCGCCGACATCGCGGCCGTGCCGGCGGGGCCCCTGCACGTCACCTTGCGCGCGCTGATGCGCGGTGGCGCGACGCCGGCCCCGGTTTCGGTCGCACCCGATGACGTGGCGGTGCTGCAATATACCGGCGGCACCACCGGCCTGCCCAAGGCGGCGATGCTCAGCCACGCCAATCTGGTGTCGAACGCCGATGCGATGGTGATGCATGTCGGCGACCAGGGTCCCGAGCAGCAGCGCGTACTGGGCGTGTTGCCGATGTTCCACGTCTTCGCGCTGACAACGGTGCTCAGCTATTCGGTGCGGGTGGGCGCGGAGATGATCCTGCTGCCGCGCTTCGATCTCGAACAGCTGCTCAAGACCATCGCGCGGACGCGCCCCACCTCCTTTCCCGCGGTGCCGACCATTTACAACGCCATCGCCAAGGTGGCGGAAAGCCGCACCGTCGACCTGTCGCAGATCAACGCCTGCATCTCGGGCGGTGCGCCGCTGCCTGCGGAGGTGCGCGTCGCCTTCGAGCGGACGACCGGCGCCACGCTGGTTGAGGGATATGGGCTGTCCGAGGCATCGCCGATCATCACCTGCAACCCGATCGGCGGGCTGAACAAGGCGGGCTCCGCCGGCCCCCCCTTCCCCGGCACGGTGATCGAGATCCGCGACCGGAGCGGCACCGACCGTGTGCTGCCCCCCGGCGAGGTCGGCGAGATCTGCGCGCGCGGGCCACAGATCATGCAGGGTTACTGGCACAAGCCCGAGGACAGCGCGGCGGTGTTCGTGGACGGCGCGCTGCGCACCGGCGATGTCGGCTATCTGGACGAGGATGGCTATCTGTTCATCGTCGACCGGATCAAGGACGTCATCATCTGCGGCGGCTACAATGTCTATCCGCGGATGATCGAGGAAGCGCTGTACGAGCATCCCGCGGTCGCCGAGGCGGTGGTGATCGGCGTGCCCGACGAGTATCGCGGCCAGGCGCCCAAGGCGTTCGTCACGCTGCGCCCCGACCAGCCGGCTACCCCGGCCGAATTGCGCGCGTTCCTGGTCGACAAGATCAGCAAGATCGAGCTTCCCCGCGAAGTGGAAATCCGCGAAACATTGCCCAAGACGCTGATCGGCAAGCTTTCCAAGAAGGAACTGGTCGAGGAGGAAATGGCCCGGCTGGCAGCGACGGCGCCGGCGGTGACGGAGCAGAGACGGTGACGGCAGACGACCCGCAGGAATTGCGCGGAATACAGGAGGTGGCCGCCAGCCTGGGGGTCACCGCCCGCACGCTGCGCTTCTACGAGGATCGCGGCCTGATCGAGCCGCGCCGGGTGGGCACCGCGCGCGTCTATACCCGGCGCGAGACCGGGCGGATGCAGCTGATCCTGCGCGGCAAGCGGCTGGGCTTCTCGCTGCGCGAGATCGAGGAGTTTCTCGACCTGTACGATGCCGATCCCCAGCATGTCGAACAGATGCGCGCGCTTGCCGAGCGCTGCCGCGAGCGGATCGAGGAGCTGAACCAGCAGAAGATCGCCATCGTCCAAACACTGGCAGAGCTGGAGACGATCGAGCGCGAGGCGATGGAACGCGTCACCGCCGCCCTGACCGAAATACCGGCAGTTCCGTAACTTCTTTATCTACATCAATAGCTTATAACGTTCTGCCGCGTTCCCGCCACGGCGTGACGACCGTTGCGCCGACGCAACAAACCTTGGTGGTCCTGTGACGTTCAGCCGGCGCCATTCACGCTGGGAGGACCATCCATGTATTATCACGACAAGCGGCTTCAGTATCCGGTCACCGTCGACAAGCCCGATCCCGCCTTTGCGCGCATGCTGCAACAGGCGATCGGCGGCGTGGAGGGCGAGATCCGCGTGTGCATGCAGTATTTCTTCCAGGCCTGGGGCAACCGGGCGCCGACGCCGAAATACCGCGACATGCTGCTCCACACCGCGACCGAGGAGATCGGCCATATCGAGATGCTGGCGACCGCGGTCGCGCTCAACCTCGACAAGGCGCCTGCCTCGCTGCAGGAAGAGGGTGCCGCCGACGGCATCGTGGGCGCGGTGATGGGCGGCGGCAACGGCCGCCACGCGATCGAGGGCATGATCCACAAGAACCTGCTGTCGACCGGTCTTGCCGCGATGCCGGTGGACTCCGACGGCGTGCCCTTCAACATGAGCCACATCTATGCCAGCGGCAACATCGCTGCCGACATGTATTGCAACGTGGCGGCGGAAAGCACCGGGCGCGTGCTGGCAGTGCGCCTGTTCAACGCCGCGCATGACGAGGGCATGAAGAAGATGCTCCACTACATGATCGCGCGCGACACCATGCACCAGCAGCAGTGGCTGGCGGTGCTGGAGGAATTGGGCGGCCCTTCGGCCAACCTGCCGGTCCCCAACTCCTTCCCGCAAGGTATGGAGGATCAGGCGAACAACTACAACTTCTACGCCACCGCCGCCGACGGGTCGGTGCCGGAGGGACGCTGGACCGACGGGCCGACCATCGATGGTCGCGGCGACTTCACCGTCTTCCAGAACAAGCCGCTGGGTGAAGAGCCCATCCTCGGCCCCGCCCGCCCCGACAGCGCGGCGCAAAGCCAGCAGATCGGGTGAAGCGCACGCCCGCCCCACCCCCTTACGCTTCGAAGGTTTCGAACATGACCAGATACATGCCCATCTCGATCGCGCTGCTGCTCGCCGGCACCTCCCTGTCCGCCGCCGCGCAGACGCCGCCCCCGCCGCCCCCGGCCGAGGCCAAGACGCAGGCCGAACCCTATGTGACCGCGGCCGGGCGCAGCGACCTGTACGAGATCAACTCCAGCCAGGTCGTGCTGGAAAAGTCGCAAAATCCCGCAATCCGGCGTTACGCCGACATGATGATCAAGCATCATCAGAAGACCACCGCGGCGACGCTGGCTGCGGCTACCAAGGCCGGCCTGACCCCGCCGCCCCCCGCGCTCGACCCGGGGGCGACCGCCTCGATCAACGAACTGCAACTGGCATCGGCCGGCGACGTCGACCGGCTGTATCTGGCACAGCAGGTGCCCGCCCACCGCGCCGCGCTGGACCTGCACCAGAGTTACGGTTCAGGCGGCGATCAGGCGCCGCTGCGCGCAACCGCCAAAAAGGCGGTGCCGATCGTCCGCCAGCATCTCGCCGAGGCCGAGCGGATGCAGCAGGGCGCCGGCGGCGGCATGTAACGGACCGGGGCCGGCCGCCACTCCCGGCGGCCGGCCCCGCCCTCAACCGATCCTGCGCACCGCAAAGGCCCGGTCACCGCACACCGCCTCCGCGGTGAAACGGAGCAACCCACCGGACGCGACATGCTCGGCGCTGGCGATCACCCGCCCCGGCTCGGTATCCCAATCCGTCACCCGGTAGCGTCCGTCCGGCATTGCGAGATCCACCCTGGCCGGCTTTCCCGGCGCCCGGTCGACCCGCCCGTCCGGCAACAAGGCCCGCCGCCGCACGATCCAGGCGACCGCCTGCGCATCATCGCCGCATGCAAAGCCGTGATGGCCCCGCACCGTGATCGCCACCGACGCCCGCCGCATGTGTCGCCAGTCGATCAGCGGCAGGAACGCCGCCATTGCCCGCTGCGCCCGGCGCATCCCCGGCGTCAGCACATGGGGATGCCGGTTGGGCCAGCGCATCCCGCCGCCCACCCCGCCGGCCGCCAGATGCGCCCAGCTCATATGCCGGAAATACTCGTCGTCGAACGCTTCGGGCAGCGTCTGGTGCTTGTCCTTGAAGCGGTGGATGGGACCGTGTTCTGTGTCCAGGAAGGGGCGGCCGTCGGCGATCTCCGCCAGGCATCGCTGCACCACCTCGCCCATCGCCAGCGCCGGCGCGACGGTGTCGCGCGGATCGTCGATCGCACCGTGGCGATAGATGTGGATCGATGCGAAATCGAGATCGGGGTGGCGAAAGATCGGCTCGGCGATCGGCAGGTCGGGCCGGGTCCACCATTCCGGCCCGAACAGCGAGACGGTTTGCGGATGCGACCGGCCATAAAGCCGCTGCTCCAGGCGGCGGACATGCTGCGACAGGTCGGCGATGAAATCCCCGAAGCCGTCCGCCCTGCCCTGCGCCTGTGCGGGATGGATCTCGTTCCACAGGTCCCAGGCGAACAGCGCGCCCGATCCGCCCCAGCGCTCGATGATGAACGACAGCCGTGCCTTGATCGCGCCGCGGGTTTCTGGGCACAGCAACAGGCGCGACGGGTGATCCAGCGGCCCGCCATGCGCCGCGTTCCACGGGTGGTGCCGCCAGTGCAGCCACATCCAGAACGTATCCACCGGGGTCAGCAGGATGCGCATCCCCACCCGCTCGCACATCGCGAACAGGTCATCCCACAGCCGCACCATCGCGGGCACCGCGGTGCCGGCCGGCCGTTCGAAATAACGATGCCGCACCTGCGCATATTCGATCATCAGCCGCAGGCAGGTGACGCCGTGTTCGACCAGCCAGCGCAGATGGGCCTCCACCGCGGGCAGGTCGCGGCGCCGGAACAGCCCTGCGAGTTCGGGCCAGCTGATCGCGTCGTTTTGCCCGATCGGGGTCCAGTCGGCCCCGTCCCCGTCGATGAAATAGGGCGCGTCCGGGGCGACGGCGATCCACGACAGGCTGTTTTTCGACATAGCCGTGCTGTGCCAGCGCCGGACCGAGGGGCCAACGGCCAAGTTGTTGATATCGGTTAGCGTCTGGCGCCGCGGGACGCGCTACGCCCGGTACGGGCGGGGGCCCGGGAGATACAGATTTGCGCGTTCCGCCTGTCGCTGACGACATGCCCATGGGTGGCCTTCCTGCCGGCGGCGTCGCGCCGCTGCTGCTGTGCTTCTGCCACTTGCGCTGGGATTTCGTGTTCCAGCGTCCTCAACATCTGATGACGCGGTTTGCCGCCACCCACCGGCTGGTGGTGTGGGAAGAGCCGATCGTCGGCGGCGACGACGCGCCGCGTCTCGCCCTGCGCGCCGCCGGGCCGCTCCATGTCGTCACGCCGCATCTGCCCCACGGCCTGTCCGGCGAGGATGCGAACACCGCACTGCGCCGCCTGCTCGACGACTTTCTGGCGCTGGAAGGTACCGTGGCGATCCGCTGGTACTACACGCCGATGATGCTCGGCTTCTCGCGCCATGTCGGCTCGGCATGCACCGTCTATGACTGCATGGACGAACTGTCCGCCTTCCGCTTTGCGCCGCCCGAATTGCTGGCGTTGGAAACCGAGCTGCTCGCCGCGGCCGATCTGGTCTTCACCGGCGGCTACAGCCTGTACGAGGCCAAGCGGGAGCGTCATCCGGACGTGCGTCCCTTCCCGTCCAGCGTCGATGTCGCCCATTTCGCCACCGCGCGCGATGTCGAACCGGGCCGGGCGCCGGCCGCGCGCTTCGGCTTCTACGGCGTGCTGGACGAGCGGATGGACCTCGACCTGCTCGCCGAGCTGGCCGATGCCCGTCCCGAGTGGACGATCGAGATGGTCGGCCCGGTGGTGAAGATCGACCCCGCCGACCTGCCGCAGCGGGCCAACATCGTCTATCCGGGCCAGCGCAGCTATGACGAGCTGCCCGCCACCATCGCCCGCTGGGACGTGGCGCTGATGCCGTTCGCGCTGAACGAGGCGACCCGCTTCATCAGCCCGACGAAAACGCCCGAATATCTCGCCGCCGGCCGCCCGGTCGTGTCCACCCCCATCGTCGATGTCGCGCGACATTATGGCACGCTTGATGCGGTCAAGATCGCCGGCCGGGGCGCGCGCTTCATCCAGGCGTGCGAAGAGGCGCTGGCACTGGTTCGCGGCAACACCCGCGACTGGCGCGATGCCGCCGATACCGTCCTCGCCGCCACCTCCTGGGACGCCACCGCCGCCGAGATGATGGCAGCGATCGACGAGGCGACCGCCGCCAGCGCGCATCTGGCTGCGCAGGGGCAGCGCCCGCATTATGACTATCTGGTGGTCGGCGCGGGTTTTGCCGGCGCGGTGATGGCCGAGCGGCTGGCGGCGGACGGCGGCAAGCGCGTGCTGGTCGTCGATCGGCGCCCGCACATCGCCGGCAATGCCTATGACGTGGCGGACGCCGCCGGCATCCTGATCCACCAATATGGCCCGCACATCTTTCACACCAATTCGGACGAGGTGTTCGCCTATCTGTCGAACTTCACCCGGTGGCGCGCCTATGAGCACCGGGTGTTGGCCGATGTCGACGGCCGGCGCGTCCCCGTGCCGATCAACCGCACGACGCTGAACGCGCTCTACGATGCCGGGCTGGAAACCGACGCGGACGCCGCCGCCTTTCTTGCCGCCCGCGCCGAGCCGGTGGCACAGGTGCGCACGTCGGAGGATGTGGTCGTCTCGGCGGTCGGGCATGAACTCTACCGCACCTTCTTTCGCGGCTATACCCGCAAGCAATGGGGGCTGGACCCGAGCGCGCTCGACAAATCGGTCACCGCGCGCGTGCCGACCCGCACCTCGACCGATGACCGCTATTTCACCGACCGGCATCAGGCGATGCCCGCCGCCGGCTTCACCGCGATGTTCGCCGCGATGCTGGATCATCCCAACATCACCGTGCTGACGGGCACCGACTTCGCCGAGGCGGCGGCGGCGGTGTCCTATGACCGGCTGGTCTATACCGGGCCGATCGACGAATATTTCGGCTATTGCCACGGCCGGCTGCCGTATCGCTCGCTTTGCTTCGAACACCGGACGCTGCCCGTCGAGCGGCATCAGGAGGTCGCCGTCGTCAACTATCCGGACGAGGCGGTGCCGCACACGCGCATCACCGAATACAAGCACCTGACCGGGCAGCGGTCACCGGTCACCAGCATCACGATCGAATATCCGGCGGCCGAGGGCGATCCCTATTATCCAATCCCCCGCCCCGAAAACCATCAGCTTTACAAGCGGTACGAGGCGCTTGCCCTGGCCGAGCCCGACGTGATCTTCGTCGGCCGCCTCGCCACCTACCGTTACTACAACATGGACCAGGTGGTCGGACAGGCGCTCGCCACCTACCGCCGCCTGAAGGCCGGGCACGCCGACATCGCCCCCGCCTCCGCCGCCCCCGCCTGACGCTTCAACCCGCCGCCACGCGTGCCAGAAACCGGTCATGCCGCTCCCCATGCGCCAGCACCCGCGCGATCGACGCGCGGATGCTGGCCAGGTGCCCCGACAGGGCCGGCATCGGATACGCGTCGGCCAGCATGCTATGGTGCGCCGGCAACTGGTTCAGCCCGGCATAGAGGCTGAGCCAGCTCGGATCCTGGAAGCTTTCCCATTCATAGCGCACGAACTCGCCGCAGGCGCGCCAGCTGTCCAGCTTCATCCGCAGGTGGTCGGGCGGTTCGATCGCGCGCATCCGGTCCCAGAAGGGTTCGCCGATACGGCGGTTGAACATGTAGTGGATCAACAGGAAATCGCGGATCCGCTCGAACTCCAGCACCGACTGCCGGTTGTAGACGGCCGCCAGACGGGGATCGATATCCCGCTGCGGCCAGAGCTGGACGAGGCGTTGCAGGCCGGACTGGACGAGCGAGATGCTGGTCGATTCCAGCGGTTCGAGGAACCCCGACGCCAGACCGACGCCGACGACATTGCGATGCCACACCTCGGCGCGGTGGCCCGGGGTGAAGCGCAGCCGATTGGCATTGCCGAGCGGCGCGCCCTCCAGCCGGTCGCGCAGCGTCTGCTCTGCCTCGTCATCCGACACATGGTCCGAACAATAGACATACCCGTTGCCGATCCGGTGCCGCAACGGGATATGCCACTGCCACCCCGCCGGCAGGGCCGTCGCGGTCGTGCGCGGATGCATCGTCGCACCCGCCGGCGCGCACGGCATCGCCACCGCGCGATCACAGGGCAACCATTCCCGCCAATCGCGATACGGAACGCCCATCGCCTCGCCCAGCAACAGGCTGCGAAATCCCGAACAGTCGATCCACAGATCGCCGTGGACGACGGCTCCCGACTCCAGCCGTACGCCGCTTACGTCACCGCTTTGCGGATCGCGTATCACCGCATCGATACGGGCGGGGACATGGCGCACGCCATTGGCGATGGCCAGGCGGCTGAGCAGATGGGCAAAGCGCACCGCATCGAAGTGCAGCGCAAAGTTGAAATGGCCCAGGTCGTTCTCGGGCCGGTCTGGCGGCGCAAGGAACAGGCCGTGGTCGGCGAGCTGCGTCGCCAGGCAATAGGCGTCGAGCGGCGTCGCATCGCCCACTGCCCGTGCACGCAACCAGTGATGATGGAAGGGCACGCCCCCGGCCGGCACCCCGTACAGGCCAAAGGGATGGAAGAAGGCATGCCCCTTCGTCTGCCAGTCGACGAAGCGGATGCCGTATTTGATCGTGCCCTCGGTTTCGCGCAGCACCTCCGGCTCGCCGAGTTCGACCGCGGCCAGAAAGTCGCGGATCGCCGGCACCGTCGCCTCGCCGACGCCGACCGTGCCGATCGCCGGGCTTTCGATCACCGTGATGTCGGGGCGCAGATGCGACAGGCGCCGCGCCAGATAGGTGGCGGCCATCCATCCCGCGGTGCCCCCGCCGACGATGACGATGGAGCGTAACGGATCGCTCATGCACTTGGCTCCTGACGCCGGCTGTGCTGCCCGTCATAGACGAACAGCGCAGCCGGCCAAGGGGCGTTTCAGAAGCGCGCGCGCACGCCCGCGATGAAGCGACGCTCGTAGATGTTCTCGTTGAACACCTGGTCCTTCCACGTCAGGTAATAGCGCTCCGTCTCGCCGGTCAGGTTCGACGCCTGGCCATAGATCGTCAGATACGGCAGGATGTCGTAGCTGACCGAGGCATCGAGATAGTTGGTCGGCTGCTGATACTGGGCCAGCCCCGAGATGCCGCCGTAATCGGAAGAAACGAGGCGCTTCGAGCGATAGTTATAGGCGACGCGCGCCTGGAAGCCATATTGCTCGTACCAGAGCGCGGCGTTCACCTGATGCTTGGAGTTGTCCTGGAAGGGCTGCTTGTTGCCCGCCAGATCGACCCGGCCCGTCTCGCCCAGCGACAGGGTATAGTTGGCATCCACGCCGAAGCCGCCGAACAGGCCGTTCACGCCGTAATCGGCCAGCGACTGCCGCGCCGAGACCTCGATGCCCTTCAGCGTACCGCCATCGCCCTGCACCGAGGTGCTGACCGGCACCTCGCGGCGGATCACGCCGTCATTGTCGGGAATGTCGTTGCGGAACACGGTGGCGTTGGCGATGAAGCTGTCCACCGCGATGTGGAACGCGCCGATCGCGACCAGGCTGGACCGGCCGGTATAATATTCCAGGCTCGCCTCGACATTGTCCGCACGCCACGGATTGAGTTGCGGATTGCCGCCGAGCGAGGCCGACTGCGCCTCGAACCGCGACGGCGTGATCGAGGTGTTGATCGCATAGTTGACGTTCAGCGCACCGCCCCACTGGTCGAAGTTCAGCAGCGTCATCGTCTTGGCATAGGAACCGCGCAGGCGCAGCTTCTCGGTCAGGTCGAATGCGATGTTGAACGCCGGCAGGAAGTCGGTGAACTCACGCCGCGTCAGGATGTCTCCGGCGTCCTGACCCGACACGCCGTAGGGCTGCGGCAGGCCGACGATGTTCTGGCGCACGGTGAAGCGCGTGTTGACGATGCGCAGGCCGCCATTGGCGCGGTAGGGCAGGCCCAGCAACTCGCCCTCGCCGCTCACCTCGGCATAGCCCGAGGCCTGGCGCAGATCGATGTCGAACGAGTTGGCCGGGTTCACATTCTCGCGCAGGCCCGGATAGAAGTTGCCGATGAACGCCGCCGGATTGTCCAGCGCCTTGGGATCGATCGTATAGACCTGCGGCGCGCCGGACGCGGGCAGGCTGACGCGCTTCAGGATTTCGGCGAAACGCGGGTCGTTGGCCTGCGCGGCGAAGCCTGCGGTGTAGGGCAGGCCGGCGGAATCGGCGACGCGGCATGCACCATCGGCCAGGTTCACGTCGATCGCCAGCCACTTGACCAGGCAGCCGCCGGCCGGGTTCGCGGGATTGTCGGTGTTGCCGGCATAAAGCGGCGCGACGCGCTCGAAATTATACTGCGACACGCTGCGCTCGCTGTAGCGGCCGCCGAACTTCACCTTGATCTGGTCGGTCGGGCTCCACTGCGCATCGGCGCGCAGCGCCCAGATGTCGCCCTGGCGCCGGAAGTTGTTTTCCGACGACATGGTCTTGAAGCCATAGCGCGACGGGTCCTCGACCTGCGACAGGAACGAGGCCGGATAGGTGAAGACCGGCTGGCCGCTGCTATAGTCGATCGTCGCCTGCTGGCTGTAGGCCTGATAGCCGCCGGGGTTGAACGCGACGTCGCCGGTCGGATAGTTGCCGATGCCGTTATAGCCCCATTGCGACCCGTTGCCGAGGACGAAGGTGGCATAGCCATTGTCGATGCGCTGCGTCGCCTTGCCATAGATGCCGCGAACGGTGGCGGAGAAGGAGTCGCTCGGCTTCCAGTCGAGTTGCAGATTGTAGTTCTGCGACTCGCCCACCGTCTTGCGGTTCTCCGAATAGGCTTCGACATTGGCGAGATCGTACAGATAGGTCTGCACGGTGTTGATGTTGTAGCCGTTGCGATCGACCGCGCCGGTGTCGCGCGACTGCGTCGGCAGATAGGGCGACGACATCCAGTCGATCGCGTTGAACGCCAGGCCGGACAGCCGGTCATACTGCGTCTGCTTGGTGTAGAAGCCGTCGGCGGTCAGGCGCAGCGCGTCGTTGACCTCGAACTGCAGCGACGCGTTGGCGCCGAAGCGCTTGCGGCTGGTGATCCGGTTCCACGCATTGTGGTTCTGCGGCGTGATGAAGGAGTCGTTGGCATCGCCATCGCCGTTCACGTCGAAACCGGTGATCGCGCCTGCCGCATTGCGCACCGGCGTACCACGGCTGACACCGTTGCGGCCGACTGCGAAGTCGCCCGGATTGGTCGCGCTGCCGCCTTCGTTGCGCAGCATCACGCCGAAATCCTGGATGCCGCGGAACGAGTTCGCCAGCGTCAGGTCACTATAGGCGGCCGAGGCGAGCAGGCCGAAGCGACCCGAATTGTACGAGATCAGGCCATTGACCGACGGATTGAACTTCTCCGTCCGGTCACCATACTGCGCCTCGGCCGCCGCCGCGACCGTCAGCCCCGGCTTCATGTCGAACGGCCGCCTGGTCAGCAGGTCGACCGTGCCCGACAACCCCGCCTGTTGCAGCGACGCCGTCGGCGTCTTGAACACGGTCGCGCCCGAGAAGAGCTGCGAGGGAATGTCGTTGAAGTTCGGTTGAACCGTGGTGACCGAATTGGCGCCGAGGAATTCCTCGCCGTTGAACAGCGTCGTCACCTGCGGCAGGCCGCGGATGTTGATCGCGCCGCCTTCACCCGCCTCGCGGCGGATCTGCACGCCGGGGATGCGCTGCAACGAGTCCGAGATGGTGACGTCGGGCAGCTTGCCGATATCCTGCGCGCTGATCGCCTCGACCACGCTGTCGGCGTTGCGCTTCACCTCGATCGAGCGTGCCTGCGACGCACGAATGCCGGTGACGACGATGTCCGGTGCACTGTCGTCGGACTGGGTCGGCGCGGCGACCGGGTCCTGCGACGTGGTCGTCGCCTCGATCGCACCACCGGCGGTCTGTGCGGATGCCGATCCCAGCAATGCCGTCATCGCAATCGGCGAGGCCGCAGCCAGCATGACGAAGCGAAGTGGTGCCACCTTACTGGACATGAAGTCATCCTCCCTTTGGAACGTGATCGGTTCGACCATTCTTATCGCGATTTGCTTTAATTAGTGGCGATCAGAACTGTCAAGCGGCAGCGATCCCGCAAAAGGATGATAGCTGCATTGTTTTCCACGCACGCGGAAACCTTCAGACCTTCCCGCATTAGGGTGCCGCCCGAACCGCCTTCACCATATAGGCAAACAGGCGCTCGGACCGAACGGGAGAACCGTTGCGGACCTTTCCCGTTACCATTCGGTTTTATGGCCTCCAGACACTGCAATCAACGCCAACCCGGCCATTGCAAGGGCCATGCGCGACACCGGCAGACTTGCGCACGTCACGCTACGGGACGGTGAGAAAGGTTGATGAACATTCCCGACCGGCCGCCCCCACCATCCGATCGCCAGCAGATGGTTGCCGATTTTGCGTTGCGGACCGTTGTGGCGATCGCCCTTGCGGCGTTGGCGTTGCTTCTGTGGTGGCTACACGACATCGTGCTGCTGGTCTTCGCGGCCATTCTGGTCGCGGTCATCCTGCACGCCGCGGCGGCCGCCCTCTGCCGCATCGTCCGTTTGCCGCGCAGTATCGCCCTGATCCTCGCAGGGCTGGTGATCATCGCGGTGCTTGCCGGGGGCACCATGCTGTTCGGTCGGGAGATCGGCAGCCAGCTCGGCAAGCTGGGTGACAGCCTGCCGGCCGCATGGCAGCGGTTCGCGCAGTGGATCGGCGAGGACCGGGTCAGGTCGGTGATGAACACCGCCATGCCCGACGGGTCCACCCTCGCCTCGATGGTGCAATCCGCGTTGGCCGTGGCATCGAGCGCGGTTTCCGGCCTGATCCTCGCCATCCTTGGCGGCATCTATCTGGCGGCCGACCCGGACAGTTACCGGCGCGGCATGCTGGCGATGCTTCCGCACAGCGCCCAAGGCCCCGTGGGTGAGGCATCCGACGCGACTGCCAGGGCGCTGCGCAACTGGTTGCTGGGTCAACTGGTGTCGATGGCGGCAACCTTCACGGCCGTCCTGATCGGCCTCAGCGTTATCGGGGTGCCGTCCGCGCTGGCACTGGCGATCGTCGCCGGGCTGCTGGAATTCATCCCGCTGGTCGGTCCCTTTCTGGGCGCCATTCCGGCCTGCCTGCTTGCCCTGACCCTCGGGGTCGAGAGCTTTGCCTGGACGGTCGGCTTCTTCGTTGTCTGGCAACAGATCGAGGGCAACGCGATGGCGCCGCTGGTCATGCGATACGCGGTGTCGATCCCGCCGGCGGTAACGCTGTTCGCCTTGTTCATCGCCGGCGGCCTGTTCGGCGTGGTCGGCATCCTGATCGGCGGTCCATTGACGGTCGCGGCCTGGGTGATGGTCAAGCATCTATGGGTGGATACGCGAAAGGCGAGCGCATGAACGATCCGACCGGCGCGAATATCGCGCAAGCCGCGCCCGACGCCCTTGCCGACAAGGCGGAACTACCATGGGCTCGGATGATGGTGCTGGCGATGCTGGCGGGAATGTTCATCGGCTTCGGCTCGATCGCCTTTCTGATTGTGCAGGCCAATGCGTATCCGATGACCGGCGGGGCCCAGCTTCTGTCCGGAGCTGCCTTTTCCGTCGGCCTGATCCTGGTGATGCTGACCGGTGCGGAATTGTTCACCGGCAACACCATGTTCACCCTGCCCGCCGCCATGCACCGGCTCACCGGCCGGCGATTGTTCACCGCCTGGGTCGTCGCCTGGACAGGCAATCTGGTCGGCAGTGTCGTGCTGGCGGCGCTCTTCACCGCAGCAGGCGGGCTGGAGGGACTGGAGGGCCATGTCGGCGAGGCGGCGGTCCGGGTGGCTCAGGACAAGCTCGATAAGGCGCCGGTCACGATCTTCGCCTCGGGCGTGCTGGCCAACATCCTCGTCTGTCTGGCGGTCTGGATGGCGATGTCCGCTGGCAGCATTCCGGCAAAGATATTGGCGATCATCGGGCCGGTGACAATCTTCGTGGCCGCCGGGTTCGAGCATTCGGTTGCCAACATGTCGCTGATCCCCATCGGCCTGATGGCCGGCATGAGCGGAGGCACTGTGGCGATTGCATCGAACCTCGTTGTCAGCACGATCGGCAACATCGCTGGCGGCAGTCTGGTGTCACTCTCACTTGGCGTCGGACATGGACAATCCTTGTCGGGTAATGATCACGAATAAAAGGATTTAATGCCATTTCTGCATCCCACATTGTTTTTTTAATGATTTGCAGGAACACTGTACGCGCTCGTCAGTTTACCGGGCGGGCGCGCACTGCGCAAAAAAGGGAGTTCCAGTATGAAGAAGCTTATCGGTTCGGCCATGGCTCTGTCGATGATCGCAACGCCGGTTGTCGCAGCGGCTGCCCCGGCAAATCCCGCTGCCAAGCTGTCGGTCGGCAAGGCACGTGCAGGCACTCCTTCGGCCAAGAGCAACAAGCTCGGCGGCGGCGGCATCCTCGCCGCGGTTCTGCTGGCTGGCATCGTTGCCATTCCGGTGATCGATATCGTCCGCAGCGACGACGATTCGGACAGCAACTAAGACCAATACGCCGGGCCGGGAGACTTCCGGCCCGGTTGCTCTAGCCCGCCCCTGTCCGATCCGCCCCCGCCGGGCGTCGATCCGGCGACGTGAGAACGTCCGCCAGACTGGCCGCCACGACCCGTCTTTCTGCCAGATGGTCCAGGATCATCTCCCACCATTCCCAAAACGCCGACAGGTCACGCGCATCACGCACATAGGGCGTGTGTCCGGGAACAAGCGACGGCGAATGGAATGAAAAGACCAGCAACTGCTCGCCCCCGGCAAGCAGGGCGTCGATCGCGGCGATAACCGCAGCCACCGGCATCCCCTCCGGGGTCAGGGCGATACGCGACATCATGCCGCTCCGTGCCATGCCCCCCAGGACGAGCGGCAGACGTGCGAGCTTCGGATAGATCCACGGACCCTGACTGCGCGCCGCGCCGATGAATGCGGTGCTCAGCGGCAGTTCCAGCATGCCGTCGCGGACAAAGGCGGCGGGGCCGATCGCAGCGAAGTCCGGCCCATGGCGGTCACTGTAATCGTGATAGGCGCGTACCGAACTGTCGATCCGGTATCCCCGCGCCGCCAGCATCCCCAGGGTGGATGGCCCCAGGCCATATCGACCCGAGCGAAAGGCAATCGGCGGCTTCCCGAACGCCTCGGCCAGCGCGTGGGTCAGATGATCGATCTTCGCTGCCTCCAGCGCGGGCGGCAGATTGCCGGCATAGCTGTTCCGCACACCGACGGCTTCCTCGAACGGCGGCGTCACCCATCCATGAAGCTGCGCCCCGATCGTCGAGCGGCCGTCACCCGCCACGTTGCGCAAAATCGCGACGGCTTGGGGATCGGCCGCCATCGGCGCATCGACCATCAAGGTCAGGGCCACGCCAGCATCGGCAAATCGCCGATGTGCCGCCGGAAGGGCGCGGATGGCGGTCGTCGTATAGTCTGACCGGGTGAACGGCGCCGCCCAGTCGAACTCCTCCTCGACATCGACGAAGACCATGAAACGCCGGCCGAAATCGGCTAACCAGCGCACCCGTTCGCCCCGCTCCACGGCCGGCATGCGAAAGGGGCCGCGCACCTGGGCCGCCTACAGCGTCGAGGCCTGCTCCATCGGGCGCTCCGCCACCGCCGCCGGCAGACGCAGCGTCAACCGGTGCGTCCCGATCATCAGCCCGCCCCCCATCTCCGCCGCCAGCTTCTGCGCCAGACGCAGCGCGAAACCGGTGCCCAGCAACGGCCCGCCCTCGCCCTCGCTCTCCTCCGGAGCCGCATCAAGCGACAGCAGCGACGCATCACCGTCGACCGGCAGCGCGATCGGCCGGTCGATCGTGATCGCCACCGCCCCGTCGCCCGCATCCGCCGCCACGATCCCGATCCGCTCCCCGATCACGCACGCCGACACCAGCGCCGCCATCAGACGCGCCACCAACCGCTCCACCGCCCGATCATCCGCCGCGACCGCTAGTCGGGCATCCGCCCCGTCCAGCACCACCTCACAATGCCGCAACCCCGCCAACGGCGCCAGATCAGCCATGATCCGGTTCAGCAAGGGATACACCGGAACGACGCTGGGCCGCAGGTCCAGCGCATGTCCCTCGATACGTGCGGCCGTGTCCAGATCCTCAACCGCCGCCAGCAGATCGCCGGCCAGTTGCCGGATCTCGGCTGCACGCGCACGGTAGACGGCCGACACCGGGCCCAGCAATTCGCTTTCGATCAACTCGGCGAAGCCGGCGACGGCGTTGGTGGGGGTGCGGAGTTCGTGGACGAGTTGGCGCAGGGAGTCTGAGGCAGTGGCCGGGGATGTGGGCGCGGTGCATTCGTCGGGGCGGGGGCGGCGGGCGGTGCCCTGGAGGCCGAGGAAGCGTCCGGTGAGGGGGTCGAAGGAGGGGACGCCCGAGACGCGCCAGGAGCCGGCGGCGTCGGAGCGGCCGCCAACCTGTAACCGCGCGTCGCGAAAGGCGGAACGCCGCCGGAACGCACCCGTGGCGACGCCGTCGAACTGCACATGGCCCTGCGCACTGGCGAGTGCGAAGCTGGCACCGACCAGTGCTGCGCGCGCGACGCCGTCGACCCAGCGGATGACGCCCTGCGCATCGGTTTCGAACCGGAAGCGATCCTGCTCGGGTTCTTCGGGAAGCGGCGGCGGCGCCACGCGCGGCTCCGCTTCGCGCTGACGGTTGAAAGCGTCGATGCGGGCAACAAGATCGGCAATTTCGAAGCGTTGCGGCGGCCCCGCCGGCTCGGGCAACGGATCGGCACCGAGCGGCGCCTGCGTATCGGCGTGGAGCCGGGCGCGGGCGATGAGCGGCAGATCGCGGGCAACATCGCCGAGCGCCACGAACGAACTGTCCGAACGGGGGGTGGCGGGATCCGGGAACGGAGCGGATATAGCCGCCGGAGCAGGAGCCGTGGCCGCAGCGGCCGCGGGCGCCTCCACCGGCTGATAGGGCAGGACGAAATCGGTCGGCCCGAAGCTTTCCAGCCCGCGGCGCACCGCCTGCGACAGGTCGCGGCGATGGCGCAGGACCGAGCGGCCCGCCGGCGTCAGCCGGGGCAGCAGGGCAAGCCAGTCCCCGTCATCCAGCGTCACGGTGCGCAACACTGGGCCGGTGATGGCGGGCAGGTCCTGTGCGAAGAAGGCGACCAGGGCAATCGGGGGCGTCGTCAGGGCCAGCGCGCGCGCGCTGGCGGCCCGCACCGCGTCGGGCACATGCGGGCGCAGCGTGCGCAGACGCTCGATCGCGGCATCGTCGGCGGGAACGCGGCCACGGCCGATCAGGTCGACCAACTGGCGCCATGACGATTGCGCGCCGAATCCGGTCGCCGTTTCGGCGGAAAGAACCGTCTTCAGGCTGTCATCGAACCGCACGTGCTAACCCCTTGGCCGGACTGCCGAGCGCAGCACCGATACTTCCGTCCTTACGCACGTCCGGTGCCGGGTGCAAAGGCTCAAAATAAGCACGTCGCAATGTGGGACAATTGCGTTTGCCCGCAATTTTCTTATGTATCGGCGTTCCTATGGATTGGGAATGACGAGTATATGTGGAGTTTCGCGTAATGGCCTTTGATCGCATCGACCGGCAAATCCTGGCTTTGCTGCAAGATGATGGGCGGATGACCAATGTCGACCTGGCCGAACGCGTCGGACTGACCGCCCCGCCCTGCCTGCGCCGGGTTCGCGCGCTGGAGGAAGCCGGGGCGATCCGCGGCTATCATGCCGATCTGGATGCGGCGCGACTGGGCTTCCCGATCACCGTCTTCGCGATGGTGTCGCTGCGCAGCCAGGCCGAGCATGATCTGGCCGCGTTCGAGAATCACGTCGCAGGCATACCCGAGGTTCGCGAATGTCACATGCTGAACGGTGAGATCGACTTCATTCTGAAGATCGTCGCGTCAGACCTGAAGAGCTTTCAGGAAATTTTGACGACGCACCTGACGCCGGCCCCCAATGTGGCGAGCGTCAAGACGTCGCTGACGATCCGTACCGCCAAGCAGGTTTCGGGGATCCCGGTCACGGTGGATTGAGGCGCGGGGGGCCTGTCTCTCGATACGATGAACAGGTCGGATCGCCCCCCGGACGATCCTGAACATGCTGGGAGCATGTTTACCTGTTCATCTCGATACGCAGCTTTGCTGCTACTCGACAGTACTCGAGACGAACGGACTTAAGGGCGCTTGTCACGCGATTGATCGACCCCTGGGTGAGCCGCGGGGGATGTGCTTCGACTTCGCTCAGCACGAACGGATCAGAGTGGATTTCGATCGCCTTTGGTCACCCTCACCCTTCCGCGGCTGCGCCGCGCCCTCCAGCATCGGGAGAGGGAAAAGACGCTGAAGGCGGCGAAGGGTGAGCGCAACCACGTCTGATCGAATTCGACCCTAGATGTGTGAGGCTTCGCCTCACCACACCCCAGAAACAAAAAGGGGCGGCCCGCGAGGACCGCCCCTTCTTCGTTGCCGGCTGCCTGATCAGGCGGCCTGCGAGTCCAGCCAGGTCGTCCAGAAGCCGGCCAGGTCGGCGCGGGGTGCGCCCTTGACGTTGGCAAAGGCGGCCTTGGCTTCGGCCTTGTTGCCCTGTGCTGCCAGCGCGATGCCGAGGCGGGTGTTGACCTCGTCGGCGTTCACGCCGCCCTTTTGCAGCGCGGCGCGGTACAGCTCGACCGCCTTGGCATAGTTGCCCTGCCCGTAATAGGCCTCACCGGTGACCGCGGCGAGCTTGCCGTCGGCCGCGGCCAGTGCCTTCTTCTCGGTCGGGGCCAGCGATCCTTCCGCCTTGGCCTTGGCCGCAGAGTCCGCCAGCATCGCCTTGGCCGCGCTGTTGCCGGCCGGGATCTTGCCCGATGCGGTGCCTTCGCGCAGCACCGCCTCCGCCTCTGCCGGCAGGCCCTTTTCCGACACGTTCTGGGCATATTCCAGATAGTCGTTCTGGTCGGCGAGCGACTTGGAGGTGCGCATCAGGCGGAACAGGTCGATCTTCTGGTTCTTGTCCAGCGTGGCGAGCGAGCCGGGCTGGAGGCCATAGATCACCAGCGCGTCACGCCAGTTCTTCGACGTCGGATAGGCAGCGATCCACTTGCGCATCCAGCCAAGCGTTTCCGGTACCATCTTGCGCTGGTTCGAACGCGCGATGGCGTAGCGGTAATAATCCTCCGGCGCCTTCTGGCCCGACGCGTTGATCTGCTGGATCGCGGCATCCAGATCGGCATTGGCGCCCGCCACGTCGCCGGTCTCCATCTTGGCCTTGACCATCAGGAGCGGCATTTGCGGATCGTTGTAGCCGAGCTGCTTGGCCTGCTGGAACATCTGCAAGGCGACCGGATACTGCTTGCCGTTATAGGCGAGCGCACCGCGACGGAACGCATAGCGCGCCTTGTCGGCCGGCGGGGTCGAGGCGTTGGCGATCAGCGTGTCGAGCGGCTTGGCCAGCACCGTTTCGTCGAGCGGCGCGTTGGGATTGGCGGCCTGCGCGCCGTAAAGCTTGCCCGATTCCAGATCGTAGCGGAGCGCGGCGGCGATATACTTGTCGTCCTCGGTCTTGGCCGCGGCCTCGACGGCGGCGACCGCCGGCTCTGCCGCGGCATAGTCCTTGGCCTGGAGCAGCGGCTGCGCGGTCTGCGCGGCCTTCAGGGCATCCGGGCTGAGCTTCAGGCCGCCGGCTTCTTCCTTCTTGTTCTTCTGGGCAGCGGCCACCGGTGCGGTGACGGCAATCGTGCTGACGCCCGTGGCAAGCACCGCCATCAGTGCCAGCTTCGAGAACATCTTCATGCGGAATCTCTCCTGTTGAGCATCTTGCGCGTGGAAAAGGGTTAGGGCGCTTCTAGGGGCAGCCGCCCACCCATTCAAGCGAACCACCCCCTTTTGCCAATCGAACGCTGAACGCGGATTGAATAGCGAAGCTCCCGCCTGTAGCGCCGCTTTCACCATGATTGCCGTTATTTCGCCCGCCAAGACGCTCGATTACGACACCCCGCTGCCCGTCGATACCCGCACCCATCCGCGCCTTGCCGGGGAAGCACAGACACTGGCCGCTGCTGCCGCAAAGCTGGGGGCCGAGGCGCTGGGCACCCTGATGCGCATCTCCCCGGCACTGGCGACGCTGAACGCGCAGCGTTTCGCCGGGTTTGCGGACGCGCCGGAGCGCCCGGCAATGTTCGCCTTTGCCGGCGACGTCTATGCGGGGCTGGACGCCTATACGCTGGACGAGGCGCAGGTGGCGTTCGCCCAGGATCATCTGCGGATGCTGTCGGGCCTGTATGGCCTGCTGCGCCCACTGGATGCGATGCGGCCGTACCGGCTGGAAATGGGAACGCGCTGGGCACCGGAGGGCACGAAGCTGACCGAATGGTGGGGGGACCGGATCGCGACCCTGCTGGACGAGGATGTGGCGGCGGAAGGATCGGGAACGGTGCTGAATCTGGCAAGCCAGGAATATTGGCATGCGGTCAAGGGCCGCCTGCCCGCCGACATCCGCGTGATCGCGGTGGATTTCCGCGAAGGCGACCGTTTCGTCAGCTTCCACGCCAAGAAGGCGCGCGGGCTGATGGCACGCTGGCTGGTCGAGCACCGGGTGACCGACACCGACGCGATGCGCGGCTTCGATGCCGATGGCTATGCCTATGACGCGGCCGCGAGCAGCGCCGACCAGTGGACCTTCCGGCGATGAGCGCGAAACAGGCCGTGGTGATCGGCGCATCCGGCGGGATCGGTGCCGCGCTGGTCGAGGCGCTTCGCGACGAGAATATCGCAACCCGCGGCTTTGCGCGGTCCTTTGCCGGTGCGGATCATATCGACCTGGAGGACGAGGCCAGCATCGCGGCAGCGGCGGCTTCGCTCTCCACCGCGCCCGATCTGGTGATCGTCGCGACCGGCCTGCTGCACGCGAGCGAACGGAGTCCCGAGAAGAGCATCGCGCACCTCGATCCCGCCTGGCTGCACCGGCAATTCGCGGTCAACGCGATCGGCCCCGCGCTGGTCGCCAAGCATTTCCTGCCGCTGATGCCGCGGACCGGGCGCACCGTGTTTGCCGCCCTCTCCGCCCGTGTCGGCTCGATCTCCGACAACCGGCTGGGCGGATGGTATGGGTACCGCGCCTCCAAGGCGGCGCTGAACCAGCTGGTGCGCACCGCCTCCGTCGAGGAGAAGCGACGCAACGACCGCTCCATCGTGGTCGCGCTGCACCCCGGCACCGTGGATACCGCATTGTCCAGGCCCTTTCAGGCCAATGTCCAGGCGGGGCGGCTGTTCGACACCGGGCGCGCGGCGGTGCAGTTGCTGGACGTGATCGACGGGTTGCGGGTGATCGACAGTGGCAAGCTGTTCGACTGGGAGGGAAAAGAGGTTTCACCCTGACGGTGGCGGGGGCCTTGCGACAGCATTTGCAACGACTTGGCCCCTGCCCCGCCCCCTCGCGCAGGCGCGCGTGCGCGGGGGTGGTCAGGCGCCTTCGGAGCGGCTAGGGATGTCGTTTCCCAACTGACACAAGCCTGAAAGTAGCTGCTTTGGCCGACGAGACGATGCTCGCGGAACCCTCCGACATTTCGACGATCTCGATCGTCGACGAAATGAAGTCGAGCTATCTCGACTATGCGATGAGCGTCATCGTGGCGCGTGCGCTGCCCGACGTGCGCGACGGCCTGAAGCCGGTGCATCGTCGCATCCTCTATTCGGCCGCGGAAAGCGGCTTCGTCGCCGGGCGCCCCTACCGCAAGTCCGCCCGCATCGTCGGCGACGTGATGGGTAAATACCATCCGCACGGCGACAGCGCGATCTATGACGCTTTGGCGCGCATGGCGCAGGACTGGTCGATGCGGGTGCCGTTGATCGACGGCCAGGGCAATTTCGGCTCGATGGACCCCGATCCGCCCGCCGCGATGCGCTACACCGAGGCGCGCCTCGCCAAGGTCGCCAACACGCTGCTGGACGATCTGGACAAGGACACGGTCGACTTCCAGCCCAATTATGACGGGTCGGAGCGCGAGCCGCAGGTGTTGCCGGCGCAGTTCCCCAACCTGCTGGTCAACGGCGCGGGCGGCATTGCGGTCGGCATGGCGACCAACATCCCGCCGCACAATCTGGGCGAGGTGGTGAACGCCTGCCTCGCCTATATCGACAATGGCGCGATCACGATCGAGGAACTGATCGACATCGTCCCCGGCCCCGACTTCCCGACGGGCGCGGTGATCCTGGGGCGGGCCGGCGCACGGTCGGCCTACAATACCGGGCGCGGCTCGGTCATCGTGCGCTCGCGCTACGAGATCGAGGAAGGGCGCGGCGACCGCCGCTCGATCGTGCTGACCGAGATTCCCTATCAGCAGGGCAAGAACGCGCTGGTCGAGAAGATCGCCGAGGCCGCCAAGGAAAAGCGGATCGAGGGCATCAGCGACATTCGCGACGAGTCGAACCGCGAAGGCGTGCGCATCGTCATCGACCTGAAGCGTGACGCGACGCCGGAGGTGGTGCTGAACCAGCTCTGGCGGCATACGCCTGCGCAATCGAGCTTCGCCGCCAACATGCTGGCGATCCGCGGGGGCCGCCCCGAGCTGCTGAACCTGCGCGACATCATCCAGGCGTTCGTGCAGTTCCGCGAGCAGGTGATCACCCGCCGCTCCAAATACGAGCTGAACAAGGCGCGCGAGCGGGCGCATATCTTGCTGGGCCTGGTCATCGCGGTGACCAATCTGGACGAGATGGTGCGGATCATCCGCGGATCGTCCTCGCCCGCCGCCGCGCGCGAGGCGCTGCTGGCGCGCGAATGGCCGATCGCCGAGATCGCACCCTATATCCGGCTGGTCGAGGCGGTCGATGTCGAGGTGACGGGTGACAGCTACCGCCTGTCGGACACGCAGGTGCGTGCGATCCTGGACCTGCGCCTCCACCGCCTGACCGCGCTGGGCCGTGACGAGATTGGCGAGGAGTTGCAGGCACTGGCCGCCTCGATCGCCGAGCTGCTGGAAATCCTGGCGAACCGCGCCAAGCTGTACGAGGTGATGCGCGGCGAGCTGGTGGCGGTGCGCGACCAGTTCGCGACGCCGCGCCGGTCCGAGATCGCGGCGGCCGCCGACGGCATCGATGACGAGGACCTGATCGAGCGCGAGGACATGGTCGTGACCGTGACCATGCAGGGCTATATCAAGCGCACCTCGCTCGACAGCTTCCGCGCGCAGAACCGCGGCGGCAAGGGCCGCTCGGGCATGGCGACCAAGGACGAGGATGTCGTCACGCAGTTGTTCGTGACCTCGACGCATACGCCGGTGCTGTTCTTCTCCACCCACGGCAAGGTCTATCGCTACAAGGTCTGGCGCCTGCCCGAGGGCGGCCCCGCGACGCGCGGGCGGCCGATGGTCAACCTCCTGCCGCTGGCCCCGGGCGAGACGATCTCGACGGTGCTCCCGCTGCCCGAGGACGAGGCGGAATGGGGTGCGCTGCACGTCATGTTCGCCACCGCCCGGGGCGCGGTGCGGCGCAATTCGATGGACGCGTTCACCAACGTGCCCTCGAACGGCAAGATCGCGATGCGTTTCGAGGAGGAAAGCGAGGACCGGCTGATCGGCGTCGCGCTGCTGGGTGCGGGCGACGACGTGCTGCTCGCCACCCGCTGCGGCAAGGCGATCCGCTTCGCCGCGGACGATGTGCGCGAATTCCAGAGCCGTACCGCGACGGGCGTGCGCGGCATCGCGCTGAAGGGCGAGGACGAGGTGATCTCGCTGTCCGTCCTCCACCGGGTCGGCACCACCTCCGAGGAGCGCGAGGCGTATCTGCGCTTCGCCCCCTGGAAGGGCGAGAAGGAAGGCGAGCCGGAACTGCCGCCCGAGCGGTACGAGGAACTGCGCGCCGCCGAGCAGTTCATCCTGACGGTGTGCACCAACGGCTATGGCAAGCTCAGCTCGGCCTATGAATATCGCCGCACCGGCCGCGGCGGCCAGGGGATCACCAACATCGACAACATCGCCCGCAACGGCGATGTCGTCGCCAGCTTCCCGGCGACCAAGGGGCACCAGCTGATGCTGGTGACCGACCAGGCCAAGCTGATCCGCATGTCGCTGGCGTCGCTGCGCGTCATCGGTCGCGGTTCGGCGGGCCTGCGCCTGTTCAACGTGGCGGCGGACGAGCATGTCGTGTCGGCGGCGCGGATCGAGGAAACCGAGGACGAGGCGGAGGCCAATCTGGCCGACGAGACCCCGGTGATCGATGCACAGGACGATGCAACGGTCGGCGACGACCTGAGCCAGGGCCCGGAGGATGGCGAATGACGCACCCGACCACCGCATACAAGGTGCTGACCGCCGAGCAGATGGCGACGCTGGAGACTGACGGCGTGTTCACCGGCGCGCCCGTCGATCGGCAGGACGGCTACATCCACCTGTCCACCGCCGCGCAACTGACGGAGACGGTCAACAAGCATTTCGCCGGGCAGAACGACCTGCACGTCGCGGCCGTCGATCTGGAGGCGATGGGCGACGCGGTGCGGTGGGAGGAAAGCCGCGGCGGACAGCTGTTCCCGCATCTTTATGCCGATCTGCCGCTGAATGCGGTCGTCGCCTACAGCCCGCTGAAGCGTGACGACGACGGCACGGTGCGCCTGCCGGTTACCGGATAAGCCGTCCCGGCAGCAGGAAACACGCGAAGCGCGCGACACCCGGCCGGTGTGGCGCGCTTCGTCGTTTCGACGATTACCAGTTCAGGCCCAGCCGTGCGTAAAGATACCGCCCGTTGAAGCCGAAGGGCGAATAATAGGGGAAGCCGAGCACGCCGCTGGGATTGTTGGCGAGCGGCGTTTCACGCGGATAGACGTCGAACAGGTTGCTGACGCCCAGGCCGATCTGCGCGCCCTTGGTCGCGGCATAGCGCAGTTCCAGGTCGGTGATCGCGCGGTTGCCGGTGAACACGTCCGCCGCCGGGGTGGTGCCCGCCTGATTGACGTTGCCGTAATAGGTGACGCGGGCGAGCGCCCCCAGCCGGTCCAGCGACCAGTCGACCGTGCCCGTCACCTTCTGCTGCGGGGTGCCGTCCTCCAGCGTCAGGATGCGACTGCGCGCGAACAGCGTCGGCGCGGGGTTCAGCGTCGCAGTGCTGGTCGGCACGCGCGTGACCTTCACGTCGTTGATGTTGCCGGCCAGCGTGAAGTCGAACGCGCCCGCCCCTGCGGTCCGCCACCGATAATGCGCGACCACGTCGATGCCCTTGGTCGTCGTCGCCAGACCGTTGATGAAGAAGCGTGCCGCCGAGACGTCAGCCGGCAGCAATGCGGCAACCTGCGGATTATAGGTAGCGGTGCCGGGCGTACCTGCGGAGATATTCTCCGACAGGCCGATCTGGTTGCGGATATGGATGCGATAGGCATCCACCGTCAGGTCGAACCCGCCGGAGCGGATCACGGTGCCGACCGACAGGTTGGTCGACTTTTCCGGCTCCAGCGGCAGGCCGCCGAGCGCGGTGCCGACCGCGCTGACCGAGGGATAGGTGCCGGTCTGGACCGGCACGCCGTTCTGCACCACCTGCGCGATCTGGGTGAAATATTGCTGCTGGAGCGACGGCGCACGGAAGCCGGTGGAGGCGGTGCCGCGCAGCGCGAACCAGTCGGCCACGTCGTAGCGCAGCGACAGCTTGCCGTTTACCGTGCTGCCGAAGTCGGAATAGTCCTCGACGCGGCCCGCAAGCCCGGCCAGGAACTTGTCGGTCACCTGTGCCTCGATATCGACATAGGCGCTGACGTTGCGGCGGCTGCGCTCGGTCTCGTTGAGCGGCGAGAAGCCGCCAAACCCTTGCGCACCGGGCGCCGCGTTGGCCGCGGCCCCCGTCACCGTCCCCGCCGGCGGATAGCCATAGGAGGCCTGCTCGCCCGCCTGGATCTTGTATCCCTCGCGGCGGCCTTCCAGGCCGAAGGCGACGTTGAGCGACTGGAACACGTCGAAGCGGCGCGTCGCGTCCAGCCCGACGATATACTGGTCGTAGATCAGCGCCCCGTCGCTGAAGTCGCGCGGCGTCGCGCTGCCATAGGCGTAGTTGGCCGAATTGAGCGTGCGGAAGCCGATCTTGTTCCGGCCATAGCTGAACGACAGGTCGACATCGAACCCACCGAGATTGCCGCGCAGACCCGCGGCCGAGTTCAGGTCCTGCACCTTGGTGTTGATGATCGGCAGGAAGCCGTTGGGATACCCCGCCAGAGCGGTCGTGGCACTGGCCAGCCGCGGGAAGGCCGCGCTGCGCGTGTCGCGGTCCTGGTAACCGCCGAACGCGTACAGGCTCCAGTCGTCGGTCAGCGAGGTGCCCGCGTTGACGAAGCCGGTATACTGCTCGACTTCCGGGTCGCCGTAACGACCGGTGATGCGGTTGGGCGTCACGCGCCGGTCGAAGTCCGCACGGTTGGTCGGGCTGCGCTTCAGATATTCGCCGGAAACGGTCAGGAAACCGTCTTCGCCGAACCCGATCCCCTGCCATAGCGAGGCGGTGACCGCGTTCTCGCCCGTCACCGAGCGCCGGCCATTCGCGGTGTCCACGTCGGTGTTGTAGAATCCGTAATTGACCTGCGCGCCGCCGCCCGACCGTGCTTCGCGCAGGCGCAGGTTGACGACCCCGGCGATCGCGTCCGAGCCATATTGCGCGGAGGCGCCGTCGCGCAGCACCTCGATCCGGTCGAGCGCCACGGTCGGGATGGTGTTGAGGTCGACCGCCGCCGATCCCCGACCCACGGTGCCGTTGGTGTTGAGCAGGGCCGAGGTATGGCCGCGAATGCCGTTGATCAGCACCAGGGTCTGGTCCGGCGACAGGCCGCGCAGCGTCGCCGGGCGGATCGCGTCGGTGCCGTCATTGGCGGCAGGCCGCGGGAAATCGATCGACGGGGCGACCGCCGACAGCGCGGTGGCCAGCTCGGTCGTGCCCTGGCGCTGCAGGCTGGCGCCGCTCAGCACATCGACCGGCGAGGCGCTGTCCAGCCGCGTGCGCCCCTCGGCACGCGTACCGGTGACGACGATGACGTCGCCCTCCTCTTCCGGCGTCGCGGCATCGGCGACGGGTGCGGCCTGCGCTTCCTGCGCAGGCGGCGCCGCCTGTGCGGCAAGGGCGAGCGCGGAACTGGTGGCGAGCAGCGATGTGCAGAAAAGCAGCACTATCAACCCCTTGTTTTTCTTGTTTGGTGGGACGGTCCCTGACCGGTGCCATAATCCATCAAAGCGGGGGATGATCCGTAGAAATTCTTGGGGGTGCCCTTTGGATAAAAATTGCCTCCGACATCAGTGACAAGGGGTTCGGCCCGGATGGAAGGGCGATGATTTGGCCATGCGCTTTTCTTCGATGGTCGGCCCGATCTGGTCCGTTGGGAATTTCAGAGGCACCGATCACCACCACGCGCGACGCCGATCGACATGCGGGTGCACGGAGCCAACGGCCACTCTCTGTCCGGAACGACCATCCCCGTCCTCGCGATGGGCGCGGGAGTTGGGAGGCGTGCGTCTCAGGATGCGGTGGGACATCGCCTTCGCGCCCCGGACGATGAACGTGCAAGTCTGCGCGGTTCACCGATCAGCACCCTGTACGCGCCTGCGCACATTCCTTTTGTCTCAGCAGGCGCGAAGGCCGGTCGATGCCGATCCCGCTTCCCCCGCTGAGTCAGGCCGTCCCGCCGGGCGAGGCGGCGACGTGTCGTTCGATACGTCGCCGCGATACGAACGAGGGTGGATCAACCCGGGGTCATCCGGATCGAGCCCCCCCTCGCCCCGATCACCGCCGCGCGCGCCGCGGCGGCGGTGCATCTGCGGCAGCCGCCGCCGGCACCACGCCCTTGGGCGCCGCGCTCAGCCGCCGGATCAGGTCCGTCTCCGCCGCCCGGTACGGCGTGCCATCGCCGCGGAAAACCTCGTGGAACCAGATGGTCGGCTCGTCCTGCGTATAGGGCTTCTTCCAACTGTCCCAGGGCAGGCGCGTCTGCGTCTTGCCGTCGACAAAGCCCCAGTTCATCATCGCGACATTGTAGCGCTTGCCGATCGGCAGGCTGTTGTCGAAGGTCGATCCGTTCCCCCGCGCCATATATTCGGTGCACAGCAGCGGCCGATTATAGGGCAGCAACTGCCGCACCCGCCGCTCGAACGTTTCCGGCCAGCTGTAATCGTGGAACGAGATGACGTCGGACTGTCCCAGTTGCAGCTTCTCCATCGGCGAGCCGCGCCCGCCCGGCGTCCAGTCGTCGCCGATCCACACGCCCGACGTCAGCGGCTGCGACGGATCGGCGGCGCGCGCCCAGTCGAACACCTGCGCCAATAGCGCGCGGACCAGCGGCTCCTTGCCCTCCTGTCCCTTATACTGGTCGGCGCCGTTGTCGGGCTCGTTCCACAGGTCCCAGCCCAGCACGCGAGGATCGTTGGCAAAGGCGCCGATCACCCCTTGCACATAGGCCTTGTAGCGCGGCCAGCCGGCGCGGTCGCGCAGGCCCGCCATGCCGGGCGACTGGACCCAGCCGGAATTGTGCACGCCCGGTATCGGCGGATGCTGCGGCCCCGCCACCGGGTTCGGGTCCCAGCAACTGTCGAACAGCACGAACAGCGGCTTGATATTGTGCCGCTGCGCGATGGTCAGGAACGCGTCGATGCGCTGGCGGAACCCCTCCGGGTCCTTGGTCCATAGCTGATCGTGCAGGAACACGCGCATCGTGTTCATGCCGATGCCCTGTGCCAGCCCCAGTTCGTAATCGATCCGCTTGGGGTCCCAGGTTTCGGCCTGCCACATCTCGAACTGGTTGATCGCATTGGCGGGTGCGAAATTGGCACCGACCAGCCAGGGCTGTTTCGCGTACCAGGCGTTCGCCTGCGCCTCCGTCCACCGGCCCCGCGCCTCGGCGGGCACGGCGACCAGCAACGCGCTGGTGGCAAGCCCCGTCATCATCGTGACGATCAGCTTCATCGATCCTCTCCTGCTTTTGCTCTCTGCCGCGGGTCTAGCCCCATCCCGAATTGTCTTACAAGCCGACGCGCTATTTTTATCATGTGGTTCGTTTGGCTTACCGTTCAAATCTCACTTGTCACCTCCAACAAATGCGGTAATTGCCTGTGATCAAAGGCGCAAAGATGCCGGACACGAAACAGGGGTTGGATATCATGAAGGACAAGGCGCTGCTCCGCGCATCGACCGCGATGCTTGTCGGACTTTTCGCTGCCATGCCGGCACAGGCTCAGGTGGCGCAGGAAACCCCCAAGCCCGACACGCCCAGCGACCTGTCCGCCAATCCCAGCGTCCCGGCCCCCTCCAGCCAGCAGGGCCCGGCCGACGATGGCGAGATCGTCGTCACCGGCCTGCGTCGCAGCCTGGAGTCGGCGCAGGCGCTCAAGCGCAATTCGGACGGCATCGTCGATGCCATCGTCGCGGAGGATATCGGCAAGCTGCCCGACACCTTCGCCTCGGCCGCCCTCGCCCGCGTCTCGGGCGTGCAGGTGACGCGCGGCGCCGGCGAGGCGGCGGGCGTGCAGATCCGCGGCCTGCCCGACATCAGCACCACCTATAACGGCCGCGAGATCTTCACCGCCGAGGGCCGCTTCGTCGCGATCCAGGACTTTCCCGCCGGCACCGTCGCCGCGCTGGAGGTGTACAAGAACGGCACCGCCAATCTGATCGAAGGCGGCATCGGCGGGCAGGTCAACGTCCGCGGTCGTCGCCCGTTCGACTTCAACGGGTTCGAGGTTTCGGGTTCGCTCAACGGCGTTCACTGGGAGCAATCGGGCAAGCCGACATGGAACGGCAATCTGCTCGTCAGCGACCGGTGGGATACCGGCATTGGTGAGATGGGCCTGCTGGTCAACGCCTCCTATGTCGGCCTCAACTATCTTGATGCGACCCGTGAACAATCGGTCGTGATCGGCACCACCACGGCCGAAAGCGCGCCCGGTGTCGGCGCCGGCATCCGCTACCCGGATGCGCAGGGACGCTTCACCAGCAACGGCAACCGCTTCCGCCCCTCGGCCAATGCCGCATTCCAGTGGCGTCCCAGCCCCGAACTGGAGGTCTATGTCGACGGGCTTTACCAGGGGTATCGCAGCCACGACGAAAACCAGTGGATGTTCGTCCCGATCTTTGGCGGCCCCGACTTCCAGTTGCAGAATCTGACGGCCCGGCCCGGCGCGGCCAATGTGGCGCAGGGCGCCACCGTTGTCGGCGGCAGCATACCCGATGGTTATTACACGTCGGCATCCGGCCGTACCAATACCTACCAGATCGGTGGCGGCATGGTATGGCAAAGGGATCGGCTGCAATGGTCGGTCGACGGCGCCTACACGCGCTCGACCTATGATTTCAAACTCTACAATATCGACTATCTCTTCGCTCGTTCGCCGACGCGCACGGTGTTGTTCGACGGGCCGGATGGCGGACCGACGTTCAACTTCGTCGATTTCGATCCCAGCGACCCGAACAATTTCAATGTCCGCGGTTTCTTCCAGGAACATCTGAAGGTCGGCGGCAAGGACATCCAGCTGCGCGGCGACACGCAATATGATTTCGACGAGGGCAGCTTCATCAAGCGGATCCAGGCGGGTCTGCGCTACAATGATCGCGATGCCAATCGGGATCGCGGTGCCCCCTATATCGATCGTTTGAACAACGATCCCGCCAACGCGCTGTATCGCGATCTGAACATCCCGATCTCCGCGCTGCCGGCGACCGTCCGGCAAACGCGGCCCGCCTTCAGCTTCAACAACAATTTCCCGGTCTATTCGTTCGCCGGGCTTTCCGAGGAAAGCATCCGCAACAATATCGATCAGCTGCGCGCCTATTTCGGCGCCCCGGAAGGATTGCCTGCATTCAATCCGACCGAAAACTTCCAGGCGAACGAGCGTGCGCTCGCCGCCTATGCGCAGGTGAAGTACGGCGCCGATCTGAACGACAGCATTTCGGTCGATGGCTTGCTCGGCATCCGGGCGATCCGGACCAAGGTCAGCATCAGCGGGTTCGTGCGGGACGAGACCTCCGGCGCGGCAACGCCGACATTCGACCCGATCACGGCCAGGAACGAATATACCGACTATCTGCCCAATGCGAGCGCCCGCTTCCGCTTTGGCGATGAGCTGCAACTGCGGCTGAACTACAACCAGACCCGCACCCGGCCCAACTTCTTTGACCTGAACCCGACGCTGACGGTAGGCCCGCCGCCCACCATCTCGCCCGAATGCCAGGCCGACCCGTCGCTGCCGCAGTGCATCAACAGCAATCTGCGTAACATCAGCGGCGGCAATCCGAACCTCAATCCGCTGACGTCGAACAACTACGACATCAGCCTGGAATGGTATTTTTCGCGTGCGGGGTCGATGACCGCGGCCTTGTTCCGGCGCGATGCACAGGGCTTTATCTCGCGCGTCAATCGCGAGGGTGTCGATGTCGGCTTCGGCCCGTCGCGGCTGAACCTGCCCGAAAATACCGGCCAGACGCGTTTCCAGGGCGCCGAGGTGCAGTTCACCAGCTTCCTCGACATAGACGGGCTACCCGACTGGGCGAAGGGCTTCGGCGTCCAGGCCAACGCGACCTATGTCGATTCGGAGGGCGACCTGGCCAGCGATCTGGGCAGCAACCCGAACGTCGCCGGGCGTGGGCTGCGCTTCACCGGCGTTTCGAAATGGTCGGGCAACCTTGTCGGGTTGTACGAACGTCCCTTCTTCTCGGCACGACTGGCGTATAACTACCGCTCGAACTTCGTGTTCGAATATGGCCAGGTCAATCTGGACGTCGATGCCAACGGCGCGCCGCGCACCGGGGCGATCGTGGAAAAGGGCCGCGGCCAGCTCGATTTCTCGACCACGGTCACGCCGATGCCCAACATCACCGTGGCGTTCGATATCGTGAACCTGCTCGGCAACCCGCTGCGCCGTTACCGCGAGTTCAACGATGCGGGCGACCAGTATGCGCGGCAGATCGTCTATCTGGAACGGACCTATTCGCTGGGCATCCGGTTCCGCTTCTGAACGGGCATTGGGGATATGCTGATGAAGAAAAGGCACTGGTTCGCCGCCGCCGCCATGGCCCTCACCCTGGCGGGCGGCGCACTGGCGGACAATCCGCAGTTCCAGGGCGCCGATCCGCACGCGATGATGATCGACGGCGAATTGTGGGTCTTCCCGACCGGCGGCCCCGGCGGAAGCTGGGCTGCGGACCGCTTCGGCGCCTTCTCGTCCAGGGACCTGAAGACCTGGCGCAACCGCGGCGAGTTGATCCGCCGCGACCAGATCCGCTGGATCGGCGATGACGGCGCGCCCGAGCATTTCCTCTGGGCCCCCGGCGTCGCCACCCGCGACGGCAAGTGGTTCCTTTATTACTCGGTCGGCCCGCAGAACCCGACCCCCAGCCGCATCGGCGTCGCGGTCGCCGACCGGCCGGAGGGTCCGTACCGCGACAGCGGCGCCCCCCTCGTCACCGGCGGACAGGGGTTCGAGGCGATCGACCCGATGGTGTTCGTCGACCCGAAGGACAACAAGGCCTATCTCTATGCCGGCGGCAGCGCGGGATCGCGGCTGCGCGTCTGGGAGATGACGCCCGACATGATCCATGTCGCGCGCGAGGTGCCGGTCGACAACCCGCCCGAGTTTACCGAAGGCGCGTTCATGCACGAGCGTGGCGGCATCTATTACCTGTCGTACAGCCATGGCCGCTTCAACGGCCCGGACTATTCGGTGCATTACGCCACCGCATCGTCGCCGACCGGCCCGTGGAAGTATCGCGGTGCGATCCTGACCAGCGACAAGCACCGCAAGGGTCCGGGCCACCACAGCATCGTGCAGGCGCCCGACGGCCGCTGGCTGATCGTCTATCACCGCTGGGAGCGGCCGGGCAGCCCACCCCCGTTCCGCGGCGAACGACAGGTCGCGGTCGACCGCTTGGACTATGCCCCGGACGGCACGATCCGCCGCGTGACGATGACCGACGCCCGCGCCCCACTGTTGCAACCCGCGCACTGACCGGGGGCACCGCGCCCTCCCCCTAAAGAAATTCGGATCGTCGCGGAGCCGAAACGGCCGATCACCGTTTCGTCTTCCGTGGCGCACCATTTCGTGTGCCCGGCAAGAGGGAGACGTCAGGGTGGCCGAACGCGAGAACAAGGTCCGCGACCGCGCATATGCTTTGTGGCAGGCCGAGGGTGAGCCGCATGGCCGCGACCGGGACCACTGGACCCAGGCCGAACTCGAACTGGGCGACGACGATGCCGCCGCCGCCGAACCCGCCGATTCCCCGGCCGCCGACACACCCCTGACCGATACGCAGGACACGGCCCCCGCGGCCGAGCCCGCCGACTCGCCCGCCGCGCCCAAGCCGCGCGCCACCCCCGCTCGCAAGCCGCGCAAGCCCCGCGCCAAGCAGGCCTGATCCAGCACGACACCGAATCCCCGCGACGCTAAACGCCGGAGACCCATTCTTTGCACGCACTCCCCGACCGGCTCGAGGCCGGATCGCCCTACCCGCTCGGCGCGACGTTCGACGGGGAGGGCGTGAACTTTGCCGTCTTCTCCGCAAACGCTGACGCGATCGAACTCTGCATCTTCGACCCCCAGGGCAAGCGTGAGCTGAAGCGTTTCGCGCTGCCCGAGTGCACGGACGAGGTGTGGCACGGCTATCTGCCGGACGTTGGCCCCGGCCTTCTCTACGGCTACCGCGCGCATGGCCGTTACGAGCCGGAGGCGGGACATCGCTTCAACCCGCACAAGCTGCTGCTCGACCCCTATGCGCGCAAGCTGCACGGCACGATCAAATGGACCGATGCGCTGCACGGTTATCAGATCCGCTCGAAAAAGGAGGATCTGAGCTTCGACAAGCGCGACAGCGCGCCCGCCATGCCGAAATGCGTCGTGGTCGACGATCATTTCGACTGGTCGCGCGACAAGCGGCCGAACACCCCCTGGTCCGAGACGGTGATCTACGAGGCGCACGTCAAGGGTCTGACCAAGCTGATGGAACTGGTTCCGCCGCGCGAACGCGGCACCTATGCCGGGCTGGGCCACCCCGCCGTCATCAAGCATCTGAAGCGCATCGGCGTGACCGCGATCGAACTGCTGCCGATCCACAGCTTCACCCAGGACCGGTTCCTTCAGGAAAAGGGCCTGCGCAACTATTGGGGCTACAACACGCTCGGCTTCTTCGCGCCGGAACAGGCCTATTTTTCCAGCGACAGCCAAGATGAACTGCGCCGCGCCGTCCACCGCCTGCACAAGGCGGGGATCGAGGTGATCCTGGACGTGGTCTACAACCACACCTGCGAGGGATCGGAAAAGGGCCCGACGCTGTCGTGGCGCGGGCTGGACAATGCCAGCTACTACCGGCTGGTGCAGGATAATCCGCGCTACACGATCAACGACACCGGCACCGGCAACACGCTGAACATGTCGAAGGCGCGGGTCATCCAGATGGTGGCGGACAGCCTGCGCTACTGGGCGACCAGCTTCGGCGTCGACGGCTTCCGCTTCGATCTCGGCCTGACGCTGGGGCGCGAGGCGGATGGTTTCGACCCCGGCTCCGCCTTTTTCGACGTGCTGCGCCAGGATCCGGTGCTGGGCCGGCTGAAGCTCATCACCGAGCCCTGGGATGTCGGCCCCGGCGGCTATCAACTGGGCAACTTTCCGCCCGGTTTCGCCGAATGGAACGACAAGTACCGCGACACGGTGCGCGAATATTGGAAGGGCGAGCCTGGCAAACGCGGCGATCTGGCCGCGCGCCTGTCCGGCTCGGGCGACCTGTTCGATCGCCGGGCGCGCCGCCCCTGGGCCAGCGTCAACCTGCTCGCCGCGCATGACGGCTTCACGCTCGCCGATACCGTAATGTACGAGGAACGGCATAACGAGGCCAATGGCGAGGATAATCGCGACGGCCATTCGCACAACGCATCGTGCAACTGGGGTGTCGAGGGGCCGACCGATGATCCATCGGTCAACGACGCGCGCGGCCGCGTCATGCGGTCGATGCTGACCACGCTGATGTCCTCGCTCGGCACGCCGATGCTGGTCGCGGGCGACGAGTTCGGGCGGACGCAGGGCGGCAACAACAACGCCTATTGCCAGGATAACGAGATAAGCTGGCTCGACTGGAAGGCGGCCGACACACCCGAGGGTCAGGCGCTGATCGACTTCACCGGCCGGCTGGCGGCGTTGCGCCGCCGCTATCCCGTGCTGCGCTCGAATACCTTCCTCTACGGACAGGATACGCCCGGCCACGGCATCAACGACATCGAATGGTGGGACGAACAGGGCAAGCAGTTGAGTTCGGAGGATTGGGACAATCCCGAGGGCCGCGCGCTGATGATGCGCCGCGCCAGCCGGACGGAGGACGGTCAGGTCGAGGCGGTGTCGCTGCTGCTCAATGCCTCGGGCGATCCGATTACCTTCCAGCTTCCGCCGCCCCATGCCCAGCGGATGGTGCTGGTCGACAGCGCGAAGCCGGATCAGGGCGAGATCGAGATCGGCGACAGCTACGAGGTCGCACCGCAGGGTGCGGTTCTGCTGACCTGGCTCAGCACTTTCGAGCAGTCGGAGCCGGACGAGCAATGAGCGCCTGGGGACCGACGCCGACGGAGGGCGGTCGCGCCGCCTTCCGCCTCTGGGCACCCGACCGGGACAGCGTGACGCTGGAAATCGATGGCGGCGATGCCACGCCGATGCAGCGGCACGACGATGGCTGGTTCACCGCCGAGGCTCAGGCCCCGGCGGGCACCCGCTACCGGTTCCGGCTGGACCCGGACCTTGCGGTCCCCGATCCCGCCTCCCGTCTTCAGGATGGCGGCGTGCACGGCTGGAGCGTGGTCGTCGACCGCGCCCATGACTGGCAGCATCCTGACTGGCGCGGCCGGCCATGGGCCGAAACCGTCGTCATGGAACTGCATGCCGGCGTCCTTGGTGGCTTTGCCGGCGTGATGGAACGCCTGCCCGAATTCGCCGCGCTTGGCATCAGCGCGATCCAGTTGATGCCGGTGAACGCGTTCGGCGGCACCCGCAACTGGGGCTATGACGGCGTGCTGCCCTATGCACCGGCGGAGGCCTATGGCACGCCCGCCGAGTTGAAGGCGCTGGTCGATGCCGCGCATGGCCACGGCCTGTCCGTGTTCCTCGACGTGGTGTATAATCACTTCGGCCCCGACGGGAATCACCTGGGCGCCTATGCCGGCGCCTTCTTCCATCAGGACGTCGATACGCCGTGGGGCGGCGCGGTCGCGGTCGATGCCGACCCCGTTCACCGCTTCTTTGTCGACAATGCGCTGATGTGGCTGGACGAATACCGGTTCGACGGTTTGCGCTTCGATGCCGTGCACGCCATCGCCAACGATGCGTTCCTCGACCGCATGGCGCGGGAAATCCGTGCCGCCCTGCCCGACCGCCATGTTCATCTGGTCTTGGAAAACGAGAATAACGATACCAACCGATTGGCGGACGGCGTGTATGACGCGCAGTGGAATGACGACTTCCACAACGTCCTCCACGTCCTGCTGACCGGCGAGACCAGCGCCTATTACAGCGACTTCGCCGACAAGCCGGCACAGCGTCTCGCCCGCTGCCTGCACCAGGGCTTCATCTATCAGGGCGAGGGGTCGCCCAATCATGACGGCAAGCCGCGCGGCAAGCCCTCCGGCCATCTGCCAGCCACCCGGTTCGTGTCCTTCCTCCAGAACCACGACCAAATCGGTAACCGCGCGATGGGCGAGCGGCTGACCCTGCTCACCAGCCCCGACAAGCTGCGCGCCGCCACCGCGCTGTTGCTGCTCTGCCCGCAAATCCCGCTGCTGTTCATGGGCGACGAGACGGGCAGCGAGGCACCCTTCCTGTTCTTCACCGATTTCCACGACGAACTGGCCGATGCGGTGCGCGAAGGCCGGCGCAAGGAATTTGCCAAGTTCGACGCCTTTGCCGATCCCGAGGCACGCAAGCGTATCCCCGATCCCAATGCGCAGGATACCTTCCGCCGCTCCGCCCCCACGCCCGGCCCGGACGCAGGCACCTGGCGCGATCTCTACACGCGGCTGCTCGCCCTGCGCCGCGACCGCATCGTCCCGCGCCTGTCCGGTGCGAAGGGCATCGCCGCGCAGGCGCTGGGCGATGCACGGGTGGAGGCAGAGTGGCGCCTCGCCGACGGTGCGACGCTCACCATCGTCATCGACCTTGCCGATACGCCCGAGCCGCTGCCCGATCATCCCGGCGAGCGCTTGCATGCCGAGGGCAACCGTTTCGGCGCGTGGCTCAACGCATGACCGACCTCACCGCCCGCGCCGAGGCCGCGGGATTGTGCGTCGAATGGGAAGACGCGGACGGCCGCCAGCAGCGTGTTTCGGACGCGATGCTGGAAGCGATCCTCGCCTGCCTTCGCACGAATGGCGATGCCGCGCCCTTCGTCACGGCGGATGTCGGTCGCCCCATCGCATTGCCCGCGCATCTGGCGGGGCTGGCGGGCGAACTCGATTTTGAAGACGGCATCCGTCGCAGCGTGGCGATCGGCGGGGACGGCGCCCTGCCCCCGATCGCCGAGCCCGGCTATCACCGGTTGCTCGCCGGGGGAGAGACCTGGACGATCGCCGTCGCCCCGCTGCGCTGCCCCGCTGTTCCGGGGGAGGCGCTATGGGCCACCGCGGTGCAACTGCCCTCGCTCCGCGGCGAGACCCCCGGCGCTTTCGGCGACTTCGGCACGCTGGCGCAGGCGATGCGCGCGGTCGGCGAGGCTGGCGCCGCTGCCGTGGCGATCAGCCCGACGCACGCGCTCTTTCCCGCCGATGCCACGCGCTACAGCCCCTATGCACCGTCCAGCCGGCTGTATCGCAACGTGCTGTTCGCCCCTGCCGGCACCGCTGCACCATCGGATGGCGACGACCTGATCGACTGGTCGGCGGCGATCCCCGATCGGTTGCGGGACCTGCGCATCGACTATGACCGGCGCTCGGAGGAGGACCGCGCGGCCGTTGCCGCCTTCCGCACGCCCGAACGCCACGCGCACGCCACCTTTGATGCGCTCCACACCTATTTCCACCAGCGCGACCGTGCCACCGGCTGGCGCGACTGGCCGGAGGCGTTTCACGATGCGGGCGGCCCCGCCGTCGCGCGCTTCGTCGCCGACCATACCGATGCGATCGACTTCTACCTCTACCTGCAATGGCGTGCCGAAACGGCGTTCGCCGCCGCGGGGGAGGCCGGTCGCGCGGCCGGCATGCCGATCGGCCTCATCGCCGATCTCGCCATCGGCGTGTCCGGCGACGGCAGCGACGGCTGGAGCCGCCGCGACGAGCTGCTGACCGGGCTCAGCATCGGCGCACCGCCCGATCCGCTGGGGCCGGACGGGCAGAATTGGGGCATCACCGCGCTTTGCCCCTTTGCGCTGCGCCGCACCGGCTTTGCTCCCTTCATCGCCACCCTGCGCAGCGCCTTCGCCCATGCCGGTGGCCTGCGCATCGACCACGCCCTGGGCCTCAAGCGCCTGTGGGTGATCCCGGAGGGCGAAAGCGCGGACAAGGGCGCCTATCTTCAGATGCCGTTTGAGGATCTGTTGCGCATCCTGAAGATCGAGGCGCACCGCGCCGGCGCGATCGTCATCGGCGAGGATCTGGGCACCGTCCCGCCCGGTTTCCGCGATACCATGGCAGAGGCCGGCCTGCTCGGCATGCGGGTGCTGCCGTTCGAGCGCGACGAGGATGGCGGCTTCGTTACTCCGGCGGAATGGGACCGCGAGGCCGTGGCGATGACCGGCACGCATGATATCGCCACCGTCGCCGGCTGGTGGCTGGGCCGAGACATTGCGTGGCGGGCAAGGATCGCCGACCGCTCGGCCGAACCCGATATGGCGCAGCGCGTGGACGATCGTACCGCTTTGTGGCGCGCCTGTGCCGGCGACGCGCCGGAGCCCACCGATCCGCAACTGGTGGTCGACGCCGCGATCGCGCGCGTCGCCGCCACCCCCTGCCCGGTCGCGCTGATCCCGGTCGAGGATCTGCTGGGGCTTGAGGAACAACCCAATCTGCCCGGCACCATCGATGAACACCCCAACTGGCGCCGCCGCCTGCCCGACACCACCCCCGCCCTGCTAGCCAGACCGGCTGTGGCCGCCCGTATCCACACCCTAAATCACCGGACCCCCGCATGACCCCCCGCGCCACCTATCGCCTCCAGTTCCACGACGGGTTCGGCTTCCAGGATGCGGAGGCGCTGGTTCCGTATCTCGACCGGCTCAGCATCAGCCATGTCTACGCCTCGCCGATAACCGTCGCGGCCAAGGGTTCGACCCACGGCTATGACGTGATCGACCCCACCCGGATCAACCCCGAACTGGGCGGCGAGGAGGCGTTCCGGTCGCTCGTCGCGGCACTGCGCGCGCGCGGCATGGGCGTCATCATCGACATCGTCCCCAACCATATGGGCGTCGCGGGCGGCGGCAATGCCTGGTGGAACGACGTGCTGGCGAAGGGACAGGGCAGCCGCTACGCCCGGTTCTTCGACATCGACTGGTCGCACCGCCTCGTCCTGCCGATCCTGGGCGCCCCGCTTGCCGAGGTATTGGCGGACGATCAGATCGCGGTGGAAAGCCATGACGGCCGCGCCTGCCTGGTCGCCTATGGCGAACACCGCCTGCCCATCCGCGACGACGACCAGGCCGCCGCACGGACGCTCCCCCTCCCCGAGCTCCTCGCCCGCCAACATTACCGCCTCGCCTCCTGGCGCACCGCAAACGACGAACTGAACTGGCGCCGCTTCTTCACGATCAGCGAGCTCGCCGGCCTGCGCATCGAAGACCCGGCCGTGTTCGAGGAAACACATGCGCTCTACTTCCGCCTGTACGAAGAGGGCATGATCGACGGCGTCCGCATCGACCATGTCGACGGCCTGACCGACCCTGCCGGCTATTGCCGTATGCTGCGCGAACGGCTCGACGCGCTGCCGCGCGCAGCGGACGCTCCGGCCGGCCCCGCCTATATCGTGGTAGAAAAGATACTCGCCGCCGACGAGCCGATGCCCACCGACTGGGGCGTCGACGGCACCAGCGGATATGACTTCATGGAGGAGGTCGCCGCGCTGCTCCATGACCCGGACGGCGCGGAGCCCCTCGGTACGCTATGGTCCGAGATCAGCGGCGGCAGCGCGGATTTCGCGCCGGAGGAACTGCGCGCGCGACAGGACATGCTCGCCTGGCAATTCTCCGGGCAACTCGACGGATGCGTCGCTGCGTTCGTAAAGCTCGCCGGCACCGCGGCCGAAACCTCCGCGCACACGCCCGCCATGTGGCGCCGCGCCATCGAACGGCTGCTCTGGGTCTTTCCGGTGTACCGCACCTATGGCCCCGATGCGCCGGCAACCGACAAAGCCATCCGGGCCGAGGCCCGTCGGCGCGTCCAGCGCTTCATCCCGCCCGGCGAAACCGCCATTCTCGAACAGGTGCTGGAGTGGCTGTCCGGCGAGGGCCCCGGCGATCCCGCATTGAAGGCGGAGGCTGTGCGTCGCTTCCAGCAACTCTCCGCCCCGATCGCTGCCAAGTCGGTCGAGGACACCGCCTTCTACCGCTATGGGCGGCTGCTCTCGCGCAACGATGTCGGCTTCGATGCCGCGCGTATGGCGCTCGATATCGCTACGTTCCACGACCGGATGCAGGGCCGCGCCGAACATTTCCCCGGCGCGATGCTGACCACTGCCACGCATGATCATAAACGCGGCGAGGATGTCCGCGCCCGCCTGTCGGTGGTGAGCGCGGTGCCGCACCTGTGGCGCGATCAGGTACAGCAATGGCGCGACCTCACCCGGCAGGATGCCGAGGGTGTCGACCCGGCCGACTGGTACATGCTCATCCAGACGCTGTTCGGTGCATGGCCCGATGACGACGACCTCGCCACCTTTGCGGAACGCGTACAGGGTTGGCAGGAGAAAGCGTTGCGCGAGGCCAAGCTGCGTTCGTCCTGGGAGGCACCGGACGAAGCCTATGAAGCACGCGCGCAAAAGCTGGTGGAGGCGCTGCTCACCGAACCGGCCGGTGCCGAGTTCCGCCGATCGATGGCCGATTTCGTCCAGCGGCTCGCCCCCGCCGCCGATGCAACGGCTCTGGCACAGGCGGCGCTGCGTTGCACGGTGCCCGGTGTCCCGGACTGCTATCAGGGCAGCGAGGACCGCGACCTGAGCCTTGTCGATCCCGACAACCGCCGCCCCGTCGATTATGTCCGGCTGCAGCGTCTGCTGGATACCCGCGGCAGCGCCAAGCAGGCGCTGATCGCCGATCTGCTCGATCTGCGTCGCCAACAGGCGTTCAAGGGGTATCAGCCGCTTTCCGTCACCGGCACCCGGCAGGACCGGGTGATCGCCTTCACCCGGACGCTCGGCGCCCGCCGCTTCGTGTGCGCCATCGCGGTTCGCCATGCCGAGGCGCTGATCGATGGCGGGCGACCCGACTGGTGGGGCGATACCGCGGTCATGCTGGACGGCGAGGCCTTGTCGGCCACGACCCTGTTCTCCGACGGCCCCGTCTGGCACCGGGTCGAAGGGTAAGGCGCCGATATGACCCGAAACCGTCCCCTGATCACCGGCGGCTTCGCCGCAGCGCTCGGCATGGCGGGACTGGCGGCCTATTCGCGCCATGTCGGTCGTGTCGCCGAAGCGCTCGTGCCACCGGATGGCGATTTCGTCGAGGTCGAGGGCGCGCGTCTCCATTATGTCGACAAGGGGCCCCGGAGCGCCCAGGCCCCTGTTATCGTGCTGATCCACGGCCTTGCCGGCCAGATGCGCAACTTCAACTACGAGGTTGCCGACCGGCTGGCCGACACCCACCGCGTCATCCTTGTCGATCGCCCCGGCTCGGGGCATTCGCTGGCCGCCCCCGGCACGCATCCCGGGCTCCGCGCGCAGGGGGCCCTGATTGCGGCGTTTCTAGGTCGGCTCACGATCGAACGCCCGTTGCTGGTCGGTCATTCGATGGGCGGTGCCGTGTCGCTGGCGGCCGCGCTGGCCGCGCCCGGCCGGATTGGCGGCCTGGCGCTGCTTGCTCCGCTCACCCAGCCACAGCCCTTCGGTTCGGCTGTGGTGCAGGAGTTCTTTCGCGGTGGTGCTCCGCTTCGCCGCCTTGTCGCGCACACCATCGCGGTTCCGATCCTCCAGTTGCGCAGCCGCCGTGCCGTGCGCCGGGCATTCATGCCCGAACACGCGCCGGACGACTTCGCCATCCGTGGCGGCGGCATATTGTCGCTGCGACCGGAGACGATCGACATCGCGGCCACCGAACTGGTCCATGCCAATCCGGACCTGAGCGAGATGGCTGCGCTCTACCCGACCCTTGATCTGTCGAGTGCGATCCTGTTCGGTGCGCAGGACGCGGTGCTGGACCCGGAAAGGGACGGCGCACCCACCGCCGCCGCGATCCCCGGCTGTCGGTACGAGGTGATCGAGGGTGGGCACATGATCCCGGCAACCCAGCCGGATCGCATTGTGCAATTCATTCTGGACACGGCCGCCCGCATCCGCTGACAAGAATTTCATGGCGTTCACCGATATCGCGACCCGCGTCTGGGACCATGGCTGGCGGCTGGACCCCATCGTCCGCAGCCTGCTCGACACCGATTTCTACAAGCTCTTGATGCTGCAGATGATCCGGCAGCGTCATCCGGACGTACGCGCCACCTTCTCGCTCATCAACCGCACCACGCGCATCCGGCTGGCCGATGATATCGACATCGCCGAACTGCGCGCGCAACTCGATCATGCGCGCACGCTGCGCTTCTCGCACAAGGAACTGATCTGGCTGGCCGGTAACAGCTTCTATGGTCAGAACCGCATGTTCGCGCCCGACTTTCTTGCATGGCTCGCCCGCTTCCGCCTGCCCGAATATGATCTGCGCGTCGTCGATGGCCAGTTCGAGCTGCATTTCGAGGGGCTGTGGTGCGAAACCACGATGTGGGAGATCCCCGCACTCGCCATCGTCAACGAACTGCGTTCCCGCGCAGCGATGGCGGACAAGGGACGTTTCGCGCTCGACGTGCTTTATGCGCGCGCCAAGGCCAAGCTGTGGGACAAGGTGGAACGGTTGCGCGCACTACCCGACCTCGCCATCTCCGATTTCGGTACGCGGCGGCGGCATGGGTTTTTGTGGCAGCGTTGGTGCGTGGAGGCGTTGAAGGAGGGGCTGGGGGACCGTCTGATCGGAACGTCGAACGTCCTGCTCGCCATGGACAATGATCTGGAGGCGATCGGCACCAACGCGCATGAATTGCCGATGGTCGCCGCGGCCCTGGCGGACAGCGACGAGGAATTGGCGCAGACCCCCTATCGCGTCCTGCGCGAATGGCAGGAGCTGTATCAGGGCAATCTGCTGATCGTCCTGCCCGACGCGTTCGGCACCGCCGCCTTTCTGCGCGATGCGCCGCCCTGGGTGGCGGACTGGACGGGATTTCGCCCCGACAGCGCGCCGCCGATCGAGGGGGGCGAGGCGATACTCGACTGGTGGCGCGCACAAGGCCGCGACGCCCGCCAGAAGCTGCTGATCTTCTCCGACGGCATGGACGTCGACAGCATCGAGCAGGTCTATCGCCATTTCCACGGCCGGGTGCGGATGAGCTTCGGCTGGGGCACCAACCTGACCAACGACTTTCGCGGCTGCGATCCGGACGGCGACGACGGCCTTTCCCCCATCTCGCTGGTCGCCAAGGTCATCAGCGCCAATGGCCGCCCGGCGGTCAAGCTGTCCGACAATCCGGCCAAGGCAACCGGCGCGCCCGAGGAAATCGCGCGCTATCTGCGCGTTTTCGGCGATGACGGGCGGCAGGCGCGCACCCCCGAGATATGACGCTGCCGGCCGATTTCTTCGCACGCGACGTGGTCACCGTCGCGCGCGCATTGATCGGCGTCACGCTGCTGGTGGACGGGGTCGGCGGCTCCATTGTCGAGACCGAGGCCTATGCCGCGCACGAACCCGCCTCGCACAGCTTCCGCGGCCCCTCCCCCCGCAATGCCGCCATGTTCGGCCCTGTGGGCCACGCCTATGTGTACCGCATCTACGGGCTGCACTGGTGCCTGAACACGGTATGCGGCACCCCCGGCAGCGCCGTGCTGATCCGCTCGATCGAACCGGTGCACGGCATCGAGCGGATGACCGACCGACGCGGCGACATGCCGCTGCGCCAGCTTTGCGCCGGGCCGGGCCGGCTGTGCCAAGCCCTGGGTATCGGCGGTGCGCTGGACGGCCACAGGCTCGACGCCGCGCCCTTCGATCTGGTCGATGCGCCATTGACGCCGGACCTGCGCATCGGCCCGCGCATCGGCATCACCAAGGCCGCCGAACTGCCCTGGCGCTTCGGCCTTGCCGGCTCCCCCTTTCTCAGCCGTCCATTCCCCCGCGAACAAGCGTCTTGATCTTTTCGAAGCGACGCGGGAAGCTGTTCGAATAATAATAAGGAAGCGAACATGGAGTGGATCAAGATTCTGGCGCTCGCCGCCATGGTCTATGGCGTGTGGGCGACGTACAAGGCGCTGGGGACGCCGGTCCGGTATCAGGGCCATCGCTACTTCCCTCAGTCTGACGGCACCTTCAAGCGCTGGTATGGCGGGCGGCGTTTCGCCCCCAGCGAAATCGGGATGGCCGATCCGGGCTGATCGCGCCCGATCCACGAACGATTTCGGCCATCGACGGTCCGTACGCTCTGCCAAGGGCTGGCATTTGCGGGGCGCATCGCCATCTGTTGATGGACGCTGCAGCCGCCGCCTTGCCGTAGGATAGCCGATCCCGTGTTCGTGATGCCCGATCTGGGTCCCTATGGCCCCTTGTACCTGCTGCTCGCGGCCGTCCTGCTGGCCGGGGTGATCGTGCGGCGGGTGCCGATCCTGCGCACGATCGTCAACCTCGCCAGTTGGGGACTGGTCGCGCTCGTGCTCTTTATCGCGATCGACCAGCGCGGCCGTTTCGACCCCTATTTCCAGCGTATCACCGAGCGGATCTTCCCCGACCAGCAACAGGTGGTCGGGGACGAGGTCCGCATCCGCATGTCGCCGGACGGGCATTTCTGGGCGCGGGCCACCGTCGACGGGGTGGAGCGCCGTATGTTGATCGACAGCGGCGCGACGCTGACCGCCCTGTCGGAGGATACCGCCGCGGCCGCCGGGCTGGAGCCGCGCGACGAACTCGTCCCCGTGCTGCTCAACACCGCCAACGGCACGATCCGCGCCAAGACGGCGACGGTCGCCCGGCTTCAGCTTGGCGCCATCCGCGCAGGGGGGCTACCCGTCGTCGTCTCCCCCGCATTCGGGCGGACCGATATCCTCGGCATGAATTTCCTGTCCCGGTTGAAATCCTGGCGCGTGGAGGATCGCACGCTGATCCTGGTGCCGCATCATCCCCGGCCCGTCGCATCATCGACCCCGGCCTGACCGGTTACATTGACACGTTTTCTCGGGTTTAGCATGCGATCCTCCATGACAGTCCGCCCTTCGCACACCATCACCCTTTCACCCGATACGGCCCGGCTGCTCGATGCCGCGGTCGCGGGCGGCCAGTATGACGGGGCGGATGCGGCCATCGCCGCGGCGCTGGCCGGGCTCGGCCGGGCCACGCCCGCGCCGCAGGACTGGCTGCCGGGCGGCGGCGAATGCGGCGACCTGATCCGCGCGCGCGACTGGAGCGCGACGTCGCTCGGCCCGCGCGAGCACTGGCACCCGGCGCTGCGCTCCACCGTGTCCAACATCATCAACTCGCCGATCGCGAAGGTGCTGATGTGGGGGCCCGACCACATCATGCTGTATAACGACAGCTACCGCGAGATCGCCGGGGCCCGTCACCCCCAGGCGCTGGGCGGCACGGTGCCCGGCATCTGGCCCGAGATCTGGGACTGGAACCGTCAGGTCCTCGCCGCCGGCTTCCAGGGCGAGGTCCTGTCCTATCGCGACCAGCGCATGGTCCTGACCCGCAACGGCATGGCGGAGGAGGTCGTGTTCGACCTGTTCTATACGCCCATCTATCAGGACGGCGCGGTCGCCGGCGTCATGTGCACCGTGCTGGACAATACGCCGCGCATCGTGGCCGAACGACGGCTGGCGGACAGCGAGGCCGAGTTGCGGATCATCACCGACTCGCTGCCGGTGCTGGTCGCCTTTGTCGACCGCGACGGCGTGTACCGCTTCGCCAACAGCTTCTATCAGGACTTTCTCGGCATCGCGCCGGAGCAGGTGGTGGGGCGCACCATCGCACAGGTGCTGGGCGAGGAAAGTCATGCCGTCCGCCAGCCGCTGATCGCCCGCGCCCTGGCCGGAGAGACGGTGGTCGCCGACGTGTCGATCCGCCACCGCGACGGCGGCATCCGCCGGGCCGAGACCCGTTACCTGCCCCGTCGCGGCGACGATGGCGAGGTTCTCGGCTTCCACGTCCTGGTCTTCGACGTCGACGAGCGCATTCGCCATGCCGCGGCGCTGGAACAGAGCAACGGCCGCTTCCGCGCGGCGATGGATGCGGTGCACGGCGTGCTGTGGACCAACAGCGCCGATGGCCAGATGCTGGGCGAGCAGCCCGGATGGGCGGCACTGACCGGACAGGCCTTTGAGGAATATCAGGGCTTCGGCTGGGCGCAGGCGGTCCATCCCGACGACATGGCCGCCACCGTCGCCGCCTGGCGGACCGCGGTCGCCGAGCGGTCGATGTTCGTCCACGAACACCGCGTCTGCCGGCATGACAAGATCTGGCGCACCTATGCCATCCGCGCGCTGCCCATCTTCGGGGCGGACGGCGCCTTGGTCGAGTGGGTCGGCGTCCACACCGATATCACCGAGCAGCGCGAGGCGGAGCAGGCGCTGCGCGATCAGGCGTCTATCCTGGCGCGGCAGGTTCGCCACCGCGAACGCGCCGAGGCCCAGTTGCGTCAGTTGAACGAGACGCTGGAGGCGCGCGTCATCGCCGAGATCGCCGAGCGCCGGCAGGCGGAGGTGGCGCTCGCCCAGGCGCAGAAGATGGAGACGATCGGCAAGCTGACCGGCGGCGTCGCCCATGACTTCAACAATCTGTTGCAGGTCGTGTCGGGCAATCTCCAGCTTCTCGCCACCGACGTGCATGGCAACGAGCGTGCCGAGCGCCGCATCACCAATGCCATGGCCGGCGTCACGCGCGGATCGAAGCTGGCGGCGCAACTGCTCGCCTTCGGTCGGCGTCAGGCGCTCGAACCCAAGGTCGTCAACGTCACCCGCTTCGTGCAGGGGATGGACGACATGCTGCGCCGCGCGATCGGCGAGGGGATCGAGATCGAGACGGTCGTCGGCGGCGGGTTGTGGAACACGTTCATCGACCCCGCCCAGGTCGAAAATGCGTTGCTCAACCTGGCGATCAACGCGCGCGATGCGATGGAGGGTACCGGCAAGCTGACCATCGAACTCGCCAACGCGCATCTCGATGACGACTATGCCCGCACGCATGACGAGGTGATCCCCGGCCAATATGTCATGCTCGCCGTGTCCGATACGGGCAGCGGGATGAGCGCCGAGGTGATGGCCAAGGTGTTCGAGCCATTCTTCTCGACCAAGAGCGAGGGCAAGGGCTCCGGGCTTGGCCTGTCGATGGTCTATGGCTTCGTCAAACAGTCCGGCGGCCATGTGAAGATCTATTCCGAGATCGGGCACGGCACCACGATCAAGCTGTACCTGCCGCGTGCGATGGAAGCCGAGGATATCGAGGTTGCGGTCGATACCGGCCCGATCGCCGGCGGCACCGAAACGGTGCTGGTGGTCGAGGACGACGATGCGGTGCGCGCCACCGTGGTCGAATTGTTGTCCGAACTCGGCTACCGCGTGCTGAAGGCGGTGGATGCGCAAAGTGCGCTGAGCGTGATCGAAAGCGGCATTCCGATCGACATGCTGTTCACCGACGTGGTGATGCCCGGCACGCTGAAAAGCCCCGAGCTGGCGCGCAAGGCGCGGGAGCGGCTGCCCGACATCGCGGTGCTGTTCACCTCCGGCTATACCGAGAATTCGATCGTCCATGGCGGCCGGCTCGACAAGGGGGTCGAGCTGTTGTCCAAGCCCTACACGCGCGAGGCGCTGGCGCGGAAGTTCCGCCACGTTCTCGCCAATCAGAGCCAGCGCCGCCTGGCCGAGCGCCCGCGCATGCCCGCCAACGCGACACCGCTGGCCGACGGCCTCACCATCCTGCTGGTCGAGGATGACGGATTGATCCGGACCAGCACCGCCGAGGCACTGCAGGCAGGCGGCTTCGTCGTGGTCGAGGCGGGCAGCGCGGAGGAAGCGCTGACCGCGCTACAGACCGCACCGATCGACGTGCTGGTCACCGACATCAACCTGCCCACCATGTCCGGGATCGAGCTGGCGCAGCGGGCGCGCGCGGTGCGGCCGCTGGCGGGGATCGTCTTTGCCACCGGCGATGCCGCCGCCGTTCGCGACGCCATGCCGCCCGAGGCGATACTGCTGACCAAACCCTATGGCGCGGACCGGATGATCGAGGCGATCCGCAGCGTCGCGGCGCGGCGCGAGCGGACCGGTGCGACCGTCTGAACATCTTCCACATCATCTTAGATCAATGACCTACGTTACTGATAAATAACGCAGCCGCGCTGCGACTTCGCTTGGCGTGGACGGTTTATCCTTCGCACGGACGTGTGAAACGTTGCGGAGGACCATTCATGTATTATCACGACAAGCGGCTTCAGTATCCGGTCACCGTCGACAAGCCCGATCCCGCCTTTGCGCGCATGCTGCAACAGGCGATCGGTGGCGTGGAGGGCGAGATCCGCGTGTGCATGCAGTATTTCTTCCAGGCCTGGGGCAACCGGGCACCGACGCCGAAATATCGCGACATGCTGCTCCACACCGCGACCGAGGAGATCGGCCATATCGAGATGCTGGCGACCGCGGTCGCGCTCAACCTCGACAAGGCGCCCGCCTCGCTGCAGGAAGAGGGTGCCGCCGACGGCATCGTGGGCGCGGTGATGGGCGGCGGCAACGGCCGCCACGCGATCGAGGGCATGATCCACAAGAACCTGCTGTCGACCGGTCTTGCCGCGATGCCGGTGGACTCCGACGGCGTGCCCTTCAACATGAGCCACATCTATGCCAGCGGCAACATCGCCGCCGACATGTATTGCAACGTGGCGGCGGAAAGCACCGGGCGCGTGCTGGCAGTGCGCCTGTTCAACGCCGCGCATGACGAGGGCATGAAGAAGATGCTCCACTACATGATCGCGCGCGACACCATGCACCAGCAGCAGTGGCTGGCGGTGCTGGAGGAACTGGGCGGCCCGTCGGCCAACCTGCCGGTCCCCAACTCCTTCCCGCAGGAGATGGAGGATCAGGCGAACAACTACAACTTCTACGCCACCGCCGCCGACGGATCGGTGCCGGAGGGACGCTGGACCAGTGGCCCGACCATCGATGGTCGCGGCGACTTCACCGTGTTCCAGAACAAGCCGCTGGGCGAGGAGCCCATCCTCGGCCCCGCCCGCCCCGACAGCGCGGCGCAAAGCCAGCAGATCGGGTGAGGTTGTGCGCGGCCCCCATCATCGGGGCCGCGCATTTCAGTTCATTCCCAAGCCATTAACCTATGTACGAGCGGCAGTTTCTGTGCCCTTCATGATCGATCGTGAAGGGACCCACCATGAATAACCCACTGATCCGGAAGCTGGAACAGTTCACGCGACTGTCCGGCTCGGACCGCACGATACTCGACGAATTGGCCAGCACCGGCATCCGCCGGCTCTCGGCCCGTCGCGACCTGGTTCGCGAAGGCGAAAAACCACGCGCGATCAACCTGATGCTCGATGGCTGGGCGTTCCGCTACAAGATGCTGGAGGATGGCCGGCGGCAGATCATCTCGTTCTTCCTGCCCGGCGACCTGTGCGACCTGAACATCTATCTGCTGCGCGAGATGGACCATTCCATCGCCGCGCTCACCCCGCTGACCTTCTGCGAAATCCCGCGCGATACCTTCGAACAGGTGACCGAGCGCCCGCGCATCGTGCAGGCGCTGTGGTGGGATTCGCTCGTCGCCGCCGCGATCCAGCGCGAATGGACGGTCAATCTCGGCCAGCGCAACGCGCTGGAGCGGATCTCGCACCTGATCTGCGAACTCTTTTTCCGCATCCGCGGCGTCGGCCTGAACGACGACACCAGCTTCTTCTGCCCGATTACCCAGAACGACCTGGCAGAAGCGACCGGCATGACCTCCGTCCACGTCAACCGCACCTTGCAGGAACTGCGCGGGCGCGGCCTCGTCCACTGGAAGGGCAAGCAGGTGGAGATACCGGACCTCGGGGCCTTGTGCCAACTGGCTCTCTTCAACCAGAACTACCTCCATCTCGACCGCGAAGGAGCGCATCTGGACGCCAATGACTGAAACGCTGCGCCTCCAGCCCGGTCCATCCCCCGAAGCCAGGACATGGCGCGTGCTGGCGCGTGCCGAGGCGGAGGGCGCGGATCTCTGGCAGGTGCTGGTCGATCAGATCGCCCGGTCGGGACTGGCGGAGTCGGTTGCGGTGGCGGCGGACAGACCTGAGCCGGGGTGGATCGCCCATGCCGGCCCATGGCGCCCGGCGGACGGCGTCACCCCGCCGCGCCTGCCCGACCGATGCGGACTACTGGCCGCCGAAGCGGCGGAACCGGCAGCTTTCCGGCCCGAGGGTTCGATCGACCGCGCCTTATTGGTGGTTTCGCCTGGGGCCACGTCGCAAACGGTCTGGCTGTTCGCGGACAGCTTCACGCCGGCCGCTACCGCGCTCATCGTCCGGCTGGTCGAGGGGGTCGCGGATGGCGACGATCCCCGCTGCGTGGTCGGTTACGGCGTCGACGGCATCCCGGTGGTGCGCGAGGTCAATGCCGCCTTCTGCCGCCGCACCGGTCTGGCCGTCTGGCCGGGAACGCCGCTGTCCGGCGTATCGCCCCGCTTCCTCCAGATGGGCATGCGCAATCCGCTGACCGTGATGGTGGAAGGCTGGCCACAACCCTTCCGCCTGTTCGCCTGTCCGGTTGCCGGCGATCCTGAGCCTTTGGTCGCACTGGTCCCCGCACCATGCTGGGGAACATCGCCGACGCACGCGACCACCATCGCGACGCCGCAACCCCGCGTCGATCATCAGCATCACGTCCGCAACATGCTGGCCGTCGTCCGCTCGATCGCGCGGCGGACGCGCAGCAGCGACGGCGAGGCCTGGGATCATCTGGACGGGCGCCTGAACGCCTTTACCCGTATCCAGGCGCTGATGACCTATGGCACCGACGACGCCATCGACCTGCACGCGATCGTCGACGACGAACTGCGCGTGCAACCCGGCGACCGGGTCAGCGTCAGCGGTCCCAGGGTCTGCCTGCCGCCGCGGATCGCGGAACGCCTCGGCCTCGCCATCCATGAACTGACCACCAATGCAGTAAAGTTCGGCGCGATGGGACAGGACGGCGGGCGGTTGTCGGTGCGCTGGACCGCCGGCGAGATGCTGACGCTGCACTGGCAGGAAAGCGTGATCGACCCCCTGCCCCCGCCCGGACCGCCGGGGTTCGGCACCGAACTGATCGAGGAGCTGCTACCCTATGAGTTGCAGGCCGAATGCACGCTGGACCTGCATGCGCGCGGCCTTTCCTGCACGATCACCATTCCCCTGCCGCAGGGCGCTCAGGCGGGAAGTTCGCGATAAAGCCGCAAGGCGGCGGGCACCTGTTCCGGCGTCTCACCCCGTGCGATGGCGTAGGCGGCCTGCACGGCCGCGCCCAGGCTGCCGGTATGGAACGGCTTGGCGACGCAGCCGATGATCAGCGGATGGCCCCCATCCGCCGGACAATTGCCGCTGAGGAATATGCACGGCACGCCCCGATCGGCCAGCGCCGTGGCCGCCGTAATCCCGCTGTCGCCATCGGCCAGCTTCACGTCGCACACCACCAGATCGGGCCGGTCCTGCTCCGCCAGGTCGAGCGCGCTGGCAACGGTATCGGCGATGCCGACCACCCGGTGCCCGTGCAGCGTCAACGCATCCTCGACCAGCATCGCGACCAGCGCCTCGTCTTCGATCACCAACAGGTCGAGCGTCCGCGTGTCGGTCATCAGATCAGCCGCGATCGGCATAGGGCATCACGACGACCAGCCGGTCGTCACCTTCGGCATGAACGTCGGCGCGCACCTGATGCCGCAAGCCGGCGAACATCCGGTCGTCCGCACCGGACAAGGTATCTAGCCCCCACATAGCGCCGTCAAACGACAGGCGCATGGCTTCGTTCCCGCTGGGGCCGACGCTTATCCGTGGTTTGTCGCCATGCCGCTTCAACAGCGCGTGGAAAAGCAGCGCCGCCGCCGCGGCCTGTTCCACCGGCGCCTCGAACCGCCCGGCCACCGAAATGCCCGCCTCCGCGCCATGCACCTGCTGGAAAACCCCGGTAAACAGCGCCGCCAGATCGACCTCGCCCAGCCCGACCGTGTCGTAGAGCGGGCGATGGGCGCTTGCCAGCACCTGCAACCGCTCGGTCGCCCGGTCGAGCGCCGCCCGCGCCGGCTGGTCGGCCTGGGCGCGTGCATCGACCGCCACCAGCCCGATCGCCACCTGAAGCGCATTGCGCACCCGGTGGTTCAACTCCTCCAGCAACCGCGCCTGCGTCTCGATACCGGCCCGCAACGCTTCCTCGATGCGCAGGCGATGCTTGGCCAAGGCGACATAGTGGCAGATCGTGTGGAGGAACCGCAGTTCGTCCTCGGTGAACCGATCCGCCCAGCGCCGGCCGAAGCCCAGCGTGCCCAGCAGGTCGCTGCCATGGATGAGCGGCGCACAGGCATAAGCGTCCAGTCCCAGGTCGCGCACGAAGTCATAGAGCGAGTCGCTCGACCGCTGCACGCCGACCGCGTGAATGGCCTTCCGCGTGCTGGCCGCACAGCCGCACACCGCCTGCCCCAAGGCCAGTTCGCGGCCGTGATCGGCCTCCTGCGCCGTCAGCCCGCCATGCGCCTCCAGGACCAGGCGATCGCCCTCCAACCGATAGTTGAAGAAGACGTCCAGTCGCAATTCGGTACGGATCAGCTCGAAAAGTTCGTCGATCATCCGGGCGGGATCGTCCGCGCCCATCAATCGGTCGGTCACCTCTGCGATCAGCGTCAGATATCGCCGCGGAAGCGAAGGGTCGATCGCTGCATCGTCAATCGGCGTAGCGGTGGTGTCGTTCCACACAGGTCCAGCCATGGATGTGCGGATAATCCCATCGGGTCATGCTGCGCAACCATTTCGACGAGAATAATTGTCGGGGTATTGCAGCAACTTGCACGCATTGCGGCGCGACAGCCGCCGTGCGGCATCACCGCCATGGGTCGTCGCGTGCCGGATCGGGTCAGGATTGGAATGGTGGAGCCGAGGGGGATCGAACCCCTGACCTTCGCAATGCCATTGCGACGCTCTCCCAGCTGAGCTACGGCCCCGGTTTCGCGCGGAACCACGCGAAGATATGGTCGGACGGTCGGGATGGTGGAGCCGAGGGGGATCGAACCCCTGACCTTCGCAATGCCATTGCGACGCTCTCCCAGCTGAGCTACGGCCCCTTATCCGTCCGGGAGGCAGCCCAGTAGCGGGGCCGCCCGATCTTGGCAAGCGCCCTTTCGGGGCGCCTGCCAAGTTATCCACAATTATCGCGGATCAACCGCGATATCGGTCGATCAATGCTCGTCGTCTTCCTTGGACGCCTCGACGCCCAGATCGTCGTCACCGCCCAGATCGACCTCGTCGTCGGCCGAGGGCTCTTCGTCCTCACCGGTGATGTCCAGATCCTCGTCGTCCCCGCCCAGATCGGAATCGGGCTTGGCATCGGGCTTGGCCTGCTCGAAGGGCAGCGGCTGCTTGGACTTCAGGATCGGTTCCGGCTCCCACTGCGTACCGCAGTTGATGCAGGTGACGGGATCGTCCTTTTCGAGGTCGTAGAAACGCGTCGCGCATTTCGGGCACGTACGCTTCGTGCCCCATTCCGGCTTGATCATGCCGTTCAACACCTTTCGGATTGGGATTTCGCGGGAGGTTCCCCCACGAACTGGTGCGCGCCTTGCCATAGCGCAAGGCGGCTGTCAAAAGCCCGCGCCCATGGCGCATTCTTCTTCGCAACCCCGCACGATCGCATCCCGCGGCCCCTTGAACGGCACCGTCGCGGTGCCCGGCGACAAGTCGATCAGCCATCGCTCGCTCATGCTCTCCGCGCTGGCGATCGGTGAAAGCCGCGTCGACGGCCTGCTGGAGGGCGAGGATGTGCTCGCCACCGCCGCCGCGATGCGGGCGATGGGGGCGGACATCGTGCGCGAGGACAGCGGCACCTGGCGTATCCACGGCGTCGGCGTCGGCGGGCTGCTCCAGCCGGCGGGCGCGCTCGACATGGGCAATTCCGGCACCTCGACCCGGCTGCTGATGGGACTGGTCGCCTCCCATCCGATCACCGCCACCTTTGTTGGCGACGCTTCGCTCTCCGCACGCCCGATGGGCCGGGTGATCGAGCCGCTGGCCGCGATGGGCGCCAGCTTCTCGGACACGCCCGGCGGGCGCCTGCCGCTGATGGTGCGCGGGATCGCACCGGCGGTGCCGATCCGCTACACGCTGCCCGTCGCCTCCGCCCAGGTGAAGTCGGCGATCCTGCTCGCCGGGCTCAACACGCCCGGCGTGACCGAAGTGATCGAGCCGATCGCGACGCGCGATCATAGCGAGCGCATGCTGCGCGGCTTCGGCGCGGACCTGACCGTGGAGGATATGCCGGAGGGCAAGCGCATCGCGATCCGCGGGCAGGCGGAACTGCGTCCGCAGGCGATCACCGTCCCGGGCGATCCCTCGTCCGCCGCATTCTGGCTCGTCGCTGGCTCGGTCGTGCCGGGATCGGACATCACCATCACCAATGTCGGCATGAACCCGACGCGCACCGGTATCATCACCGCGCTGAGGATGATGGGCGCCGACATCACCGAGATCGCGCCGCGCACCGTCGGCGGCGAGCCGGTGGCCGATCTGCGCGTCCGCCATGCGAGCCTGACCGCGATCGAGGTGCCGCCCGAACTGACGCCGAGCATGATCGACGAATATCCCGTGCTGTTCGTCGCCGCCGCCTTTGCGACCGGCACCACCGTGGCGCGCGGCGCACACGAACTGCGCGTCAAGGAGTCGGACCGCATCGCCACCATGGCCGCCGCCCTGAACGCCTGCGGGGTCACCACGCGCGAGTTCGAGGATGGCCTTGCTGTCGACGGATCGGGCGGCGATCCCCTGCCCGGCGGCGCGACCATCGCCACCAGGCTCGACCACCGCATCGCGATGAGCATGACGGTCGCGGCGCTTCATGCGCGAGCGGCAATCACGCTGGACGATGCCGCCCCGGTCGGCACCAGCTACCCGATCTTCTTCGCCACCCTCGATCGCCTGATGGGAACGGACGCATGATCATTGCCGTCGATGGACCCGCCGCCAGCGGCAAGGGAACGATCGCCAAGGCGCTCGCCCGCCATTTCGGCTTGCCACATCTGGATACCGGGCTGCTCTACCGGGCGGTCGCCGCCACCGTTCGCCGGCTCGATCTCGACCCCTCGCGCGAGGCGGATGCGGTCGCCGCCTGCGACTTCGACGAACTGACGCTGGCCGATCCGTCCCTGCGCGATGACGAAACCGGGCAACTCGCCTCGATCGTGTCGGCGCATCCGCTGGTCCGCGCGGCCCTTCTCCAGCGGCAGAAGCGGTTCGCGCATCAGCCCGGTGGCGCGATCCTCGACGGGCGCGACATCGGCACCGTCATCGCGCCCGACGCCGATGCCAAGCTGTTCGTGAAGGCCAGTCCCCAGGTGCGCGCCCGCCGCCGCCACGCCGAACTTACCGGCCGCGGCAGCGAGGCGAGCTTCGACCAGGTGCTTGCCGACATCCGGGCCCGCGACGCCCGCGACAGCGCCCGCGCCACCGCCCCCCTCACCCAGGCCGCCGACGCCGCCGCGCTCGACACCAGCAACCTGACGATCGACGCCTCCGTCGCCCGCGCCATCGCCCTGGTCGAGGCCCGCCTCGCCGCCCGCGCCGCCGACGCCTGAGCCACGCCGGGGCCGACCTTGCCCCGGGTTCCGATTTGACGTATATCAATGGCATCCTGCGGGCTCGGACTCGCGGAGGCAGGCGCGTCGGGCATGGCCCCACGCGCCATTTTCGCATTGATGACCGAATGATCGTCGGTGCGGGCCTTTGCGGGAAAACGGTCCGTATGGATGCCGCATCGGCATGGGGCCGGCGCGGCAGTTTGTGGCCAAGACCAGCGGAACCAACCGCTTGGCCGGAAACGACCAACCAGGAACGTTAAACCCTTATGGCAACCCAGGTACAGCCCACCCGCGACGATTTCGCGGCGATGCTCGATGACATGTTCGGCGGCGCCGACAGCTTCGAGGGTCGCGTCGTGCACGGCACCGTGACCGCGATCGAAAACGACCTCGCCGTCATCGACGTCGGCTTGAAGTCCGAAGGCCGCGTGCCGCTCCGCGAGTTCGCCGCCCCCGGCCAGAAGGCCGATCTGAAGGTCGGTGACGAAGTCGAAGTCTATGTCGACCGCGTCGAGAACATGCATGGCGAAGCGATGCTCAGCCGCGATCGCGCCCGCCGCGAAGCCGCATGGGACAAGCTGGAACTCGAATTCTCGAAGTCGGCCCGTGTCGAGGGCGTGATCTTCGGCCGCGTGAAGGGCGGCTTCACCGTCGACCTGAACGGCGCGGTGGCCTTCCTCCCCGGCAGCCAGGTCGACATCCGCCCCGTGCGCGACGTCACCCCGCTGATGGACATTCCGCAGCCCTTCCAGATCCTGAAGATGGACCGCAAGCGCGGCAACATCGTCGTGTCGCGTCGCGCCGTTCTCGAAGAAACCCGCGCCGAGCAGCGTTCGGGCCTCATCCAGAGCCTCGCCGAGGGTCAGATCATCGAGGGCGTCGTCAAGAACATCACCGATTACGGTGCGTTCGTTGATCTCGGCGGCATCGACGGCCTGCTGCACGTCACCGACCTCAGCTACAAGCGCGTCAATCACCCGTCCGAGATGATCAACATCGGCGACACGGTGAAGGTGCAGATCATCCGCATCAACAAGGACACGCAGCGCATCTCGTTGGGCATGAAGCAGCTCGAGAGCGATCCGTGGGACGGCGCGAGCGCGAAGTACCCGGTCGGCGCCAAGCTGTCGGGCCGCGTCACGAACATCACCGAATATGGTGCGTTCGTCGAGCTGGAGCCGGGCATCGAGGGCCTGGTCCACGTGTCGGAAATGTCCTGGACCAAGAAGAACGTCCATCCGGGCAAGATCGTGTCGACTTCGCAGGAAGTGGACGTGGTGGTGCTTGAGGTCGATCAGGACAAGCGCCGCATCTCGCTGGGCCTGAAGCAGGCACAGGCCAATCCGTGGGAGGCGTTCGCCGCCGCGCACCCGATCGGCTCGACCGTCGAGGGCGAAGTCAAGAACGCGACCGAGTTCGGCCTGTTCATCGGCCTGGACAACGATGTCGACGGCATGGTCCACATGTCCGACATCGCCTGGGGCGTCTCTGGTGAGGACGCGCTGGCGCTGCACCGCAAGGGTGAGAGCGTTCAGGCGATCGTGCTCGACATCGATCCGGAGAAGGAGCGCATCTCGCTCGGCATGAAGCAGCTCGAGCGTGGCGGCCCCGTCGTCGGCAGCCCGGCAGCCGCCGGCGACCGCCTTGGCAAGAACCAGGTCATCACCGTCACCGTTCTCGAAGTCCGCGACGCGGGCCTCGAAGTGCAGGCGGGCGACGATGGTTCGACCGGCTTCATCAAGCGTACCGATCTGGGTCGCGACCGTGACGAGCAGCGCCCCGAGCGCTTCCAGGTCGGCCAGAAGTTCGACGCGATGGTGACCGGCTTCGACCGCTCCAAGAAGCCGACCTTCTCGGTCAAGGCGATGCAGATCGCCGAAGAGAAGCAGGCTGTGGCGCAGTACGGCTCGTCCGACTCGGGCGCGTCGCTGGGCGACATTCTGGGTGAAGCACTGAAGGCCCGCGGCCAGAAGTAATTTACCTCAGGGCAGGCGCCTTGTGCTTTTATGGCACAGGGCGCCTGCTTTTTTTTGCATGCGAAGACATTTTCACAGAGCAAATTATTCATTATAACGTTTGCATAAGGGGATGATAATCGGAGGGGATGTTGTCGATGATCCGGTCGGAATTGGTGCAAAAGATCGCGGGCGAAAATCCGGAACTCACGCCGCGCGAAGTTGAGTTGATCGTGACGACGTTTTTCGACTCGATCACTCGGCGTTTGAGCGAGAATGGTCGCGTGGAACTGCGCGGCTTCGGCGCCTTCTCCACCCGCCCCCGCGATGCTCGCACCGGCCGGAACCCGCGCACCGGCGAACAGGTCGCCGTCGATGCCAAGCGCGTACCCTATTTCAAACCCGGCAAGGAAATGCGCGCACGCCTGAACGTGTGACGGATGGATGTCGATCACGGCTTGACGCGCGCGTCGCGCTCGTCTTGGTCAGACATCGTGTGCGGGCGTGGCGGAATCGGTAGACGCTGCCGACTTAAAATCGGCTTCCCATGGAGTGCGGGTTCGAGTCCCGCCGTCCGCACCAACAAGCAAGCCCCTGCAATTGCTGTACTTTAAGCTATCGTCGCCGCCAAAGCCGCCCCCCTCGGCGAAAGCGCGTGTAATTCCGGTGTAATCAGATCAGGGAAGGCGTTGTCGATCGCCGATATGGCTGTGTCGATATGCTGCCCGTGTATGTGGACGTAGCGAAGCACCATTGCCAGCGTCTTGTGCCCACTGATCCTTTGTACGGTCGGCAGGTCCACTCCCGCCTTAACGAGACGGGTTATGGCAGTATGTCGCATGACGTGCGGCGTAACCTTGTCGGGTAGCAACCCCGCCCGGATGACTGCCCGCTGGAAGGGCTTTGCCATACTGATCCTATGGGGTTGTTTCGCGAGAGAGCGTCCGCTTGGAAATAGCCAAACAGCCCCGTCACCATCGGCCTGCTGCTGTCGTTTTAGGAACGCTACTAGGGCAGGCGTAATAGGCTGCTCCCGCTCGCCAGCCTTAGCCTCCGGTATGAAAATGCGACGAGTTTCATAGTCGATATTTTCGTAGCGGACCCTGAGGATCTCACTATGCCGCATGGCTGTATTTAGGCCGAACGCTACAAACAACCATAGGTGGGGATCGTGGTCTGCTATAGCAGCCTTCATCAAGGCCTGAATGTTGGCATCGGATAGGATGACAATCGGTTTACGCGGTTCTTGGCCTTTTTCTATGTCGGGCAGGCTTTCGGGCTTGATCCATTGCCACTTCGCCATACGGCGCATCAGGTGCGATAGAGTTGCCAACTCGCGGTTCACCGTCGCTTGCTTAAAGCCGAGTGCTAGCCGCATAGACGTGTAATCTTGGACAAGCGCTGTAGTTATGCGGTCAGCCCGATATGATCCGAAAAAGGGTACTAGCAGTTGATCGACATGCTGACGTTTGGCCTTCATGTTTTTTCCGCCGGTCTCATCCAGTCTCTGGATATAGGCCGGGGCCAATTCGGCGAATGTTGGATGACTCTTCCGCCCCATAGGTAGGTCCAAGCGCCCTTCCCTCGCCTTGGTTCTAAAGGCCTCGATTGCCTGCTCCACCTGTAGCCGAGTGACGCCCTCACTCTCCTTACCAATGACCCGGTGGATACGCTGTCCATCCACCATGACGTTCACGCTATAGCGTACGTCGCCAGTCGGCGTGCGGGTAACCGTGATCCCATGCTCGCGGATAGTACCTCCCGGAAGCAAAGCTTTGATGCCGGACTTTGTCACTAGCTTAAACTTTAGAGACAATGCTCGATCCTACAAAAGGCGTACAGTAGTGACGAGAAGTCTTTAGATAAGACCTAAGCTAAGGACTTTCCCGCCGCGCCGAAATCTCGCAAAGGCGAGTCGCGGACGCAATCCAGCGTCTCGCACTATACAGGCAGAGCATCAAGATGGATTCACATGCAGTTCGTACAACACCGGACGGTCGTCTTTCGCGCCGCGACGCCGCGTTGTTTCTCGGCATATCTACAAAGACTCTCGGTAACTGAGCCTATCGTGGCCTCGGCCCTCGATACACTAAAGTATCTAACAGATGCTTCTATTATGTGCCTGACCTTGAAGTACTTATACAGAGCCATTTTACTTCTGGTAAGCCGTCATAGGTGGTGAGCTTTCGTTATACCGCAACGTTAAACGTCAAACGTTCGGCACGGCGTCGTCGAAATTGCCATTTTATGAACAGGTAAGCGCTGTCAAAGCTCTTCCTTCTTTAATGATGTTGACCATTGTTAACATAATTTCGAACACGTCTTGTATTTTCAATAATATCATAAACATTTATAAGGATAAATAAACATTGTACTGCACAATCACCAATATTGATTGCGAAAGGTCGATTATTTTAGGACATGGCAATGATCCGCATCAAATTGTTCCTACATTAAGCCAGCCTTCTATATACATGACTTTACTGTCGCGTACCGACACCGCTGCAAGCGCCATTTCTGTCAAAAGACTAGCATATATGATACATGACAACTCAAAATCACCATCTAAAGCTTACATTCTTGCCCTTGGAGCAACGATTTTTGACCTTTTGCGTGCAGCAGCTTACCAGCCGCTACGATCATGCTTTAGGCCTATGGCGTCGGGTAGTTTCTCGCACTGTCCAATAGGATACAAGATCTTTAAGCGGGTTTTAGATGACCTAATGGCCAAAGGCTTTATCGATGTTACGAAGGGATGGAAGGGGCTACGACGGGATCAGGGAGCTGTAACTCGCATTCGCATAACAACGCTAATGCTTGAACAACTTCTAAAGGATGGACTTACACCTAAGAATGTGATCCATCATTTCACATGCCCCTCTCTAATTCCCCCCGCCGCGACAGAATGTCCAATCAAGCTGAAAGGCTCCTCGTATAGAATTAAAGGGAAGAAGTTTCCGGCCGCTAATATGTACATTAACCGGGACGATCCTACCTTTCAGGCTTTGTCCTCTACTATGATCGCTATCAATAGTTTTCTTTCCGAACATCATTTATCATTGGGTAATGACGATCCCTTATCCTATTTTAACGGATTACAACGCATCTTCCATCTTGGCGACAAATCCTACTTTAAGTGGAATAAGAGTGGACGCCTCTACGGCTATGGCCATTGCTATCAATCTCTTTCGAAGGAAGACCGCAAAGGCCTATCCATCAACAAAGAAAGGGTTGCAGAAATCGACATCTCCGCCTGCTTTGCAACAATATTACATAGCATAAAGAAGCTTCCTATCCCTAACCGCAGTGATCTTTACGGCGGGGTAGATGTTCCTCGGGCTATCATGAAAGACTATGTTAATGCCGCACTGGGGGCAGGTCGGTTTCCAAGCCGTTGGACGAAGGAACACAAGGAAAAGCACGGCTTCGATCTACAAAAGCGTTTTCCTATAAATATAATAAAGGAAAAGGCGGTAAATATTCTTCCCATTTTAGATTGCTGGGGAGAAGGTGAAATTAGTTGGGCAGATTTACATTATTTAGAAAGCAGCATTATTGTTGATGCCATTTCTAGCTTGATGAAAGATCATGGCATTCCATGCTACCCGGTTCATGATTCGATCATAATCCCGGAATCTAAAACAGAACTAGCAAAACAATGCCTTTATAACTCATTTGTAAAATTTACGGGAGTAGAACCGACACTAAAGATAAAATAGCATTATTATTATTTCCTCCCCCCCACTCCACTCCATACGAGTAACCTTTTTACGATTTTGACGCCAACAAGCAGGAAGGCACAATCCGGCTAAAGTGTCTTCATATCGAAAAATCGATTTTAAGCCTTATACAGCGCCTTTCCGGATTGCAGGGGTCTGCCCAGCCTCATGCCGGCTATACGTTGCCTACGAGGCTTATAATCGAAAACAGGGGCATGTGAGCTTAGGATCGCTCGGCGGCTTGGCTGAGAAGGGTTCGGAGTTTCGGTGTCGAACTTCCTCTAAGACATACCCTGTCCTACGATCGAAGTTGTGGTTCAGATCCGAGCGGCAAGGTCATCGACGCCTATCATCCACGCCCGCGACAAAGCATTTAGCTCGGCGCGGCATATCCGGTCGCCATAGGCTATCCCCATCAACCTAGCAGCAGGTATGCCGGTTAGAGGCGACAGCGATGCAATTGGTGTAGCCTTCTGTCCCATCCATGCATCAAACCAGTAGCTGCCTGACTGGATAGCGTAGGCAACCGGATGTGATGGTGCCCACGTATCTTACCGCTTGATTACCGGCTGTTCGCCCTTCCTACGGCTCATAGAAGGTCGGGAAGGGACAGTTGGGTATATGGAGCGGCAATGACAGCTCTTGCCCTTCGAGCGGCCCCTACAGCCTGCCTATAGTGAATTGTCCCGTACCGCTCGGCTTCATCGAACGGCAGTGCTGTCCACTCGTCGCTTGGATAGCATTCGTCGTAAATGACCCTTGCGGCATCTCGAAGCTGGCAATCGTGATGCATATCCCTTCCCTTCACCGGCGGCGGCACTACACCGCCGCCGACAATGGTAGAACATAGCAAGAACATGCTGCAACTGGGTTATGCGCCAGGCAAACGATGCCCCCTCGATACGGCTTGCCCGATAGAGGAGCATCGCTTTTACAGCTCCATCGGCGGCAAATCGGATACGTTAAGGTCGTCTATCGTCAGGTTATCTAGCCGCATTCCCCCGCCGTCCGTATCTCCCGAGGGCATGTCTTCGACAGCGCCCGGAAAGCCACGTATATGGTGATCCAGTGCCCGCGCCTCGATCTGCGCACAGGTCAACGGATGGCTTAGTGCATAGCGACGGGCCATTGCGAACGTGTCGCCCAAATTTGGATTATCGTAGAGGTTTCCCGACTCAACTGTAACATTGAAGCCGCCGCCGATCGCCTGCGCTAGGAACAGGCGCTTACCGGTCATGCCTCCCATGCTGTTCCGGGCATTTACCAGACCCGCTACATAACGAAGCTTACCGTCCTCGTCGCAGCGTTCGACATCGGAGAAAATGGCGGAAGAAGGATCAACAAGGCGTTCCCTTACATCCCGCTTAGCTCGCTCCACGTCGCTGAAATGCCAAGCCGCATAGCTACCAGTACCTACAATCGAAGCGACTGCCACGGCGGCGGCGGCAAATTTGATCCCCTTTTTCACAGGCAGCCCCGGATAGCCCGGTCAACCCGATCATCGTAGGCCGCCGATGCCGTGTAGCTAACCTTCCGCGCACTACCTACCTCTTCGATGCGGATGGCGAACGGTCGTCCTACCCATAGGTCAGTAACACCCTCTCCATGAAGCAGATGCGGGCTGCCAAGCTCGCTTGTTACCGATCCGATGCAATATTCGAGGGCTAGAGAGGTCTTAGCGCTAGTGAATGTCCCCTTCACCGGGCGCTTCCACAATTCGGGCAAGCTTTCGGCGTGCGCTACACCCGTCAGCAGCCACCCTGATGATGCAGCCGCGACCGCGAGCTTCATCCAAATCGATTTATGCATATAGCGCCCCCAATTCGAACGGACACACGGCCCGACCACTAAAGGCTTATGTCCCCATCATGGGGACAGTGGCAACATCGAAATAGCTACCCGCCTTAATGGAAGGCGGTCACGACGATGCAGCGCGGTTGGGTGATTTCGCCGGATTATCGGGCGCTGGTAGATGCTCTGGCAGCACAACGTCGCCATCTAGGGGTTAGTCAACGCGAACTGGCTCGTCGCCTTGGCAAACCCCCTTCGTTCGTTAACAAAATTGAGCTTTTCGAACGCCGATTAGACGTAATTGAGTTTATCGCTGTATCGGAAGCCCTAGGGCACCGCCCTGGTACGCTGCTTGATAATCTGCGGGACAACCTACCCAGTAATGTAACGATCTAATTCCGATACCTTAACAGCTCAGTGCTCGGTAAACACTAGCCCGTCCAATCGCCAGCCGCTTTGCTATTTCGGTAGCGCCGACACCCGATGCATGTAAGCTTTTTACCTGTTGCACGTCCACGGACGGTGTGCGTCCCTTATATACCCCAGCGGCCTTCGCCTTGTTGATACCTTCCATTTGGCGTTCGCGACGGATCGCGGTTTCGAACTGCGCGAAAACGCCAAGCATCTGTAAGAAGGCCACCCCGGCAGGCGTCGACGTATCGATGGGCTGCTCTGTCGCCCGCAGGTAAGCGCCGCGATCCTTTAGCGTGGCTACGATCTTCTCCAAATCAGCTACCGACCGGGCAAGGCGATCGACGCGCGTTACCAGAAGCGTATCGCCCGAACGAATGAACGAAAGGATGGTATCGAGTTCGATGCGCCCCTCGACCGTTGTGCCGGATCGACGCTCGGAACGAATGATCCCACAACCGGCGGCCCGCAACGCATCCTCTTGGATGGCACAATCTTGGTCATCCGTGGAAACCCGAGCGTAACCGATGATGGTAGACAAGGCGAAACGTCCCAATAGCCTCTAGACCATCTCCTTAGAACGTCTCGCAGCCGCAGAGTCAACCCTAATGAGACACATACAACGTCTTACGCGGCTGTCTCGCTAGCGTATACGTTGCGAGGCAATTTACTTTCGGCCGTTAATCGCCGCGATTTGATGAATATCAAATTCACCCCGATCGCAAACAACATGAAAGCCTGCTTTATACCGGGCAGCCGCCTTTTGCTTGGCTTTGGCAACAAACGTGTCAAATCGCGGGAAACGTTTGCAGATCACCAGAAATCCGAGGTTTTTATGGCATATATTCTTAACTTCCAATCTTTCTACGGAAGCGAATAGCTGTTCGACAGCATGATCCACATTCTTGCCCTTCAATTCGACAAATACCGAACAGCTGTCTTCCTTGGTTATTAAATAGTCTGCACGCATACCGTCATTTATTAGGCAGCCATCTACCTCAGTTACCGTATATTCGTCGCGTGATTCATTCAGAAAAATGGCTTTTCTACCGTTTTCTTCGATCTTTATCTTGGAGTCATTTTTTCTTACGGAGCAAACTTTCGCTTTTTTTGCCATTATAGTTCCGCCTCAATGGCAAGCAGGTCAGAGAACTGGTCGGAAATATCCTCCGATATACAATCAAGATATCGTGCATCAATAAGACCATCTTCATCAATCAAGTTAACTATTTGGTTATCTTGAATTGAAAGAGCAGAAAGGTTCTTCTCTATTAACCAGCATTCTCTAGGAACGATGGAGTTTATGTCCTGATTACGCTTTTTTCTTTTCGATAGCTGCCCAGCTTTGAGGAAAACGTTCAGCTTACTCATTATATATGGGCTATGCGTAGTTATAACCAAGCTGCGCTGATTGCGTTCTGAAGCGACAGAACCTATAAGGAATTCCATCAACTGACTTTGTGCGGTTGGAAAAAGATGCGCTTCTGGCTCCTCGATATAGATAAGCTCCCGGACTTTACGCGGTTTTATATTTCTCGCGCTCCTTAAAGCATCCAATTCGCCAAAATAGTCTATCAACGACCACATAGGCAGTAGTTCTTGCTGGCCACTAGACAGGGCGGTAAATGGTATCTTACGCCCGTCACTTGTCTCTACAAATTCGTTTTCGTCCTGAAATACAACCTGACCCCCAAATAGCTTTTCCATAAAGCTACTTCTTCTCTCTAAAAAGTCGGTTCCCAGACGATGCGCGATGCCGCTACCATACCTCCGAGATGAGCGATCTCTCATGCCCGCAAAAAGTTTTGCGAATTTAATAGTTACCGGATCTAAGCTTCCCGCCTGTTCAAATCCTGCTACTAAACGGCCAATACTTGTAAAGAATGCACGACCAGCAGGTATAAATGTTTGCTGCGAAAGATACTCATCTCCTAAAGCTTTGTGCATCCTGTCCATTGCATACTGCCGCGCCCGCATATCCTGATCTATTACTGCCGATACAGATATATTGTCCTCATACGACAGCAGAACCTTTTCGCGGACATCCTTGAATGATTTAGAAGCAGCACTGTAATACTGAACAAACCAGTCAGAGAATGTTATAGATACTTCATCTGACAGGCGCTTATTTAGGCGTCGACGTAGCACGCGCACAGCAAAAGAACCTGCGGTATAGCTGATGTTGAATCGCCCATTTCCCCAAGCAGAAGGTGGGAACCATATAGCAAATTGCTTTGTCAGAAGGCGTTTAACGTCTTCGATACTGTCACCTCTCTCCGCATACTGCAGCGAGTTGTTAAGTATATCGGAAAAGAAGTAAAATAGTTTTGTCGTAACGCTTTTTCCGCTTCCCTGCGGACCAATAATGACATTTACCGGAGCTAAGGTGAAGTTAGCTTCGCGCAAACATGAAAACTCACTCACCGTCAGAGTAGGCATCTACCGTGTCTCCGTCAAAACTTAAGGGTGTGCCAAAATAGCGAAACAAACAAAACTACAAAGCCCGACACGAAACTTGCGCATAGTGCCAGAACCCTTTTCCTTCCTACTTCCAAAGATCTAGATGATGGAATGCCCGCGTAGCGATCAGGTGAACCTATACTGCTGGTTATTGAGTTTGTGGTTGCATGAAAGCGAGGAACGTCCGCGGTATCAAACACTAGCTTTATAGAAAGCCTTCTTCCCGGAGCAATCCTAACTACATCAACAACTAGGCAGCCGTGGGCCAGTACGGCGCTATCTACGAGCATACCGCCATCATTCTCGGTAATAATTTTGAATGAACTGATTCTATTTCGCTTCTGCTTAGGATATATATCTACTTTGAACGGTCGCATCGTAGACGATCTGTTGCGAAGTTCGATTTGCCACTCGTGCGACCCTTTGGATAGGGACGCAGTAGCGGGGTAGCAGATCGCGGTAAATCGGTGGCGCAGCCTGGTCCACAAGGCTTGGAGTCCTGCCGGCGCAAACAAGAACGCAGCCACGGCTGTGATGGTCCGAATCCAGTCGGACCAGTCCTTTAGCTCAACCCCACCCAATGAGCGCCCTCCCGATCGCGTTGTGCCTGATCCTAATCCATTGTCAAAGATGACATTTGGTAAAAACTGGCAAACGCCGTTGCCGGACATGTATGGTTAGGGAGGTGCACGGCTTCTTTGCGTCCGGCGGAATGAGGGGCATCACAGCAACGGCACCACCACTAACCGCCTATGCGGCACAAAACCGAGACACGTTGTAGGATAGTATGTTTGTTGATCCGCAGCCATGATAGCTTACTTGCAAAACCCGCTATTGGCACAGGCAATTGACGGAACGCGAGTTAGCCATACGGTTGATCGTAGGCGCCGCACGCGATTATGCGACATGTGCGAACGCCGCTGCCTTGCTCTCCGTTTGTGGAAGACGGACAGAAGGACGCGGGTCACTGCGTCATGGGGTTCGGAGAAGCGAACTCCGTGTAAATCCTGTGTAATCATTCCGGGAACAAGAGGGTAAAAGCGGGTTATCGCTACCACCCTCATCCGCCAAAAAGGGCAGCCAAGTGTATGTTTTTCAGTCGAAAAGGGAAAGATCGGGCACTTCCCAAACATCGACTTAAAATCGGCTTCCCATGGAGTGCGGGTTCGAGTCCCGCCGTCCGCACCATTGCGGTCGCGCTGGCTCTTTTGTCCTCCGGCTGCGAACGCCGCCGTGACAGCGGCCCGGTGATCGTCAGTGCCATCGGGCAGCCGCCGGCTGCCGGTCACCGCGATTGGCCGCAGCGACTGCTGGTCGACGCCACCGCCCAGGGGCTGGTGCGCTTCGATGCCGCCGGCCAGATCGAGCCGGGGCTGGCCGAGCGATGGATCGTCACCGACAATGGTGGCTCCTACATCTTCCGCCTGCGCGAGGCGAGCTGGGCGGATGGTCGCCCGGTGACCGCCGAACAGGTGGTGGATATCCTGCAGGGTCGTCTGCGCGCCGCGGCCGATCATGCGCTGCTGCCGTTCCTGACCGCGATCGACGAGGTCGTGGTGATGACGCCGCAGGTGATCGAGGTCCGCCTCGCGCGTCCCCGCCCCGATCTGCTCAAGCTGTTCGCGCAGCCCGAACTCGCCATCATCCGTTCGCGCGCCGGTGGCGGCACCGGGCCGATGCGCGTCTCCGCGCTACGCTCCGCCGCCCCCCTCCTCCGCCCCATCCCCGACCCCACCCGCGCCGAACCCGAAGACAGCCCCACACCCACGCCGGAGGAAGAGGTCAGGCTGATCGGCGAGCGGGCGTCGCTGGCGTTGGTGCGGTTCGGGCGGCGGGAGTCGGATCTGGTGAGCGGGGGCACGATCGCCGACTGGCCGCTCGTCGCGTTGAGCGGAGCGCCGCCGGCAACGGTGCGGCTCGATCCGGCGGCCGGTCTGTTCGGGCTGGCGGTGGTGCGGCGCGAAGGCTTTCTGGCCGATGCGGCGAACCGTCAGGCGCTGTCGCAGGCGTTCGACAGGGCGACGCTGGTGGCGAGCCTGGCGCGCGGGTGGGAGCCGATGGACAGGCTGCTGCCCGAGGCGCTGGACTCGGGCGCGCCGCCGCAAGTGCCTGGCTGGTCGCTGCAAACGCTGGACCAGCGCCGCGCCGATGCACGCACGCGGGTCGCCGGCTGGGGTAGTCCGGTGCGGCTGGCAATCGCCCTTCCCGACGCGCCGGGCACCCGGCTGCTTTATGCGCAGATCGCCGCGACCTTGCAGGCGATCGGCATCGTCAGCGTCCGGGTCAAACCGGCCGAGCCGGCCGATCTGCGACTGGTGGATGCGGTGGCGCCGTATGACAGCGCACGCTGGTATCTCGCCACCGCCTGCCGCCCGTGCAGCGAGGCGGCGCAAGCGGCGCTGGAACAGGCGCGGCTGGCCCCGACGCTTGGCGACAGGGCACAGGCGCTTGCCGCTGCCGATATCGCGATGAACCAGGACGCGGCCTTTATCCCGCTGGCACGCCCACTGCGCTGGTCGCTGGTGGCATCGCGACTGCGGCAATGGCAACCCAATGCGCGCGCCTGGCATCCATTGAACCGGCTGCGTGCCGACACCAATTGATCGTCATGACCGCACGCATCGATCCCCGCATCTTCGACAGCCTTCCCATGGGTCGCGACGTGGCTTCGGTCCGGCGCCGGATCGAGGCGCTGGAGGCGGTGCTAGAGCGGATGTTCGTCATTCCCGGCATCAACCGTCCGGTCGGGCTCGACGCGATCGTCGGCCTGATCCCGGTGGTCGGTGACGTCATCGCGGCGGCCATGGGTAGCTGGCTGGTTTGGGAAGCGCGCAACCTGGGGTTGTCCAGGTTCCAGATGGCGCGGATGATGGGCAATGTCGGCTTCGACGCCGTGTTGGGCCTGGTGCCGTTCGTCGGCGACGCGGCCGACATCTATTTCCGGTCGAACACCCGCAACCTGCGCATCATCAGGCGCCATCTGGACAAGCATCACCCCGCCGGCGTCGTGCTGGAGGGGTGAGCCGGTCGGTCAGCGTCCGCCGCGCCAGATTCTGAGCGACGATGAGGGGCTGACCCCGCCCTGATGCGCCGGGCAGCGCGTGTAGCGGAATGCGGTGTCGAGGCAGATCCACAATTCGTCCAGCCAGCCGTCGCGCGTGGCGGTGACCCGCATCATGTCCGCCCTCAGGCCCGGGTTGGCCCGCGCCATCGCCTGCGCAAAGCCCCCCGCGGTCAGCTCGCGCCGCGACAGCGCCTCCATGTCCGGATAGCGCAGCCGCCCGTAGAGCGCATTGGACTGGCGGAAGTAGCGCGCCGGGCTGTACCCGCTCATGCAGGTGCCATGCTTGGCCCATTCATGCTGCATCAACTGCGCCGACGGGGTCGCACAGATATGCCGGCGAACCACCGCAGCCGGGATCAGCCCGGTCGGGCGGCAATATTGCGGCCACGTCGCCCCCTTGCCGTCGGGCCAAAGCCCATGCAGCGTGAAGCCGAAGCGGTTGGCCGAGCCGCATTGAAACGACCCGCCATCGCCATGATCCCGGCAATATTGCGGGCTCCAGGTGATCGCCAGCGTATAGCTGCCGATGGGAACCACGCGGCGTGGCTGCTTGTCGGTGGGCAGGTCGGGCCGGATACGCTGCGGCGCCTGCGGCGCGGAGCAGCTATAGGCCTGCGCCTGCGCCGCGACCGGCAACAGCAGCGCGGTGGCGGCCAGCCCGCGCAGGATCACGTGCTTCATCGTCATGCCACAGCCTCCGCCCGGGCCCGGAACCAGGCGCGCGCATTGGGCCGGAACAGCAGCACCAGCCCGGCAAAGGTCAACAGCCCCTGCACCGTGTTGAGCACGCCGAGCAGGCCGATCGCCAGCACGCCGGTGGCGACCTGATACAGCAGCGACACCAGCCCCAGCACGGTGAGCGCCGCAAGCAGCCCCAGCGCCACCCGGCTGCCGCCCCGCGTCGTGCACAGGATCAGCAGGATATACAGACCGACCAGAAAGGCGGTGATGCCCGCGGTCAGCCCCGCACCGTACAGCGCCACCATCTCGCTCCACGCCATCGCCGATGTTATGATCAGCAGCAGCGTCGCGGCGAGGTACAGCCACTCCGCCGATATGATTGCCTTGGGACGCACCCGGATAGTCTCCCTTGATTGATGGCGGACGATAGCGCCGCCGGACCGGAGCGCGCAATCGTCAGAGCGCGGCGAAATCCAGTCCGATGTCGGCGGCCGGCGCGGACTGGGTCAGGCGACCGACGCTGACATAGGTGACACCCGTCGCCCCGATCGCGCCGATCGTCTCCAGCCGGACACCGCCCGAGGCCTCGGTCGGCACGCGGCCATCCACCAGTGCCACCGCCTCGCGCAGCGTCGCGGGGTCCATATTGTCGAGCAGCAGGTGGGTGGCGCCGGCGGCGATCGCCGGCTCGACCTGGTCGATCCGGTCGACCTCCACGATGATGCGGGCAATGCCCGCGGCGCGCGCGCGCTCCACCGCCGGCGCGACGCCGCCCGCGACCGCGACATGGTTGTCCTTGATCATCGCCGCATCCCACAATCCCATGCGGTGGTTCTGCGCACCGCCGGTCCGGGTGGCGTATTTTTCCAGCAGACGCAGGCCGGGGATCGTCTTGCGGGTGTCGAGCAGGATCGCACCCGTGCCAACCAGCGCATCCACATAGGTCGCGGTCATGCTGGCGATGCCCGACAGATGCTGCACCGTGTTGAGCGCGGAGCGCTCCGCGGTCAGCATCGCGCGCGCGCGCCCTTCCAGCCGGAGCAGCGGCGTGCCGGGCTCGACGCGGGCGCCGTCCTCCGCCAGCCGCGTGATGGCGACCTCCGGATCGAGATGGCGAAAGAACGCCTCGGCCAGCCAGAGCCCGGCGACCACGATCGCATCGCGGCTCGCCATCGTGCCGACGAACCGCGCACCGGCAGGAATGACCGCGGTGGAGGTGATATCCCCCGCCGGCCCCATATCCTCGGCCAGCGTGGCGGCGACGAATGCGTCCCGGTCGAATCCGGGCAGGTCGGGGGTCATGGCAGCGGGCACCTATTGCAACTCTCGGGCCGTGCCGATGCCACGCGCGGACGGCCTGCGCCAGTCAGATCATAGCGCCAGCCCGACCCGGTAGATGCGATTGGCATTGCGGCCGAACAGGTCGCGCCGTTCGCCGTCGCCGAAATCCGACAGGATGGCGTGAAGCGCGTCCATGTAGCGATCGATGGGCGCGAACAGCATGTCGGTGGGCGCGTCGCTGGCGACCATGCAACGCTGTGTCCCGAACAGGTCGATGGCATGGCGGACGAACGGGCGGACCTGTTCCTGCGTCCAGTCGCGCGCGATGAAGCCGAGGCCCGACAGCTTGATTGACACCTGCGGCAAGGTCGCAAGGGCGGCAAGGCCCGCGCGCCATGTCGCGATACCGTCCGGGTCGAACAGCACCGGCATGCCCAGATGATTGACGATGACGGGCACCCGGGGGTTGTCGGCGAACAGCGGCACCAGCCCCGCCATCTGGTCGGGATAGCATTGCAGGTCGAACGACAGGCCATGATCCGCCAGCTTGCGGAAGCCCGCGCGCCAGCCATCGTCCCGCGTCAGGTCGCGCGGCGTGTAGCTGCGCCCGGCATCGGGGTGCCAGTTGACGATGTGCCGGATGCCGCGCACGCGAGGGTGCCGCGCCTGAGCCGCCAGATGCCCGTCGATCGCGGGATCGTCCAGCGCGGCAAAGGCGACGATCGCGTCGGGCAGTCCCGACGCCCCCGCCACCTCCTCCAGCCACGCCGTCTCCGCCAGCGCATCGCCGGGGTCGGCCCCCGCATCGACATGCACCGCGCCGACGACCTGCCACCGCGCCAGCGCCGCCCGGTAGTCGGCGGCACCGAAATCCTGCGCGATCGCGGCCACGCTGCCGTTCGGGCCGTCCTCGGCAAAGGGCGGGGTCAGCCATGGGTAGCGCAGGCGTGACAGGTCCCACAGATGAATATGCGCATCGAGAAAGGGAACCGTCATGCCCCGCGCCCTCAGAAGGTGGTTCGCCCGCCCGACGTGTCAAAAGTCGACGCCGTGGTGAAGCTGCATTCCTCCGACGCCATGAAACACACCATCGCGGCGGATTCATGCACTTCGCCCAACCGGCCCATCGGGATCTTGCCGCGCATGTAATCGACCTGGCTTTGCGGCAGTTGCGCCAGGATCGGGCTTTCAAAGGTGGCCGGGGTCAGCGCATTGGCGATCACCCCCTTGCCCGCCAATTCCTTACCCAGCGACTTGGTCAGGCCGATCACCGCGGCCTTGCTGGCGGAATAGGCGGACGCGTTCGGGTTGCCCTCCTTGCCGGCCACCGAGGCGACGTTGACGATCCGGCCATAGCCATGGTCCAGCATCAGCGGCACCACCGCACGACAGCAATAGAACAGGCCGTTGACGTTGATGTCGATCACCCGTCGCCAGCTCTCCAGCGGATATTCGTGGACCGGTCCGGTCGCCCCGGTAATCGCTGCCGAGCAGACCAGGATGTCGACCCGGCCCAGCGCCTCCGCGCTCGATGCCGCTGCGGCCGCGACCGCATCCGCATCGGTCACGTCGAGGGCCACGACATGGGCGGCGCCCGTCTCGGCCTGCGCCTCCGCTAGCCTGTCGGCGTCGACATCCCACAAGGCCGCCGTTCCACCCTCTGCGATGATGCGGCGGGCGACTTCCTTGCCCAGTCCCGACGCACCGCCGGTGACGATCGCGGCGCGCCCTGTGAAGCGCCCGGAAAACAGGCTCATGCCGGCACCCCCTCGCCCAGGTCGCGCCAGGCGATCACGTCCTGCCGCTGCGTGCCGAGGCCCGCTATCCCCAGTTCCATGACGTCGCCCGCCTTCAGATACACGGCCTGCGGCTTCTTGCCCTCGCCGACGCCGGGCGGGGTGCCGGTGATCAGCAGGTCGCCGGGATACAGCGTGATGTAGCGGCTGACATAGGCGATCAGCTGGCGGATGGTGAAGATCATCGTCCGGGTGTTGCCGGTCTGCATCCGCTGGCCGTTCACGTCCAGGTGCATGTCCAGATCCTGCGGATCGCCCACCTCGTCGGGCGTCACCAGCCAGGGGCCGACGGGGCAGAAGGTGTCATGCCCCTTGCCCTTCGACCACTGCGTGCCCCGCTGCTTCTGGTTGAAGCGTTCGGAGACGTCGTTGGCGAGCACATAGCCGGCAACGCGGTCCAGCGCCTCGTCCTCGGAGACATATCGGCAGGTGCGACCGATGATGACGCCCAGTTCCACCTCCCAGTCGCCATGGGAGGCGTCCTGCGGCAGCATCACGGGATCGTTGGGCCCGTTCAGGCTCGACACCGCCTTCATGAACATCATCGGCTCGGTCGGGATCGGCAGATTGGATTCGATTGCATGATCCTCGTAGTTCAGCCCGATCGCGACGATCTTGCCGATGCCGTTCACCGGCACGCCGTAGCGCGGGGTGCCCTCCACCACGGGCAGCGTCGCCGGATCGGCGGCGCGCGCGCGGGCCAGCGTTTCCACGGTGATGTCGTCGACCACGCCGGACAGGTCGCGGATCGTGCCGTCCTCGCTGACGAGGCCGGGCTTTTCCTGGCCGGGCTGGCCAAAGCGGCAAAGCTTCATGGCAATGTCTTTCGCAATCAGTGGGTGTAGGGGCGATGCATGGCGATGTCGCGGTTCAGCTCGACGCCGAAGCCGGGCGCATCCAGTGCGGAGGCGCGCAGGCGCCCGTTCTCCGGCACCGGCTCGCCCAGCAGTTGCGGCGCGAACATCGGCACCACCTCGGTCGGGCCGGGGTGCATCATCAGGAACTCGGCAAAGGGCGAGTTGTGGCGCGTCACCACGAAATGATAGCTGTAGACCGACGATCCGTGCGGCACGACCATCTTGCCATGGGCATCGGCCAGCGCGCTGATCTTCAGCAGCTCGGTGACGCCGCCGCACCAGCCGACATCGGGCTGGATGATGTCGCACGCGTCCATCTCCAAGAGCATGCGAAAGCCCCAGCGCGTCGCCTCATGCTCGCCGGTGGTGACCAGCATGCCCTTGGGCACGTTGCGCTTGAGCTGTTGATAGCCCCAATAATCGTCGGGGCTGATCGCCTCCTCGATCCATTTCAGGCCATGTTCGTGCGCGGCGATGGCAAGCCGGGTGGCATAGTCCACGTCCAGCGCCATCCAGCAGTCCCACATCAGCCAGAAGTCGGGGCCGACACGCGCGCGCATCTCGGCCAGCTCGGCGATGTTCTTCTTCAACCCCTCGATCCCCTCGGCGGGGCCGTGGTGGAGCGGCATCTTGCCGCCGATGAAGCCCAGGTCCTTGGCGATGTCCGGCCGCGCGCCGGTGGCGTAGAATTGCAGCTCGTCGCGCACCGCACCGCCCAGCAGATGGTAGACCGGCTCCTGCCGGAGCTTGCCGAGCAGGTCCCAAAGTGCCAGATCGACGCCGGAAATGGCGTTCACCACCAAACCCTTGCGGCCATAATATTGGGTCGAGAAATACATCTGGTCCCAGATCTTCTCGTAATCGGTGGGCGCCCGCCCCTCCAGGAACCGCGCAAGATGCTTCTCGACGATATAGGCCGCCGGCTCGCCCCCCGTCGTCACCGCAAAGCCGATCGTGCCGTCCTCCGCCTCGATCTCCACCACCAGCGTGCCCAGTACGTTGATGCCGAAGCTCTGCCGGGACTGGCGGTATTCCGGATAGCGGCTCATCGGGGTGGCGATATGATCGTCGATCCAGTGTCCGGCGCCCTGGTCATGGTAATCGGCGCCGCCACCGCGCACGGTGAACGCACGAACATGCTTGATCTTGGGCAATTGCGCGATCGGCACGCTATGAACCTCCCCGTTTACGGATCGGGCCGCGAATGCGACCTCGTGGTTGGAACTGGCTATTTCTCATTTTGTGGAATAGAGATCTAATTGATGGAAACTGCTACGTCAAACCCCGACATGAGCTCGCGCGTCGAAAAACCGACGGTGGCGCTGTTCGTCACCTGCCTGGTCGATGCGATGCGCCCGCAAATCGGCTTTGCCGCGCTGCGTACGCTGGCGGCGGCGGGCTGCGAGGTGGTGGTGCCGCGCGCACAGACCTGTTGCGGGCAGCCGGCACTCAATTCCGGCGACCGCGCAACCGCGATCGACCTGGCGCGGCGGACGATCGCCGCGCTGGAGGGCTATGACCATGTCGTCATCCCGTCGGGTTCCTGCGCCGCGACGATCCGGGTGCATTACCCCGAAATCCTGCACGACGATCCCTTATGGTCGCCGCGTGCCGAGGCACTGGCCGCGCGAACCTGGGAGATCCTCGCCTATCTGGACGAGGTACGCGGCTGGCGGCCCGACGCGGTATCCCTGCCCGCCACCGCCACCTATCACGACAGCTGCTCGGGGCTTCGCGAACTGGGCGTCAAGCGCCAGCCGCGCCGCCTGCTCGGCGCGGTCGCCGGGCTTTCGCTCAAGCCGCTCGCCGGTGAGGAAAGCTGTTGCGGCTTCGGCGGCACCTTCTGCGTCAAATATCCCGCCATCTCGAACGCGATCGTCGGCGAGAAGGCGGCGGCGATCGATGCGACCGGCGCGGACCTGCTGCTGGCGGGCGACCTTGGCTGCCTGATGAACATGGCCGGCAAGCTCCACCGCGAGGGCTCGCCCGTGCGTGCCTTCCACACCGTCGAGATACTGGCGGGCATGGGCGGCGGCCCGGCCATCGGGGAAGAGGCATGACCAGCTTCAAGACGCGCACCGCCGCCGCGCTGGCCGATCCGCTGCTGAAGGTCGCGGTGGAGCGCACCGCCGGCACCGCCGAGGCCAAACGCGCGCTGGCCGTCGATGCCTTTGCCGGGTTCGAGGATGCCCGCACCCGCGCCGCGGCGATCAAGGATCATGTGATCGCCAACCTCGACACTTATCTTGAACGGTTCGAGGCGAACGCGACCGCCGCCGGCGCCACCGTCCACTGGGCGCGCACCGCGGACGAAGCCTGCGCGATCGTGGTCGACCTGTGCCGCCGCGCCGGGGCAAGAACCGTCGCCCGCTCCAAATCGATGCTGGGCGAGGAGATCGGCCTGCCCCATGCGCTGGCCGAGGCGGGTATCCGCCGGATCGAGACCGATCTGGCCGAACACATCATCCAACTGGCCGACGAGCGTCCCTCGCACATCATCTGGCCGGCGATGCACAAGACGCGCGAGCAGGTCTCCGCCCTGTTCACGCAGCACCACCGCGACCCCCATGTCGAGGAAACCGTGGCCGCGATGGCGGAAAGCGCCCGGCGCGAACTGCGCAGCGGCATGCTGGGCGCCGATGTCGGCATATCGGGCGCCAACTTCCTTGTCGCCGACACCGGCGCGATCTGCACCGTCACCAACGAGGGCAATGCCGAACTGTCGCTGGTGCCCCCGCGCATGCATATCGTGACGGCGGGGATCGAGAAGATCGTCCCCTCCATGGCGCATGCCACCCATATGCTGCGCCTGTTGTCGCGCTCCGCCACCGGTGCAGCGATGAGCCAATATACCACCTTCTATGCCGGGCCGCGGCGCGCAGGGGACCGCGACGGGCCGGAGGAAATGCACATCGTGCTGGTCGATAACGGCCGCAGCCGGATGCGGGACGAAGGGCTGGCGGAAATGCTGCGCTGCATCCGCTGCGGCGCGTGCATGAACCACTGCGTGGTCTTTCGCCAGATCGGCGGCCATGCCTATGGCAGCACCTATCCCGGCCCGATGGGCGCGGTGCTGACCCCGGCGCTGGACGGGCTGAAGGGCAATCAGGACCTCGCTAGCGCCTGCACGCTCAACGGCAAGTGTCAGGAGGTCTGCCCGGTCAAGATCCCGCTACCGACGCTGCTGCGCGGCTGGCGCGAGCGAAGCTGGCGCGAGGGGCTGGAGCCGGTGAGCGTGCGGCGGGGCATCGCCGCCTGGGCCTGGGTCGCGCGGCGCCCCGCCTTGTACCGACTGGCGGTGGGCGGCGCGCTGCGGGCGATGCGGCTGGCAGCGGGCGCAGGCGGCTGGGCCAGGCGCCTGCCGCTTGCCGGCGGCTGGACCGACCACCGCGACTTCCCCAAGCCGGCGGCAAAAAGCTTCATGGATCGCTACGGTGCGGGAGAACGCTGATGACCGCGCGTGAGGCCATTCTCGGCGCCCTGCGCGGCGCCCCCGTCGATCCCGCACGATTGGATGCGGAGGCCGCGGCGCTCGTCGCCCGGGTAGAGCGGCCCGCGGTCGATCCGGGCGCGCTGTTACCCGCCTTTCTCGATCGGCTGGCGCAGCCGGGCCTCGGCGCGACGGTGGCGCCGATCACCGGTTTCGACGCGCTTCCCGCCGCGGTTGCCGCCTATATGGCGGAACACGGCCTGCCGCGTGCGCTCTACCTGCCGCCCAATCCGCGGCTCACGGCCGCGGACTGGCGCGACTTCGACCTGCGCCCGTCCTCCGCGCCCGACGAGGCGGTGGTGGTCGCCGTCGCGCGCTGCGGCGTGGCCGAAACCGGCTCGCTGGTCATGGAAACCGCGCCCGCCGCGCCGATGCTGCCCAACTTCCTTGGCCTGCATCATCTGGTCGTCGTGCCGCGCATCGTCGCCTATCTGGAGGATGCGCTACGCTCCGACCCGCCACCGCGCGCGCATTACTGGATCACCGGCGTATCCGGCACGACCGATATCGAGGGCAGCTATGTCCGCGGCGCGCATGGCCCGCGCTTCCTCCATGTCCTGCCGCTGGATGGTGCCTGACCGATGGAAAGCGGCCACGTCACGCGGTAAGGCGCGGCGATGATCCGCGTTACCGAACTGAAACTGCCGCTCCACCACCCCGACGAGGCGCTGGCCGCCGCGATCCGCCAGCGGCTGCGCATCACCCCGCGCGACATGATCCGCTTTGCGGTCGCGCGCCGCGCCCATGACGCGCGGGACAAGACCAACATCCTGCTCGTCTACTCGGTCGACGTCACGCTGAAGAACGAGGCGGCGGTGCTGGCCCGCTTCCGCAAGGACCGCAACGTGCAGGTGACGCCGGACACGCGCTACCGCCCGGTCGGCACCGCCGCACCCGACGCACAGCGCCCGGTGGTGATCGGCGCCGGCCCCTGCGGCCTCTTCGCCGGACTGATCCTGGCACAGATGGGATACCGCCCGATCATCCTCGATCGCGGCAAGGTGGTGCGCGAACGCACGCAGGACACCTGGGGCCTTTGGCGGCGCAGCAAGCTGAACCCGGAATCGAACGTGCAGTTCGGCGAGGGCGGCGCCGGCACCTTTTCGGACGGCAAGCTCTACAGCCGGATCAAGGACAACCGCCATCTCGACCGCAAGGTGCTGACCGAGTTCGTGAAGGCCGGCGCACCGCCCGAGATTTTGACGGAGGCGCATCCGCATATCGGCACCTTCCGCCTGGTGAAGATGGTCGAGAACCTGCGCCAGACGATCGAGGATCTGGGCGGCGAATATCGCTTCTCGACGCGTGTCGACGGGCTGGACTTGGAAACCGACGGTGCCGGCCAGCGCCATGTCCGCGGGCTGCACCTGCATGACGGCGGCTATCTGGCGGCATCCCGCGTCGTTCTCGCCATCGGCCACAGCGCGCGCGACACCTTCGCCATGCTCCACGAAGCGGGTGTCTTCGTCGAGCCCAAGCCCTTCTCGATCGGCGTGCGCATCGAACATCCGCAAAGCTGGATCGACCGCTCGCGCTTCGGCGCCGACGCGGGCCACCCGATACTCGGGGCGGCGGAATATCACATCTCGCATCACTGCTCGAACGGGCGCACCGTCTACAGCTTCTGCATGTGCCCGGGCGGCACGGTGGTCGCCGCCACCTCCGAGGAGGGCCGCGTCGCCACCAACGGGATGAGCCAATATTCGCGCAACGAGCGCAACGCCAATTCCGGCTTCGTCGTCGCGATCGACCCCGCGCGCGACTATCCCGGCGATCCGCTCGCCGGCATCGCGCTGCAACGCCATTGGGAGGAGCGCGCCTTCGTCGCCGGCGGAGCGAACTACAAGGCACCGGCGCAGCGTCTCGGCGACTTTCTCGCCGGGCGTCCCTCGACCACGCTTGGCTCGGTCGTGCCCTCCTACCGCCCCGGCGTGACGCCGACCGACCTTGCCGAATGCCTGCCCGACTTCGCGGTGGCCGCGATGCGCGAGGCGCTGCCCGTGTTCGGCCGCCAGATCGAGGGGTATGACCATCCCGACGTGGTGATGACGGGCGTGGAGACGCGCACCTCCTCCCCCGTCCGCTTCACCCGCGACGAAGGCTTGCAGAGCCTCAACACCGCCGGCCTGTTCCCCGCCGGCGAGGGCGCGGGCTATGCCGGCGGCATCCTTTCCGCCGCGGTGGACGGCATCAAGGTCGCCGAGGCGGTCGCGCGCAGCATGGCGGCGGCATGAGCAGGGTCATCCTGTTCAACAAGCCCTATGACGTGCTGAGCCAGTTCACCGACCGGAACAGCCCCAGCCCGCGCGCCACGCTGTCGGACTATGTGCAGGTGCCGCACGTCTACCCCGCCGGCCGGTTGGACCGTGACAGCGAAGGGCTGTTGCTGCTCACCGACGACGGCCGCCTTCAGGCCCGCATCGCCGATCCGAAGTTCAAGGCACCCAAGACCTATCTCGTCCAGGTGGAGGGTATCCCGGATGACAATGCGTTGGCGGCTCTTCGCGGCGGCGTGTCGCTGAAGGACGGCCCGACCCGCCCCGCGGAGGTTGAGCGGATCGACGACCCCGCGCTGTGGCCGCGCGATCCGCCGATCCGCGTCCGCCTCAGCATTCCCGACAGCTGGCTGCGCCTGACGATCCGCGAGGGCCGCAACCGACAGGTCCGCCGGATGACCGCCGCGGTCGGCCACCCGACGCTGCGCCTGATCCGCTGGCGCATCGCCGACTGGACGCTGGCCGACATCGCACCGGGCCGCTGGCGGGACGCATGAAGCTGTTCTTCGACGGCGGCCTGCGCCCGCATGGCATGGAGCTGGCCGTGGTCGTCGGCGCGCACAGCATCGTCCAGCAGGGTCTCGGCCCCGGCACCAGCATGGACGCCGAATGGCTGGCCCTGATCCATGCGGTGCGCACTGCCCATCGGATGAAGCTGACCGGTGCGGTCCTGCTCGGCGACGCCGCCGCCGTGATCGCGCAGGCGAACGGGACGCAGCGTATTCCCGCATCCTGCGTCGCCCACCACCATCTGTTCCAGACGATGGAAAAGCCCGACGGCCGCCTGCGCATCCGCTACATCAAGCGTACGCAGAACCTCGCCGGCATCGCGCTTGCCCGGTTGCACGAACGCTGAATTTGCCGATTGCCGCATCTGCCGCCATGAAGCGGCCATGCATCTCGTCACCGACCGCCGCCGCCTGATCGCCACCGGGCTCCTGCTGTCCTCCTCCTCCGCCTGGGCCGGCGCGGCATCGGCGCCGTCGCTCGCCGGCCCCGGCATTTCGCTGGCGCTCGCCCGCGCCCGCGCCGCGGCGATCTCCGACATCCGCTACGACCTCGCGCTCGACGTCACCGCCGCCGACCGCGCGACGGGCACCGTCATCACCCGTTTCCAGCGCCGCGCGAACAGCGGCGACCTGGTGCTCGATTTCCGCGGGCCGCTGCTCAGCGACGTCATGGTCAACGGCCGCCCCCTTGCTGCCGACACCCGCCGCGACGGCCATCTGGTCCTGCCGCAGCGCCTGCTCCGCACCGGCCGCAACACGCTGTCCGCCCGGTTCGAAACGCCGATCGCCGCCGCGGGCGCGGCCATCATCCGCTTCCACGACGATACCGACGACCGGACCTATCTCTACACGCTGCTCGTGCCGTCCGACGCCAACCTGCTCTTTCCCTGTTTCGACCAGCCGGACCTGAAGGCCCGTTTCCGCTGGCACCTGACCACCCCGGCCGACTGGACCGCGATCGCCAACGGCGCGCTGGAGACGAAGACCACCACCGGCTCCGCAACCCGCTGGCAGTTCGCGCAAACCCAGCCCATCTCCACCTATCTCGCCGCCTTCTCCGCCGGCCCCTGGACGCACTGGACATCCGCCCCCCCGAACGAACAGCCGATCACCCTCTACGCCCGCGCCTCCCGCCGCGCCGAGGTCGATGCCGAGGCCCAGATCGCCACCAACCGCGCCGCCGTAGACTGGCTCGCCACCTGGTTCGCCGTCCCCTTCCCCTTCGCCAAGCTCGACCTCCTGCTCGCTCCCGCCTTCCCCTTCGGCGGCATGGAACATGTCGGCGCCGTCTTCTACAACGAGGACCGCTTCGTCTTTCGCGAGCCGCCGACGCTGCCCCAGCGCCTCGGCCGCGACCAGACCATCTATCACGAGATCTGCCACCAATGGTTCGGCGATCTCGTCACCATGCGCTGGTTCGACGATCTGTGGCTGAAGGAGGGCTTCTCCACCTTCATGGCCGCACGTCTTCAGGCCGAGTTGCAGCCGGACAGCGATGCCTGGACCACCTTCTTCCTGTCGGTAAAAACGCAGGCCTATCGCGCGGACCAGACCAGCGGCACCTCTCCCCTGTGGCAATCGCTGGACAATCTGGACGCTGCCAAGAGCAATTACGGCCCGATCGTCTATTTCAAGGCGCCCGGCATCATCAAGCAACTGGCGTTCCTGGTCGGCGAGGACGGCTTTCGCCGCGGCCTCCACCTCTTTCTCCAGCGTCACGCCTATGCCAACGCGACGTGGCAGGATCTGCTCAGCGCGGTGGGCGAGGCATCGGGCATGTCGCTGGAGGCGTTCGGCCGCCAATATGTGCTGCGCGCCGGCATGCCGCGCATCGACACGCACCTTGCGCTCGACGGTGCGCGCATCGCCTCGCTGCGGCTGGTGCAGCGCCCGGTCAGGGCTTTGCCGGGCGATCCCGGCGGAACATGGCCGATGAAGGTTCGCGTCCGCCTCGGCTATCACGACCGCGACGACGTGATCCTCGATGCGCAGTTCAGCGGCACCACCGCCGATGTTGCGGCCGCCGCCGGCCTGCCTGCCCCCGATTATGTCTGGGCCAATGACGGCGACCATGGCTACGGCCTGTTCCTGCCCGATGCGCGCACCACCGAGTGGATTGCGGCGCATGTCGGCACCGTCACCGACACCCTGCTGCGCGCGATGCTGTGGGCCGCGCTCTGGGACGTGGTGCGCGAGGCGGCGCTGCCCCCGGCGCGCTACCTGACGATCCTGCTAGGTGTGCTGCCGGCCGAGCATGACGAGCAATTGTCGCGCACCATCCTGCTGCGCGGGGCCGCCGCGCTCGACATCTACCTGCCCGAGGCAAAGGCCGCGCCGCTCCGCCCCCGCTGGGAGGCAGCGCTGATCGCGCGCATGGACGATCCCGCGCTCGGCTATGGCCTGCGCAAGGATGCGATGGACCGGCTGATCGCCACCGCCCGCACGCCGCTCGCCACGGACCGCCTGCGTGCGCTGCTTGCCGGCCGTGCCACCCTGATGGACAAGCCGGTCCGCCAGCCGACCCGCTGGGCGATCGTCCGCCGCC